>DIHT01000163.1 GCA_002420305.1 Akkermansiaceae bacterium UBA5689 | reverse complement strand
ATGTCAGAAACCACCACAGTCCAGATCGGAGATCGATCCTTTGTTTTAGACCAAGAAAAAGCGCAAGAAGCGTTCGCTGCCAAAAGCGTGATCAACGGGAAGGAAACCATGTTTTTCAACATTCTCCCGCTGAAATATCAGTGGGCGTATGAGCTCTATAAGACCATGAAAAACAACCATTGGGAGCCCGAAGACATCCCAATGCAAAGAGACGTAGAGCAGTGGCGGGGGACCGACGAGATCTCCGATGTCGAGCGCTGGATCATCAAGATGGGGATCGGCTACTTTTCGGCGGCAGAGGGGATCGTTGGGGACAATATCATGCATGTGGTTCGTGAGCTGGTGACTGCTCCCGAACTCAAAATGGTCCTTGGTCGTCATGCCCATGAGGAAAACATTCACGCGGATTCACTGGTCTACATGATTTCTTCTCTGGGCCTCAATCCGCATGAGTGCGAAGCCATGTTCGAGGACATTCCTACGATTACGGCCAAAAACAATTTCCTAGTGACCAACAGCCGAGCCATGCGTCGGGACGTCGATCTGACTACAACCGACAATAAGCAGGCCCTTGCAAAGAACATGTTCATGTTCGGTCAAGTCATGGAAGGAACTCAATTTTATGGGCTCTTCGGGATGATCCTGAGTCTTTACAGGCAGAACAAGTTTCCCGGCATTGGACAAATGTTCCGCTACACCCTTCGGGACGAGTCGAATCACATCGAGCTTCTGCGGCAGCTTCTCAATGAGCTGGTCGTAGAAAATCCTGATATCTGGACCGAGGAATTCCGAAATGACCTCCGCGAAACGATGCGGGAGGGTGTCGCTCTGGAAAAGCAATTTATCCGGGATTGCCTGCCAGTGGATGCAGTAGGCCTTAACGCGTCCGACTTTGAGCAGTATATCGATTACATAGGTGACCGGCGTCTTGTGAACTGCCGCCTTGATCCTCTCCACGAGAATGCTTCCAACCCTTTCCCTTGGCTTGCTGAGATGATGGATATTAAGAAGGAGCAGAACTTCTTTGAAGGTCGTGTCACGGAGTACCAGAAATCTTCAGCCCTGGAGCATGCAGGGTATAGTGACGACGACCTCTAGGACGATTTGAAAGCGGGTAGCCGGGAATCCCGGAGATGAGGAAGTCAGGCGACCTCTTTCGTCACCAAGCTACCTATGCTGCCACATCTAAAATTTTCTCTTATTACCACGCTTCCCCAAGCAGACCAGCTAACCGTTCCAACCCTTACGTGAGCTTTCACACACTAAAGACCTTTTATGTATAGATCCATTACCCTCGAAGAAGATATCGCACTGAAGCAAGTCATTGCGAATCGGCATGGCGACGAAACGAGTTGTCAGCGCTACAACTGGCGGGAGTCCCTCGCAAGTGAGCACCGTGCTCCAATACCCGAAATCATTGTAACGCGGGGTGCTGGGGAGGTGCAATTTTCCTTGGCGGATGTGACCGATACCATTGGGGAAGCGCTCACCGATCTTCTTCTTTCGCGGCAGGAGCAGGAGGAAAGGATCTTTAACGATGAGAATCGTAATTTCGTCACGGCCGTAGCCTTCAGTGTTGCCAAAAGCCTCATGCAGCAGGTGCAACGTGGGGGCACGATTAAGCTGAGCCAAAATGATCTGAACCTCCTTATCGAGAAGGCTCTGATCGAAAACGATGCGCACGACGTCGCGAAGTCTCTGCTCTTTGCGAGGAGTTACGAGAAGAATGGGGAAATTCTGGTCAATGAAGACCCACATCTCATGCCGGTCCGGCTGATTCGCCGGAATGGAAACGTCGTGCCGTGGAGTGAAACGAAGATCGAGACGGCAGTCCGTAAAGCCTTCCTTGACCTGCGCAAGGACCCCGAGCCCGCATCACGAATTGCTCATGGGGTCACCAAGAGAGTTCGGGGAGGAGATTCGGCCTTCGTGCATATCGAGGATGTGCAGGATCTTGTTGAGGAAGAACTGGGCCGGCAGGGCCAGTATGAGGTCATGAGGGCCTACATGTCCTACCGGATCCAGCGTGCGGAAGTACGGAAGATCCATCAGGCTGAAGCGACCGAGGACCCCAATCAGGACTCCATGGTCGTGGTGACGCGGGAGGACGGGCAGAGTGATTTCTGGGACGGAACGGAACTCAAGAAACGAATTCAATTTGGAATGATTGGGTTGAATCTCTGTCTCAGCGAGGAAGAGATCGAGTTCGAACTTCGAAGGTCGATCGGAGCCGAGATCGCGGAGGGCGAGTTGCAGAAAACCATTATTCTTAACGCCAAGTCGCTGATTGAGAAGGACGCTGATTTTGCCAAGTTTGCTGCGCGGATTCTACTCAGTTATATTTACGAAGAGGTCCTCGACTGGTCGATTCAGCGGGATGGGATTGCCTCATTGAAGGCCGCGCACCAGGAACAATTCCGGCGCTACCTGAAGCACGGAGTCGCAATTAAGAGAATCAGCCCTGAACTTGTTGAGCGCTACGATTTGGAGCGTCTTTCGGATGCATTCGACCCCTCCGCAGACCTCGATTTTGATTACCTGGGTATCCAGACCCTCTACGATCGTTATCTCGTAGTAGATAAGACCTCTGCGAAGCCAAGGAGGATCGAAACTCCTCAATTTTTCTGGATGCGTGTCTCAATGGGACTCTTCAAGGCAGAGGAACAAGATCGAGAGGATTGGGTTATTCGACTTTACCAGCTCTACAAGGGCCGGAAGTTCTGCTCTTCCACCCCAACGCTCTTTAACTCCGGAACACTCCATTCCCAGCTGTCTTCCTGCTATCTTTACAAGGTCGATGATTCCATCGAGTCCATCATGATAAGAGGAATCTCTGAAAATGCATTCCTTTCCAAGTGGGCCGGAGGCCTGGGGGGATCATGGACAAGCGTTCGTGGGACTGGTGCCTACATTCAGGGGACAAACGGCGAAAGCCAGGGAGTCATACCCTTCCTCAAATTACACAACGACCAACTGGTCGCCGTTAATCAGGGTGGCAAGCGCCGAGGGTCAGGCTGCGCTTACCTCGAGAGTTGGCACAATGACATCGAAGATTTTCTTGAGCTGCGGGTGAACACCGGGGACGAGCGCCGGCGAACGCACGACATGAATACCGCGAACTGGATTCCGGATCTCTTCATGAAGCGGCTGGAGGCAAGGGAGGACTGGACTCTTCTCAGGGCTAATGAGTGTCCCGACCTTCATGATCTCTACGGGAAAGCCTTCGAACAGCGTTATCAGGAGTATGAGGAAAAAGCTGCCGAGGGGAAAATCTGGAGTCGTAAGGTCAAGGCTATCGATCTCTGGAAAAAAATGCTCAAGATGCTCTTTGAGACAGGGCACCCATGGATCACGTTTAAAGATCCCTGCAATGTGCGCAGTCCTCAGGACCACGTAGGGGTGATTCACTCATCGAACCTGTGCACGGAGATCACCCTCAACACGAGTGAGGACGAGACCGCGGTCTGTAATCTA
>DIHT01000090.1:8336-31316 GCA_002420305.1 Akkermansiaceae bacterium UBA5689 | reverse complement strand
TGCTGGAGCAGGTGCTGGAGCAGGCCAAGGAAGCGGTCAGGGTCAGGGTCAGGGCGGTGGCCAAGGACAGGGCAACCCTCTCGACCTTCAGGAAAGCTCCGCTGCCGGAACATCCTCAACCGTCGCTCAGGGGGACGCTGTGGCTCGAAGCCGCCAATCGAACAATTCTCTCACTCGGCGCAGACGCTCTGCCGCTATTCAGAACTATGTGCAGCCCCTTCCAGTCGAATTCCGGAAGATGGTTGCGGAGTACTACGAAGCCCTTGAGGAATGAATACCCGAACACTTCGCACGACGACCACTGCTGCACTGACCGCAGCCTCTCTCTTCAGTTTAACTCTATTCCCCACCGGGGCGGAGGCACAGGACGAATCTGCCCCAACCCAGACCGTTGGAATCGCAAGGCTCACCCCGGAAGCCGAGGCGTCCATTAAAAAGGGGTTGGCCTATCTCGCCAAGGCGGGGGTCCAGAACCCCGATGGAAGCTGGGGAGGCTCCCAAAATCCCGTGGCCGAAACATCTGTGGGCCTGATGGCCTTTATGCTGAAGGGCTATGTCCCCGGCCGCGGAGAATATGGGCGCCTGATGGAGAAGGCCATTTCCTACCTCATCAACAAGGGACGGGAACAGCGTGGATTCATGGGGACTCCGAACAACCATGCCGGAATGTATGAGCACGGGCTCGCGGTCCTGGCTCTCTCAGAGGCTTGGGGCCAAAGCAAAAATCCTCGCCTGAAAACTGGCCTGCGCCGCGCGGTCGACATCATCCTGAGAGCCCAGAACGCAGAGGGTGGTTGGCGCTACAATCCGGAACCCCGGGATGCCGATCTGTCCATGACGGTTATGCACGTAGTGGCACTCAACTCCGCCAGAGAAGCAGGCATCTCCGTCCCTGATGCCACCATCGAGAAAGCCACCAAATATGTCCTTTCCTGTCAGGATGAAGATAGCGGGGGCTTCCGCTACCAACCCGGCGGCGGTGAGCCTGGATTTGCGAGATCCGCAGCGGGAGTCATGTCCCTCATCATGTGCGGACAGCTCCGGCACAAGGCAACCCAGCGCGGGCTTGCCTTTCTCAAGGCCTACCCCGATCGCAAGTTCGACAAGAACTATCCCCGTTTTCATTACTCCCACTACTATGCCATCCAAGCCATGTATCAGGCCGGCGAGTCAGACTTCCAATCCTGGTATCCCAGAATAGCGGCGACCATCGTCTCCAAGCAGCAGCAGGATGGAAGCTGGAGTGGGGCCCACGGCACGGTCTACGGGACTGGATTTTCGATTCTCATCCTCGGAGTGCCCTACCGCTATCTACCGATTTATCAACGCTAGCAGCCGGCCTCTTCGGGACCGAGACAAGCGAGCGCCGGGAGAACTGGGGCTCGCACCACCTCACTCGCTAAGGTTACCAATGATACGACTTTCCCTCAGCATCTGCATTGGCCTGGTCGTCCAGGTCAGCAGCTGGAGCCCGGCGGCTACTCCCCCCGCAGGGGCGGGGCGGATGATACAGCAACTGCAGAGCGAGAGCTGGATTGAACAGGCCGAAGCCCTTCACTACCTTGGGGAACATCGTGTTGAGATGGCAGCGGCACCGGTGCGCTCACTGCTGGGGGCCAAGGACGTGCACCCTTGGACCCGTGGTCAGGCTCTTCTTTCCCTCTCTCATATCGAGGGCAAGGTGGATCCGGCTGAATTCGGCAAGTGGGTCGCCCACGAGCACCCTGCCGTCCGGTCGTCGGCCGCTGAAGTTCTCGAGTCTTACGGGGGCAATTCTGCCATGACCTGGATCGAAATCCTTCTGAAGGACCCAGACCTGAGCGTCAAATGCCATGCCGCAGCAGCTCATGCAAAACGCCGCAAGGCCGCCGCTTGGAACGTAGTCGGACCACTGACCTTGAAGCCTGCGGTCTCTACTGCGCGGGCCACTTCAAGGGCTCTTGCTTTCACTGGTAACGCGGAAGCTCACGCGCGGCTCACTACGCAAATCTCGACCCCCGGTTTAATGCGGGAATCCCTGAGGGGGATCCGGAGCATTGAAGATCCGAAGCTAATTCCAATTCTTCTGAACCTGCTGCCAAACCTGGAGGAAACTCACCTGAATTACGGAATGATTCTGAGCGCACTGCAGAATCAGGAGTGGAAGGCTGTGACCTCTGGCCTGACCACCTTTATTCAGAGCGGGAACGAGCAGCAGGTGAAAACTGGCGCCCGTCTCATCACAACCCTGACGCGCTCCCCGGAACTTGGCGCTCCTCTTCGTAACGCACTGAGCGAGGCAACCCAGACCGAGACCATCGAGGCGGGCCTGATCGCTCTCGGTTCCGCGATAATGAACCCTGATGAGCACGAGGAGTTCTTTCGCTCCAAGCTCAGGCATGAAGAGCCCTCGATTCGGTCTTTGAGCATTCGCTGCCTCGCTCACTGCAAGGAGATCAATCACTACGAAGTACTACGGGAGAGCCTCGATGATGAACATTATCAGGTCGTCGAGGCCGCCCTCAGTGCCCTCAAGCGCCAACCCGCTGTAAATGCTCCGAAGGGCCAGCTGGTCTCCTATCTTGAAACTCCCTTATCCAGTAACAACGAGTCTATTCGAGCACTTGCCTATGAGGTCCTCGCCCACGCCGGGAGCGAAGCCGACTTTCGGCCGGCGATGGCCGCTCTTGAAGAGCTTCTCACTGGCACCGATGAGATCCTTCGCTCGGCCGCTGCGACGGCACTGGGCGCTCTTGCGCCAGAGGATCAGATTGGAGAGGTCGTGGCTGCTCAGGGCTACCTTGCCCACTGGATGGTGATCGGCACCTTCCTCAACGACAAGGAGCACAAGGCCTTCCATGAAGTTCACGAGCCAGAAAAGGAACTCGATTTCGAGAAAAGCTACAAGGCGACCTATATATGGCTCCTCGAGGGCCGGAGCGATAAACCTATCGAGCGAGAAGTTACCTGGGGTGAAGGCATCGTAGATCAGACCGATGGAAAACTCTCCATGTCCTCGCAGTTGCCTCCGCCAGGATCCTTCGCGGTGGGTTATGCTGTAGCAGACATCCACGTGGATAGTGAGAGGGACGTGTTTCTCGATATCGATGGGGACGACGCATTTCGGGTATGGCTCAACGATGAAAAGATCTCAGAGAAAATCGCTCCCTATCAACACCGCCAGGACTGCATCGCGGAAGACAAGGGGCTTAAGGTCAAGCTCGTGGCCGGCACCAACCGGTTCATCGTCAAGTCCGCGAACATTGATCACCGCTGGTGGGTTCGCCTGCGCCTTACGGATTCCAACGGAATCCCTACTCCTTTCCGAAAACCATGAGCCAGAGCATGCGATCGCTCCTCTGCTTTCTTCTCCTGCTCAGCGCTCACACGTTCGCTGCCCCCGAGGGAGTTCCGACCTCTGATCCACGCTGGGCCAAGGCGCAGAGTAGTTACAAGACGGGGAACAAGGGTGAAGGTCACAGACTGCTCATTGCACTCGCCGACTCTCACCCTGGCGAGCTGGGCCTCGCAGTGGCTTGCTATTCCACGATTCTCGAGGTGGAGGGGCAGCCCCTGAAATCCAATCCGTGGATCGATCTTGCGGCGGACAGGATTATGGCCCTCGAGCAGTTTGGTGCAATTTCAGCAAACACCGAGGTCGTCCACTCGGCTGTCTCCCGCGTCATCGACAAGGCCCTGTTGGAGGGACGACATCTCGAAGCCCGCACAACCAGCGATCGGTTCCTGCGAAAGAACCCTAACGACCTCTACTGGCGGATTCGTCATGCTTACAACTACCGGCGAATGGACCTGCTCGACACTCTTCCTCTCTACCAAAAATTGAAGGAGGAATACGATCCTGATCATCCCCACCCGCCTACTCGCGAACTGTGGGCATGGATGCAACCAGAGCTTAAGGCCATCGAGCAGCTTCCCAGCCCTATATATCCTCTTCCCAAGGGAACGCCACTCCTTCGCATGGAGCCTGATGACCCGGATGGTTACTGGAGGATAGTACTTGACCGTTCTCCCGCAGATGTCCCCACCATGGTCGACCGGGTTGCAGCTCTCTCAGCCACTCAGATCGTTCCATGGGCGGACCAGACCGGGCTCACCGATCCCCTGCGAGCTCTCGATTTGCACCTTCAAAGCAAAGCTCCTCTGGAGCTCAGGGCACTGCGCGAACTACAGAACGATCTTTTTGAGCGGGAAAGACTCCCCACAGCTCCGAGCGAGAGAGAGCTCCTGTCCCTGAGCCGACGGTTCGCCTGGTCCGCCACCATGCAATGGAAACTTCTCGCAGTGGCTAACAACGCCCTCTGGACAGGTCGCCCCGAGTCCGCTCTCCGAAGTTTTCAGGAACTCCTCGACCACACCGAGGATCCGGAACTCAGGGGGAGTGCCCAGACAGGGCTCTGGACCGCCCTGAGACTCCTCGGAGCCATCGCCGAGATTGAGGCCTCCGCCGGCGTGGTCGACCCAGGTAAAATGTATCCATGGATGGGAAAGACCGCCAAGGCCGTAGAGATCAGAGGCGAGCTCCTGAAGAACCGCTCAGCTCCGCTGAACAGCGTAGCCCCCACCCTCGAGGCCCTGCACCAGCATGTCCTGCAGCTCCCTCCGGTTTCTCCATGGCCAACAGATACTCCGGCGGTCGGTTTCGGCATCGACCTGCAGGTATCTGGGGGGCAGGTCCTTGCCAGCGGCCGCAACCTGCTCGTCAGCTACGACGCCGAGAACCCCGGCACCCCACTCTGGTCTCAGCTCCAGCGTCATCCTGTTGAGTTCCATCGGAGAACTGGATATCATCCCGGCTACTTCCGGCCGCTGATCAGCAATGGTGTGATTTACACGAGATGGGGACTTCATTCTCTCCCTGATGGTGTCGCCGCGTTCATGTTGGCCGGAGGAAAACCACTTTGGGCCTACTCTTACGAACGCGGGAGCTCTCCATTTTCCAAGGGTGTTCCAATGGGCGATCCAACAGTAGCAGACGGAAGTCTTTTTTACCTGCAATGGCATACTCCCGGTGACGTCACCGACCGGAACCGCACCATCAGCCTGATAAACTTCGACCTGCACAAACAGCAACCCCGCTGGTCTGCAGATCTTGCGAGCTCGGGGAAAGCCATGGACATGGCCGGAAGCATCCAAAAATCAACACCCCAGAATACCCTGTACGGGAATTCCGTCACGGTTCACCGCGGCGCTGTCTACTGCAATACCAATGCTGGAATGATCATCCGCTGCGATATCCGCGATGGGCAGGTTGACTGGACGCACAACTACCGCAGAAAGAACTCCAGTCTCGTCTCCGAAAACTTGGGCACACGGCCAATTATCAGCGGAAATAATGTCATTTGCATGCCACGGGATGATGGCCGGATTTTCGCCCTCGATCAGAGGACCGGCCTTCTCGTCTGGGACAATCCTCTCGTCGTCGGCACCGAGGCTATTGGGGTTTGTGGAGATCTTCTCATCGTTAGAGGAGCGGGCGTTATGGCGGGACTGGATGTCCACACCGGAAAGGCCCGATGGTTCAGCCCAAGCCCGGAAGGCGTGCTGGGGCGAGCGTTGCTGATGGAGAACTCAGTCTATGTAGGTTCCGGGAGCCAGCTTATCCGAATGGACGCCGCTACGGGGAAGGTTCTGGAGCAACGCCCATGGTCCCTAGGGAATGCCAGACCTCTGGCATTCACTCTCAAGGGGAACCAGCTATTTGTAATAAGTGACAGCCCCGCCCCGGACCGTAGACATGATCTTGGAAAACCCCTGGCCAGAATTGACACTCCTCCCCGTGCTCTTGGGCTTCCCCTTAAACGCACCTGGCAACTCAACCGGAGCAATGCTCGCATTGCCATTCCTCCTGCCTCTTCAACCCTGAAAGAGTCCGCCTACATTCTCTCCGGGGGAATCCTTGAGTCTATCGACCTTAGCCCGAGTGGGTCAATCAACTGGCGCCGCTTCGTGGATGCCCACAAGGCGCAGCTGTCATTCTTCGATGACAAACTTCTCCTCGTGGAAAACGGACGAAACCGGCGTGGCTACAGCCGGGCCGTCGCCTTCAGCGCCAAATCCGGACGCATTCTATGGGAATCAATGGTCCCCACGTCGCTTGGAAACCCACTCTTCTTCGAAAGCAAGCTGATGTACCATGACCGCCGGGGAAAAATGGTCGTCCTGGATCTCGCAACTGGGGAAACAATCTGGCAGCGCACCTTGGATGAAGGAGATCTGGTCGATCCGCACTGGGATGGAAAACAACTACATGTCTTCCACGCATCGTCGTGGCATGGTCCTCACCTCCTGATTCTTGATCCTGCTACGGGAAACACGATCACTCGTGATTCGGTTATGATGACCGCAATATCCGCCCCGAACATTGCCAAGCCCGTAGATAATGGATGGCTGGAGGTACGCTTTCCCGAAAGGATCGCGAGTTGGATCCGCCTGACAGCCCTTTCCGAGGTCAACGGTCAAGGCTGGGCCTCTGCCGCAGAACTCCATGTTCTCGACGAGCAAGGCAATCCTCTACCAAGAGACGAATGGGCTATTGAAGCGGAGCATGAGAGGAACAACGGGCTCCGCGCCCTGCCTCGCAATCTGATCGATGGGGACCCACTCACATGGTGGCACTCCCCATGGAAGGATCCTCAAAAGCCACGCATCGGAAAAATCATTCCCCATCCTCATTTCATTCATATCAATCTTGGGAAGAATTATAAAATCAGTGGGTTCCGTTATCTTCCAGCCAAGATCAACAATAACAACGGCATGATCCGCGATTACGAGTTTCATTCCCGGGAAAATCATCAGGACTGGGGCACCCCGGTTGCCGCTGGAATTTTAGTTAACCGGCTCAGAGTACATCGTAACTATTTCGGTCCTCGTGCTGTCTTCTTCGACGCCCGTAACTATCCCGGCAAAGATCAGGCTGTCTTTCGATACGACCTCGGAAAAAAGACTACGGAACTTGTTGAGACCCAGGCTCAGCTTCTCTCCATGCACGGGCCTTATGCCCTGATTACTTCACAGAACAAACTCATCTTACGACGCTCGGATGATTCTTCCTACCGATTCGAACTGACCCCACAGATCAACCGTGGACATCATGGACATATTGTAATCGAAGGAGACCGGTTAGTAATGGGCCGCCACAAAATCGCAATCGCCGACCTGAAGACAAAACAGTTTCTCGAATTACCGGAGAGCCCGGGCTCACGACGTGACCAGAACGGTATCTTTGTGAAGATTCCCAATGGCCATTTCCTGAAAATTGTCCACCACGGCAACAAGCAGGAGCTCTCGCTCATTAATACCGCTACTGGAACCATTACCGAGGGCACCATTGAAAGCCAGACCGAGCGCTTTACAGAGGATCGGTTTCTCAAGACCTCCGGACAGCGGCTTCTCTCGTTCGATCGTACTCTCCTGTTTTACGACAATTCGACCTTGAGTGCATGGGTCACCGCTGACTGACTTCCTGTCCGTCAAACATCGATCCCACGGAAGGCCTTTTCAAGTCATCACCGGGAGCCTATAACAGGGTATGCGCGCCCTCTCCAATCTCCTGCTCATTTGCGTGGCCATCGTGTCGGCTGCCAGCGGCCGACCGCCTAATATCGTCTACATCATGTCGGACGAACTTGCCTATTATGAGCTCTCACACATGGGAAATCCCTACATCAAGACTCCACGAATCGATGCCATGGCAAAGGACGGTATTCGTTTTACTCACGCGTTTGCTGCCGCTCCCGTGTGCGCGCCACTACGCTGTAACCTTATGACCGGAAAGCACGCCGGTCACACTTCGGTTCGAGCGAATGACGGAGGCACTCCGCTTCGTGCAGATGAAGTCACTATCGCTTCTCTACTGAAGAACAAGGGTTACGCAACCGGAGGATTTGGCAAGTGGGGAGCTGGAGGCCGGGACTCCACCGGTGTTCCAGAAAAACACGGGTTCGATATCTTTTTTGGTTACTACGATCAAGTTCATGCTCATTCGTTTTATCCCCCTTACCTGATCCGTAACAGCGAAGAAGTGAAGCTGGCCGGAAACACTGGTGGTCGCACCGGGAAAACCTATTCCCATTACTCCATCATGGAAGAGGGCCTCAAATTCATCCGGGAAAACAAGGACGCCCCCTTCTTCTGCTATCTCCCAATCACCCCACCCCACGGCATGTTTGATATTCCCAGCGATGACCCTGCCTGGGAACACTACAGGAATGAGTCGTGGATCAAGGATGACAAGATCCCGCAAGACGTGAAGAACTACGCTGCCATGGTAACCATGGTCGATAACAACCTCGGTCAGGTAGTTGACCTCCTCACCGAACTCAAATTGAGCAAAGATACCATTGTTTTCTTCACTGGAGATAATGGAGGGCAGGACCGCTTTCGCAGTCCTGAACACCCGCGAGGGTTTTTCAGCCCGAACAAGAACCCCACCAGTGGAGTGGAATTCCGCGGAGGCAAGGGCAGCCTCTATGAGGGAGGACTTCGCATCCCATTTCTCGTTCAGTGGCCAGGGAAAATTCAACCCGGTCAAGTCAGTGACCTAATGTTCGCCCAGTATGATATTCTCGCTACCCTGGCAGAACTGACAGGAGCGAAAGTACCAAGTGACACTGATGGGATTTCTATCCTGCCGACCCTGCTCCATGCAGAGAATAGACCTGCGGAACAGGAGCTGCACCCCCACTTTTACTGGGAGTTCGGAAACATGCAGGCCGTCAGGATCGGGCAATGGAAGGGCCTCTACATTAGAAATAAACAGGCGTGGGAACTCTATGATCTCAAGAGAGATCTCAGTGAAACATCCAATATAGCCGCAGATCACCCGGAGATCATCGCAACGATGACGAAAATCCTCACTGAAAGCCATGAGCCCGCCCGCCCCGGCACCTACAGCACGAGAGAGCGGCACGAGCGGGATCGCTGGGCCAAGTGGGGAACATCCCGCCCTCAGGAATCTTCCAGTGCACGCAAGATGAACCGGATAAAGGAAAAGGGCCTGATTCCTTTTGAGGATATGAAACTGCTCAGTGCCAGCAGCGAGAACCAGTCGAACAACCGCAAGGCTGCCTTCGCGATCGACGGCCGGCCAGATACACTATGGCACTCAAGCTGGTCTGATGGACTGAAAGCGCATCCTCATGAACTGGTCATTGACCTTGGATTCCCCTGCAAGATCACTGGGTTCCGCTACCTCGCTCGCCAGGACGGAGGGTGGAACGGGGCCTTTGCCGACACCGAGTTCTACGTTAGCAATTCACCCACTGTCTTCACTGACTGTGCCGCCAAGGCGCGCTTCACCAAGACGAGAAAAGCTCAGTCCGTGCGCTGCGAAAAAACTACTCATGGTCGCTACGTCAAAGTTCGCGTCCTGTCCGAGGTTAACGGGGAGGCATGGGGTTCCGCAGCGGAGCTGGGCGTGGTTGGGAGAAGAAGTAAATAGCGGAATCCGCGCTCTTACTCTGGCCCGATATTTCTGCAACTGAGACGGTGGAGATTCGAGGACATTCCGTCAAAACTCTGGAACATAGCCCTCCCGGGTTTTCCTTGACCCCTGCTTCCCCAGCGGCACCCTCGCAAGAACCCTTCCTGTCATGTTCGTCCTGCAGCCGCTCTTCCCCCTCCAAAGGAGCCTCGTTCCGGTTGCTCTCGCTCTTCTGATGATCACTTCAGCTGCCGGCCAGCTGATTCAGGTTTCTGGGAATGGGCGGACTATAAGCAATGGGGATACGACTCCCAGCAGCAGAGACCATACCGATTTTGGCCAGATCGGGGCAGGGTCTGGGCCCGTCGATCGGAATTTTCTGATCCGGAACCTCAGCCAAGCCCCCCTGCAGATCCTTTTCTTTCAGCGGATTGGGCCGCACCCGGGCAACTTCACTATCATCGATCCACCCGAGCCAATTATTCCAGGAAATGGCGAAGACTCCCTCACGGTCCGCTTTCTCCCTCCTGCCATCGGGGGGTTGAGGAGTGCCACTATCCGTCTCGTAACCACATCATCAACCGACAGTGATTTCCAGTTTGACGTCGCCGCTGAACTTATCCTGCCCGCTCCCGATATTATTGTGCTGGGAAATGACGTGGTGATCCCTGACGGAGCTTCCTCGCCCCTTGAATCCAACAATACAGACTTTGGAACGCTCACCCTTGAAGATCCTCCCCGCACGCGTACTTTTTCTATCCGGAACGATGGAGAGCAGACCCTCCGTGTTAGTGGTCTCAGTGTAACAGGGATCAACAGCGATCAATTCGCAATCAGCAGGCAGCCCGCCACCTTCCTTCCTCCCGGGAGTGAGACTAGTTTCGAGATTCGCTTTAATCCAGACCGGGAAGGCGCGCATCGAGTCACCATCCTGATCAACAGCAATGATCCCTCCCCAGGCCAAAGGACCTATAGCTTTACCCTGCGGGGGACTGGTGTCTCGCAGCAACCGGAAATTACTCTCACCGGTAATGGTATCGAAATCAGTCCCGGGGACGATTCTCCCCAGCCAGATAATCATACCCAATTTCCTGAGGCCGATCTGCAAGCCCTGTCGACTCGGGTTTTCACTATCCAGAACACCGGCAATACTACGCTCACAATCAGTAACATTGAGGTTCTCGGCCCACACGGCACCGAATTCAGCATCTCCAATGCTTTCCCAATTCAGCTGGATCCGGCGGGGACATTCCCCCTCCGAATAAACTTTCGGCCCGCGGCGCAGGGAGTGCGAATTGCAGATCTCAAAATCACGAGTAACGACCCCGCCGTCCCGATTTTTGAGGTGGCCCTGAAAGGCCTTGGTGGCCGATTTAAACTCCTCGGTATTGAAAGAGCCGCAGAGGATATCATCATCACGTTCAGCACTAGAGCCGCTCCCGGGACCTACATTTATCGAATTCTCTACTCTGCTGATCTAGAAAATTGGAATGCCGTCGGTTCGGTATTCTCCAACGGAAGGGAAACACTCCAGTTCCGGCACCGGGGCAGTAGCACCCCGCAAAAAGGATTCTGGAAAATCGAGGAGGACAGCCTGTAGCGAAATTTATTCCGCCGCCCGACGTGCAATATCGGCCAATCCATTCAGGAAGCGGACATGACATTGAACCCGCCGGTAGAGTGAATATTCCGAGGGTGTTTCAAATGTCAGAGCTGTCCGGGCATGATGAAGAAAGAGGTGCCCTGCCTCCGGCATCCCGCCGATCTCCTCCACAATTTGTTTCAGTCCCCTCGTTCTCCGCATCACACCATTCCTTGAGTCTCTGCCATCGACTCTTCCGCGGTGGCGGGGAATGGTTCTTTCTAACTTCTTGAGAAGTGCCTCTCCCATATTTTCCCCCCGACGGGCTAGCTCGTAGACATACACTCCCTTGGCATCAAAATCCTCATGCAGACATGCCGCGATCTTAAAAGTGCACCCTTCGATTATATGGCGGACCCAAGCGATAACCTCGATCTCGGGCTGGTCAAAACAACGATTCAAATCCCTGCCCTGCTCATCCCCTCTCATATTATTAACAAGGCCCCATGGATTCAGGCACGGAAAGATGATCACTGGATGATTCTGCAGAAACGGGATATTCTCTTCCGCCCATTGAAGCAACCCCTGCACAGCTGCTGGCTCATCGCCATGAATACCGGCACTGAGATAAAGGCCTCCGTCAGAGCCCTCTCCTGAATTTGATAAAGCCAGAATCGTCGACTGGTTCGCTCCATCGAGGTCGTCTACGCGCATGCCCGCCTTCCGGGCAACTCCACGCCAGCGCTTCATGACGAAGTCAACATCATGACAGCGATGACTCGCCATATAGACTCGCTCCTCCCGGGTCACCCCTTCGCTTCGCACAGCGGGGCCAAGAGGTCCATCCCAATGGAGCAAAAAAGCATCTCGCAGGGTAATGAGGACCCATTTATACAAGGGATCACTCTCCCAACCTCATGAGCAACACCCACCCAATCCTCGTCTATTCCCTCGCCACCATTACACTCCTCCTCGCAGCTACGGCACCGCTCTCTGCACAGAAAAAGCAGGTCGAGGAGGAAAAGAAGCCTTGGTGGGATGCTCCTCAGCCCCGCTTTTCTAAATCGGAACTTGGAGGCGTCTTCAGCGGCACGGTGGATATGCGGGGAGATGCAAAAGTATCCCATCGAACCATTTACAAGGCAGTCGCGGTGCGACTCGGAAAGGGAGGAAAGGCCGGCACAGTTCTCTTTGATACCGAAATGATGCGGATGGCCTGCGCCATCCCCGACAAACCCGTAATGTTCAATACCTACAGGGATGGACTGGGAGGAGCGGGCCACTGGGTCGGATCTCCCTACCTTTTCACCGCTGAGAGCGGGCCAGCGTGGGCCGATGAGGGAGGGAATTTCGACGATCTCCGCGAAGGCAAGAAAGCCGGCCCACTTCCGAGGTCGTGGGCTCACTACCGTGGACTGTTTCGTCACGGAGAACGGGTGATTTTTTCCTACCGGATCAACGGAGTCGACGTACTCGATATGCCATGGATTGAAGAGGTCGGGGGCTACAAGGTCTTAACGAGAACGCTGGAGATTCAACCCTCGAACTCAATCTTGGTCCTGAAGGTCTGCCAGACCCGGGAAAACACCGAGGCTCCAACAATTGTCATGCCTCACGGAAAGCCCAGCCCTTCCTTCGCCCTCGCGAAGGAAGATGGAGAGTGGCATCTTGGCATCAAGCCGAGGAAAAGCACGGCTCGCATTAAGATTATACTGGCATCGCCAGCCGCAGATCAGATCCGGAAGATAGCGGCCACCGCTGCGACTATTCCTCCGGCAGAGAACCTCTCTCGACTCATTACGGGAGGGCCTCCGCGTCACCCATCGCCACTCGTAACCAAGGGGGCTATCAGCACGGAGAAAGGCCCCTACGTGGTCGACACGATTACGCCTCCATTTGATAACCCGGATAACATCCTATTCCGATTTGGCGGACATGACTTCTTCTCGAATGGAGATATTGCCGTCTGCACAATAGACGGCGACGTCTGGAGGGTTTCAGGCATTGACTCAAAGCTCGATAAAATCAGCTGGCGCCGTCTTGCTACCGGTCTTTTCCAGCCTCTCGGGTTAAAGGTCGTAAAAGACAAAGCGCATGTCCTCGGCAGAGACCAGATCACCCGGCTTCACGATTTAAATGGGGACGGCGAGGCTGACTTCTACGAATGCTTCAACAACGGATGCCGTATCGGGAAACATGTCCACGAATATGCCACCGGACTGGAGACGGACCCTGAGGGGAACTTTTACTACGTCAAGGGCCACGGAGCGAATAATGAGCACGCGGGCACTCTGCTGAAAGTTTCTGCTGATGGGACTGATATTAGCGTGGTCGCAACGGGGTTCCGCTGGCCCAACGGCTCTGGAGCAGGACCCAACGGCGAACTCACGGTAGCCGACCAGCAAGGCACATGGGTCCCTTCGTCCCGGGTGGACCTCGTCAAAAAGGGAGGCTTTTACGGATTCATGAACGCCCATCATAGGAAGGAAGCTCCGACTTCTTACGATGGCCCTCTCTGCTGGATCCCTCACAAGGTCGATAATTCCTGTGGCGGGCAAACGTGGAATACCTCGGACAAATGGGGCCCGTTCAAGGGGCACATGGTTCATTGCTCCTACGGAAAGTGCACCCTCTTTCTCGTCATGCAGGAAAACGTCGGAGGAGTCGACCAGGCAGGGATCTTCCAATTCCCCTTTAAATTCCAGTCGGGTGGAATGCGGGCCCGTTTCAACCCTCATGATGGCCAGCTATATGTCAGCGGCCTCAAAGGATGGCAGACAAGCGGAGCCAAGGACGGGTGCCTCCAGCGGGTTCGCTTTACAGGGGCCAAGGTCAGTATGCCCCGAAGCCTGAATATCCATGAGAATGGTATTCGTGTCGGCTTTACTCAGCAACTGGACAAGGAGCTCGCTGAGGACCTCGACAGCTGGCAGATCGAACAATGGAATTACCAGTGGACCAGCAAATACGGCTCAAAGGAATACAAGGTCTCGGAACCATCGGCTACCGGACACGACAAGGTAGAAGTCCGTTCTGCGCGACTCCTCCCGGGAGGGCAGGAGGTCTTCCTCGAAATTCCTAACCTTGCTCCTGTCATGCAGATGAAAATTGAATTTGATCTCGAGACCGCAAATGGTGATGAAATGATCGGAGCCCTGCACAATACGATTCATGCTCTTAGTCCAGCATTATAGGGGCTCGGAACCCTATTTTCTCAGAGGATTTCCTCAAACGCGCTCAGGGTCTTTTGAATGTCCTCGCCAGAGACGTCCAGATGAGTGACCAGTCGCATTGGATTACCGGGACAGACCAGAATACCTCTCTCCTTTAGTTGCTGGGGAATCTCACTCGCCTTGTCTTCAGGCAATTCAAGGTAAACCATATTGGTCTGCACTAGGTTCATGTCGATTCTGCATCCAGCTAAAGCGCGGAGACCCTCAGCTAGTGTTCTTGCGTTGGCGTGGTCGTCTGCCAGGCGCTCAACATGATTCTCCAGAACGTAAATCCCCCCCGCAGCAAGCAGTCCGGCCTGCCTCATACCCCCTCCGACGACCTTCCGCCATCGCCGGGCACTCGCAATAAACGCCGCGGACCCGGCGAGCACTGATCCAACTGGTGCGCCAAGCCCCTTGGAAAGGCAGACCGAAACGGTATCGAACGGTGCAGCCAGAGCAGAGGCGGGCTTTTCCATTTGAACAGCTGCATTAAAAAGGCGGGCTCCGTCTAAATGGAGGCTTAACCCAAAGCGGGTCGCCAGCTCTTGAGCCTGCCGGGCATAACCGTCCGGAAGAATTCTTCCATTCGTTGTATTTTCAAGACAAAGGAGACGAGTTTTTGCGTAGTGATAGTCGTCCGGCTTGATGAGTTTCTCCACCTTCTCGAGGGCGAGACTCCCGTCTTTTTCCTGGTCCATTGGCTGGGGTTGGATCCCTCCGAGTGCTGCAGCTCCTCCTCCCTCATAGATGTAGGTGTGTGCCTGCTGACCGACGATATATTCGTCTCCCCGCCCACAGTGTGTCAGCAGAGCACAGAGGTTACTCTGCGTACCACTTCCGACAAAAAGACCAGCTTCCTTCTCAAGCAATTGAGCCGCGAGACTTTCAAGCTGACGCACAGTTGGGTCATCCCCAAACACATCATCCCCAACTTCAGCACCTGCCATGACCTCGCGCATCGCCGGACCTGGTCTGGTCACCGTATCGCTCCTCAGGTCAATCTGACTCATGTCTGAAAGAAATAGGCATCCTTGGCAGTCAGGGCAAGCCCCCGAGGCTTCTTCCCTACTCCCAGCCTTGCGGAGTGAGGCTGATTCACTCTTAATGCGCGCGGTCCCTCCGCTACCTTGATGAAACCGCCTGACAGCAAGGAGACTCCAGAAGCTCCACCCCCCGACTCCTTCGAGCTTTTTGTAAGGGATCCTTCCGACGAGCGACCGGAATACCCCGTGAAATTCGCTTTATTCGGGGCACTTGGGGATCTTGCATTGTCCCGCATCAACCATCAGGTCCACGAATACACTTCCACGATGTATCCCAAGTCACTGCGTGAAGTCTATTTCTGCGGCCGAGCTCCGGATTACGACAGGCCCAGATTCATCGGGGAGCTTTATTCGAGGTGCAAGGGCTACCACCAGCTGGAATCCTACTTCACCCGTAGCTTCCTGGACACCCTCGAACAAGGCGGAGATACCGGAGAGCCGAATTCCAAGGATCTGGAGCGGAGAGTCATCGATGCCCACACGAATTCCAAGACAGAGATTCTAACCTCCCTCGGGCAATTCCTCGTAGCGAACTATTGCGCAACCGGCACCGCAGAAGAATTCGATTCGGTGTTCACCAACTCCCAGATCATCGATTCGGATTGGATATTCTATCTCGCTTTACCACCGGCAGCCTACGCGGACACCTGCCGTCGCATTCGGGATAAGTTCAGGAACGCTGCACCCCATTCCGAGGCCTCGAACACCAGAAAACTGATTTTACTCGAAAAACCCTTCCAGACGACACTGGAGGAAGCCACGGACCTTGCCCGGGATCTGGAGACCATGGAAGAGGAGTCGCTTGGGCTACGATTCTATTCCGTTGATCACTACGCAGCCAAATGGACGCTATCCCGCCTGCCCGCCATGGTGCACGAACTCCAGACCTTCCGGGATATCGTCTCCAACACGGAGCGGGTAGTCATTGACCTGTCCGAGAAGAAAGCCATCCCAACATCTCGCACAGGCTACATGGCGAGCACCGGCCTCTTTAATGATATGATGCCTCACGCCCTTGTCGCTCTCCAGTTCCTCTTCGCCGGCAAGAGGGTCGTAGTACGGAGAGATCGATCCGAGTGCCTCGCCATAGGATCCGAAGAGAATTTTATGGCCGCGGCAGATCAGATTCAGACTGATGGGGGCGCTGCCAGCCTGAATCTGGAGACCTACTTCAGCATCAAGATCGAGCTCAGGGTCTCGGAACCGGACGGAAGCTGTCCCCGCACCGTGACGGTTTATATCCGGAGCGCAAAAGCTCTGATCAAAGAGAACAAAAAAATACACATTATCCCACGCCGCGACGAAGATGACCTTCCATTCTTCACTATCGACATCGCTGAGGAAGACTTTCCAGAACCCACGACTGAAGACGGGTATCCAGAATCGATGACTGATGGCGACGTTGCCAAGGGAGAGCAACGGGGGTATTCGAAGATCCTCTTCGATGCGATCAGCTTCCTGAGGAGAAACAAGTTTGGGGAAGATTGCTCGCTCTCACCGCCACTGGAATTCCTCACCCCGAAGCAATCGGTCGAAGTCATCAGGAACATGGCAGATATAAAAAACTGCCTTCAAAGCAACCATGCCCGGGATCACGCAGGCGCTGACCCATTTCAAAACCCTTTGTCGTATCCAGCAGGCGTCTCCTGGCTCGACGAGGAGAAAGAGTCGCCGATTCTCTCCCCTCTGACCCCTGGCAAATAAACGGAAAGCAGCCATACCGCCCTCTCCCCTGATCCGGCGACCTTCCATCCCATACAGGAGCTTGCCTCGTTCAACGGACAAACCTAAGAGGAATTCATGCGGTTTATCTGCACATCCATCACTTTGGCTCTTTCCTGTCTAATTGCGGCCAATCCTGTCCTCGTTCGAGAGACCGACCCCCTCACTCCTGAGGAGGAATTGAAGGGCTTCTCCGTCCCGGACAACTTCAAAATTCAGCTCTTTGCCTCAGAGCCGATGATCAACAAGCCAATTAATCTGGCGTGGGACAAAAGGGGACGGCTCTGGGTTTCTTCGACGGTGGAATATCCCTATGCTGCTGCAAAATCAAGATGGGTCGATCAACAAGGCTCAAGAGTCCGGGACAGTCGTGATGCAATAAAGATTCTTGAGGATATCGATGGCGATGGAAAAGCTGACACTGTAACAGACTTTGCAGACGGCCTTAACATTCCAACCGGGGTAGTCCCCTGGCACCGGCCCGAGCACAAGGATGGCTGTATTGCGTGGAGCATACCAAACATATGGTACTTCGCAGATACCACCGGGGACGGAAAAGCAGATCTTCGAGAAGTCCTTTTCGGGCCCATGGGATATGAACGGGATACTCACGGGATGTGTTCCAGCTTTCGGCTTGGCCACGATGGATGGGTCTATGCCACGCACGGCTTCAATAACATATCCATCGTCACCGCTAGCGACGGATCGAGTGTCGAGATGAACTCCGGCAATGTCTTTCGGTTCAAACCGGACGGGTCGCGCATTGAGGTCTGGAGCCGTGGTCAGGTAAACCCCTTTGGGCTCTGCTTCGACAAAAGAGGAAACCTTTACAGTGCCGACTGCCACAGTGCCCCGATCTACCAGCTGATCCGAGGAGCATACTACCCGAGTTTCGGGAAACCGCATGACGGGATGGGTTTCGGGCCCACCATGATTCAGCATACTCACGGATCCACAGGAATCTGCGGCATTGTCCTTGTAGACCGCAATCAATGGGGGCGCAGGTGGAACTACCGGATGCTCATCGGCAACCCGGTGAACTCAGTGATCAACCACGATGGGATCAAATATGCCGGCACTACCCCTGTGGCGGTGGAGCAGCCTGACTTCATGACCAGCAAGGATCCATGGTTTCGACCTGTGGACCTGTGCCTTGGCGGAGACGGGGCACTGTATGTCGCCGACTTTTACAACAAGATCATAGGGCACTATGAAGTCCCCCTCGACCACTCTGGGCGCGATCGAAAACGAGGGCGAATATGGCGGATAACACCGAAGACAGGCCCCTTGGCGCCCGGACCCATGAGTCTCCCGGAGTCCGGCGGAAATCCAGTCGAGGAACTCGAGTCGCGATCTCCCCATATCCGGCGCACCGCCGCAGCCGAGCTCCAGCAGAACCCTCGTGCCGAGGCTCTCATCCCGCTCCTCGAGCTCTATTACCGGGAAAGGGCCGATGATACCCACCTGCGACATGTGATCCGGTTGGCCATTCGGTCACAGCTTGGCTCTCCCGGGGCTCTCGACGGGGAAACGGTCTCCAGACTTCTACCCACCGATATCGCTCTAGCAAGCCCGACTCCCAGCTCCTCCGCTTTCCTCCTGCAGCGCCTACAACAAAGCCCTCGTTTGCGCGATACGCTTGAGATTCTCAGCCACCTTGCGCGCCATGGGAAAAGAGAAGTGCTGGAAGGAGCGGTCGCATGGATGAAGCACTAGGAAAATCGCCCCTCAAGCGTCCGAGCCGGACAATTCAACGCATTCATGAGGGGCAGGCAGGAGCGTGGTGAGCTAATGCTCGATCCTTCTCTGGTTAAGATGGGGCAGAATATTGCCCGTAGTCTACTTGCCGAACGGCATGAGCGTTCGTGGTCTCTGAGCTCTCACCCTGCCCATCCAAAAAGCGCTTCCCCATGGACTCTGCAACAAAGAGAATGTGAGGACGGGCAGACTGTACCCGTTATTTCCAGCCTAGCGCTTGGCAGACCCGGGGCCGAGTCCCGGACGGGCATTCTCCGCAGCAGCCCCTTCATCGCCCGTGATACAATCTCGTTCTGGATTTGTGGGCATCGAGGGCATCCCGATCAGCCTCCCCACAAGAACAATTTTGTACGCCTCAGAGACTCCCAAACCGGCAAGGAGCTGCGCCGCGCCTATCCCCCGAGAAACGACCGCGCCATCAAAGTCGAATGGACGCTCTCCTCCATGAAGGGCCGCCAGGTAGAGTTAGAGGTTATAGACGGGGACAGCGGGCCATCCTTTGCTTGGCTGGCTATAACGCGCCTCGACCCGCCAGCGGCCCAAGTGGACTCGTTTGCTCCTTCCGCTGCCCATGGAGGGCTACTTGAGGGCCTCGCCCGGGTTCTTCTGGTGAGTGCTCCTGCCGATCTCCGTGACCAGCTGAAAGCGTTTCTTCCATCCCTACCCGCCACCTCACCCACCCTGCCAACCAGCAAGGAGCGCAGTCGACTTGAGAAGGTCATCAAGAAACGCGTTGGATCCTTTGAACTGGCGCAGCCAAGAATGGAAAACGGAAAGGCCCTTTTCAAAACCCACTGTGCCTCATGCCATCAGGTCGCTGGCGAGGGAGCGCTGCTTGGGCCCCAACTCGACGGCATCGGCGCTCGAGGAGCCGCCCGATTGACTGAGGACATCCTCGACCCAAATCGCAACGTCGATGCACACTTTTTCCTGACAACCTTGACGCTGAAGAATGGAACCAGCACCGCTGGGTTTGTCCGGGGAGAATCAGGGGAGGTCATTCTTCTGGTTGATGCCATGGGCAAGGAATACCGAATCGAAAAAAGCTCGATCAGTGCCAGTGATACCCTTGCCCGCTCTCTGATGCCCTCCTCGTTTGAGCATCTACTTGAAGAAGACGAATTCCATGATCTTCTCGGCTGGCTTCTTTCTATGAGGAATCAATAATCCAAGAAATCTGGACGCAACCCGCACCGGGCTTGGACCTACATTTGGAGCCCTGCAGGGAGGACAGATCCCCAGAGCTGCGATGAAACGTGCTTTCCTGATTATCCTGTCAATTCTTGTATTTGGACACGGCGCGAATTGCGTTTTCGCACAGGCAGACACATGGGGAAAGGCCACTGTCAGACCAGCAGAATTTTATGCTGCAAGCGACGTCCCCGCAAGTCAGGTAGAGCTGACAAAGCAGTGGTATCAAGTCGCTTCCAAAGCTTGGGGAAACTTCGGCCCTCTCGAGTTCTGGATTGTTGGCAGAAGTGAAAAAGCCGCCCGCGAGCTCGACAGAAAATATTGCGCTGTGCGAAAGCAGAAAGATCCGGGCACCCTCCTCCATCACTGCCTCAACAGGAGCCATAACTTCACCGACTATGCGCGGGACGGTAATGCAGGGCTGAACACACGCAGAAACGAACGAGACAAATGGTCTGGATTTATCATTACCATGTCCGGAAAAAATCCCGGGCCAAGAGAAGAAGACTACAAGCCTGTCGTACTGCACGAATACTTTCACGTCTACCAGCACGCGCATATTCACAGCAGGAGGGAGCAGACAAGAGAGAGCCTCAACCAGACGAATCCGTGGTGGGGCGAAGGGGGCGCTGAATACATGGCTCAGTTACTCTACTCTAGGCAGAAGGGCGTGCGGGCCAATTACCTGAAAGAGGTCATGCAGCGCAAGCTGCACTCATCCGACAGCCTACAGGAGGGAGAGACCATAAGAGATATTCCATATGGACGAAGAGCACGGATTGCTTACGATCTTGGCGCTTGGTTCATTGCCTTCCTTATCAGTAAATCGAGTGAGGAAGCCTACCGGGTCAACTTTTTTAAAGCTCTTGAGACAAGGGGTTTCGAAGGAGCCTTC
Source organism: Akkermansiaceae bacterium UBA5689 (assembly GCA_002420305.1). GTDB lineage: Bacteria > Verrucomicrobiota > Verrucomicrobiia > Verrucomicrobiales > Akkermansiaceae > Roseibacillus_B. The sequence continues at coordinate 10,489 of DIHT01000090.1, read as the reverse complement.
CTCGATAGTTTTGGCCGGTCTTCGAAGGCCCTGCTTGAAGAGTTTCATAACCATTTCCTCTCCCAGAGCCGGCGCTCCCAGCTGAAGATTATTCCCTGATCCATCTCATTTCCCGGAAAGGCTCAAATAGCTCTCCCGGCTTTTCCAAGTGGCGAAGTGCTTTCCCCTGCTGTAAGAGGGTTTCATGTTTGCCTCTCTGCGTTACCTGGCTCCTCTTGCGATACTCGCGGTCATCGCGGTAGCATCGCTGGGCGGGGACGAGAACTCTTCCCCGATCAGGGCCTACGTGGGAGCTCATATCATTCCCGTTACTGCTCCGGAAATTCCTGATGGAGTTCTCCTCGTCGAGGGAGAAAGTATTGCCGCGGTAGGGAAACGGGGCGAAGTTACAATTCCAAAGGGAGCCAAGGTCATCGACCTGAAGGGCAAATTTGTCTTCCCGGGCCTGGTCTGCACGCATTCACATGTCGGAAAAGTCCAGGGTGGCGACGGGTCCTCTCCCATCCAGCCTGGGGTCAGAGTTCTGGACTCCATCGATGTTCTGGATAGCACCCTTGAGAAAGCCCGGGCCGGCGGAATCACGATGGCCAACCTCATGTCGGGCTCTGGACATCTTCTTTCGGGCCAGACTGCATACCTCAAACTCCGCGATGGAGTCACTGTCGAAGAACTGGCACTCCGTAACGCAGATGGCTCCATGGCCGGAGGCATCAAGATGGCCAATGGCACCAATTCGATCAAAGGATCTGGTGGTTCGCCCGGCACTCGTGGTAAATCAGCGGCATTAGTCCGCGAGCAGTTTATCAAGGCCCAGCAATATCGGGACAAGCTCGCCGCAGGTGGGGATGACCCCCCAGAGCGCGATCTCGCCATGGAGGCTCTCGTCGACGTCCTTGAGGGGCGAAAGGTCGTGCACCACCATACTCATCGACACGACGATATCATCACAGTGCTACGCCTGAAAAAGGAATTTGGATTCAAGGTCGTCCTGCACCATGTCTCCGAAGCGTGGAAAGTGGCCGACGAAATTGCAGAATCTGGAGTGTCCTGCTCAATCATCTATCTCGACTCCCCTGGAGGAAAGCTGGAGGCCAGAGATCTTGAATGGAAAAATGGGGCCGAGCTGGAAAAACGTGGGGTTCTGACCGCATTCCATACTGATGACCCCATTAACGATTCCCGGTGGTTTCTTCGTAGTGCAGGCCTCGCAGTCCGGTCTGGAATGTCTCGGCAGAAGGCCCTCGAAGCAGTAACCATTGCTGGCGCAAAAATGATGGATCAGGCGGAGCATACCGGATCTCTTACGGTTGGGAAAAAAGCGGATTTTGTGATCCTGAACGGAGACCCCCTCTCGGTCTATACGCGGGTTCTGGAGACACACGTGGAAGGGAACAAAGTTTTTGATCTAGACGACCCCGGGGACCGGCTCTGGGCTGAGGGAGGTTTCGGTGCCGGGCACCGTAGACTCGCGAGTGGCTGCTGCTTCTACAAATAAGAGAATACTCCTATGAAGATTTACCTCCTTGTTGCCAGCTTACTGTTCCATTGCATCACTACTGCAAGCGCTCAGGTCGCAGTTCAGGCAGATATACTTTATACGATGACTGGCGACTTGAAGCCGCTCCGTCATGGCGTGGTTCTCTGCTCAAAAGATGGGAAGATCGAGAGAGTTGGCCTGCTGGGCGAAGTAGACATCCCTGAAGGATATCGCCTTCTTAAAGCAGCGGTGGCAACTCCTGGTTTTATTGATGCCCATACAACCGTGGGGCTGTCGGGAATCCTGAATCTTGATCGCCACGATCAGGAACAGCTGGAGACCTCCGCTCCGATCCAGCCCGAACTCAGAGCCGTCGATGCATACAATGGAAGAGACCCTCTCGTGCAATGGATCCAGGAACTGGGAATCACCACTATCCACACTGGACATGCCCCGGGCGCACTGGTGGCGGGTCAGACCATGATCCTGAAGACAAACGTTCCTGCCATCACCGACCCAGAGAAGAACACCCTTCGCCCCTTTGCGATGGTAGCAAGCACCCTTGGCTCAGGAGGCTTTGGACGGGGAGGGAAATCTCCGGGAACCCGTGCCAAGTCTCTCGCCATGCTGCGGGAGCATCTCCTCAAGGCCCAACGCCACCTCAAGAAAAGAACTG
>DIHT01000090.1:2188-7958 GCA_002420305.1 Akkermansiaceae bacterium UBA5689 | reverse complement strand
GTTCTCGAAGGAAGCGTTCCCTTGCTGGTGACCGCCAGGCGCCATCAGGATATCGCTGCCGCCCTTCGTCTTCAGAGGGAATTCAATTTCCCACTGATTCTCGATGGAGCCTCGGAGGCTTACCTCCTGCTGGAGGAAATCAAGAAGGCCAAGGTTCCCATCATCATCCACCCCACCATGGCTCGACCCTATGGGGAGAATGAGAACATCACTTTTACTCTAGCGGCAAAGTTACATGCTGCTGGGATTCCTTTTGCCTTTCAGTCAGGCTACGAGGCCTATGTTCCGAAAACACGAGTTGTGCATTTTGAAGCCGCACTCTCCGTTGCGTATGGACTTCCCCATGAAGTCGCGCTGGCAGGATGCACTTCCGCAGCCGCAAAAATCCTCGGAGTGGAAGACCGCATAGGCTCTCTCAAACCGGGTCTAGAAGCAGATCTGGCCCTGTTCGATGGAGACCCTCTGGAAACCGTAACTCACTGTACGGGTGTCATTATTGGAGGCAGGATCGTCTCAGAGAGAATCAAGTAACACCCTCGTGGCCACTTCTATTCGCTACCAAAGATCTCTTCCACCGGGTGATCTCTCTCTTTCACTAGAGACTCGTTTGGTGTATCCGCGTCTCGCATGAGATTGTTCCCTTTCCTCCTTGCCTGCCTGATTGCCTTCCCTGCAGCGGCAGAGACTTTCGAAAAAGCGGAGCGAATCGCCCGGAAACAAGGCAAAAGGGCCCTCAAGCAGTCCGCAGCCGGCCTATCAGAAAATGATCTCCGAAACTATGTCACTCGCCTTGCCTCTGCACAGTATGAAGGGCGCGGGACCGGCGATAAAGGCGAACGGATGGCAACTTCCTACCTCGCCACTTTCTTCCGTGGGCTCGGATTAGCGCCGGAAGGCACTGCCACTTCGTTTTTTCATACCTTCGACTTCGCGGCCGGGATGCGAATGGAGGGGGCCAACAACCTATCCTTTGAAGGCAAAATTCCGGAAGGTTTCAAAAGCATCATTACTCCCGGACAAGACTACCAACCTCTTTCGATCTCAACCTCGGGGGAGACCAAAGCAGAAACCGTCTTCGCTGGCTTTGGTATAGCCGCGGGAAACTATGACAGCTTCGCTGGCATCGATCCAAAGGACCGTTGGATAGTAGTGCTGCGGGGCGTGCCGGCATCCCGTCCTGAACTGCGCGGCTCGGCCCCTCTTCTTGTGAAGGCTAACCTCGCGAAGGAGAAGGGTGCTGCTGGTATTATTTTCGTCAAAGGCACCAACGAGGAAATCTCCACGGAGCTCTTCCCTCTGAGCCAGGAGATCGGGGGGGCTCCCATCCTGCCCGCTCTTTGCATCACGGACCGGCTCGCAACATCTCTCCTTACCGGCAAAGACGACCAAGCAGCCTTGAAGGAGCTCTTCCGTTCGTATTCTGACGGGGAAAAGGTGAAAGGCTTTACCCTAGAGGGAACAATCTCGACTCGAATTGGAATCGTCAAGAATAGGGAAGAGGGACGAAACGTGATTGCCCGGCTTGTCTCAGGCAGCAAACCAGCTGCGGAAGCCATCATGATCGGGGCCCACATAGATCATCTTGGCTATGGCAACCGGGGAGGAACCCGGGCCGAGGGCGAAGAAGCTGAAGCTCTGCATTACGGGGCAGATGACAACGCCTCAGGAGTCGCCGCGATGATGGAGTTGGCTCAATATTTTACCTCTCAGAAAGCTAAGGGAACTCTCACACTGAAGCGCGACTTGATATTCGCTGGATGGTCGGGAGAAGAGATGGGGCTTTTCGGTTCAACGGCTTACGTCGAAGAAGGCAAAAGGGAAGGCAGCCTCTATCCCAGAATCGCGGCTTACCTCAACCTCGATATGGTTGGGCGGCTTCGGGAACAGGGCCTCAGTGTTCAGGGAACTGGATCCAGCGGGGAGTGGGACGACCTTCTGAATAAGATCGAAACCCCCGACGATGGCATGAACATACTGAGGTCTTCCAGCCCTTTCCTGCCTACGGATACTACGCCGCTGTATAACGCGGGAGTTCCAATCCTTTCTCTCTTTACCGGCCTTCACGACGATTATCACACCCCCAGAGACACCATTGAAACCTTGAACTTTCCGGGCCTGCTCAAGGTCACCAGCTATGTGAAAGACATGGCCCTTCAATTGACCACGCTTCCGAAGCCACCCGGCTATATCAAGGTTGAACGGAATGCCCGGCGTCCGACTCCGCGAGTCCTTCTTGGTATACGATTCGAAGGCGAGGAGAACGGCCTCAGAGTGACCAACGTTCAGGAGGAATCAGCGGCATCCCGCTCAGGGCTCCGGGAAGGTGACATTCTCAGGAAACTGGATGGAAAGAATATCGACGGGAGAGAGGCCTTGGTTTCGATCCTCCTCCAACTGGAGCCAGGCGAGACCTATCCGATTCAGGTAGGCCGCGGACAGGAGGACATCACCTTTCAAATTACTCCTGATAAGCGCTGAAGCGGGACTGCAAGGCCCGCTTAGAGCCTCAATCCCTGATAGATACCTTGTGCGCGATCCCACCAAGGGCCCGCACAAGATCAAGGGATGTCAGAAGCAAAAGGCAGTAGGCCAGAAACTCTGACAGCTCCTCCGCAAAGACATGGTAACTGCTTCCGAAAATGTTCTTTTCGAAAACACTGCTAAGCACGATCAGTAGAAACGCAGCCTTCAGGAGGTATATGCCAAGGGATGACCGCAGGTAGAGGCTCAAGTGTTCCCTGTAGTGCCGGAAGTTTTGTAGTAGTTTTGAGAGGGGAATAAGAGCGATCACGAAAAAAGCGGCTCTTCCTTCCTCCGCTAGAAGGAAGATCAACCATCCAGGAACCTGCAGCTCATCAACATCGACCTCCCGGAAAGAAAAAATAAAGCACAGGGTTGAGAGGAACAGTGCCAGCGCCCTGTCCCGGGACCGGAGAGCTGACCCGGCAAGAGCAAAAGTCAGACAACTGATCAGGAGAATCACGACCTGCATGTTCTCCAACCAGTTGTTCTCCTCATAGATCATCCCTATTTCCTGACACACCGCCAGATAGGAGAGGACCAGACTGAGGGCCAGAAGCAGCAGAAGAGCTCTGGAATTCCTTCGATCGAGCAAGACAAGTCCTGGAGCGAGAAACGCGCTTAAGAGAATCGCTATGAGGGCGAAATCCATGGTGGCTGCCCCATCTCTTGCGACAGAATGAAACGATAATTTAACGGCGCCCCCAAGTAACTCTTATTTTGAGGCAATCCACTACCGGAGCAAATCCCGGATCGACATCCTCCGCCCTCGACAGCCCGCAGAGCGCACCATTATCACGCGATAGTGGCAGATCCTATGGCAGGCTCTTTATTCTTCCAGCCCAAGAATGAGCATGACAGCTCCTTTTCTCTTGGTCAGGATGATAGAGATGACGACCGTCACATCTGGGAAATTGGGGACATCCGCAACAATCTGCGTAACGATTATCGCCTTGCTGGTGTCTCTCCCTGGACAACTCCGTGGGCAGCAGAAAGACCCCGCCCTTGACCTTTATTACCTCGCGACGGGAGCCTATAACCGGAAGCTCTACCCTGCGGCAATAGGGGGATTCCGGGAGTTCCTCCAGAAGCACGGCAATCATGCCAAGGCAGACCAAGCCCGGCAGGGCCTCGCTCTCAGTTTCTACGCACAGAAACAATATGCTGAGGCCATCCCCCTACTGACCGCTCTTCTCTCAAAACCCAATTTGCCAAAAGAGGTTAGCCGGGACCGCATTATCCTGATGCAGGGGCAGTGCCTCCTGCGAAGTGGACAAAAGGATCAGGCGCGCGACCATTTCATCAAGGAACAGGCCCGGCTCAAGAATCCCGCCTACAAGGCTTCCGCGCTGGCCGCGATTTGTGACATCTACTTCGGAAAACAAGATTGGGATCAGGTCAACACATGGGCGACCCAACTGGCGAGGGCCCAGCTCTCCTCAAACCAAGCGGCTAGAGGGCTTTACCAGCAGGGATTCGCCAACTACCAGCTGAAGAAGTATCAAGAGGCTGCCGGAATCCTCGAGAAGGTGCGTCCCATCGATGCCGACGCCATCTGGAAAACCCGGGCCTCATACCTCATGGGTGAGTGTTACACGGTTGTTAAAAACCATGAGAAAGCGGCGCCCGCATTTGAAGCCGCCCTGCCTGGCTTGAAGGGTTCCGATAAGACGGAATGCCACTATCGGCTGGGAGTCACCAGGTTCATCCTCGACAACTGGGCCGGGGCGGCAGAGCAGTTCGAGGCCTTTCTGAAATCGGAGCCTGGTACCCGTCCTGAGGACCAGAAGAAAGAAAATCCTAACATCAAGGAGTCTCAGCTCTACATTGGAAGGTGCCTTCTTGAGCAAGGAGAATTCAATGAAGCACGTAACAGACTGTCAAGGCTCACTAATCTCGACGGTTCCCTGGGAGCCAGAGCGAACCTTTGGTTTGCACGCGTGTTTTCCCGCCCTGCGAAACCCAATTACGACCAAGCCGCCGCCGCCCTTGAGCCCGCAGTCACGAAATACCATAACATCGCCCCGGTGAATGAAGACCTGCGCTTTGATTATGCCAATGCATTGATGAGTCGCAACAAGCCCGACTGGAAGACCGCGGCCGAGGCCCTCGGACGAATCAACGGCGGAGTCTTCGGGCAGTTTGCGGAAGTCCTGGCCCAGAGGGCCACATGCTACCACAAACTCGGGGACTACAACAACAGCCTGAACCTTGCTAACGAACACATCACCAAGTTCAAGGACCATGAGATGGCCGGGGACACTCGCTTTCTGCGGGCGGAGAACATGTTCCTGCTCAGTCAGGCTGATAATGCGATCAAGGCCTACAAGGAATTCCTCGCTACCCATAAGGATCATTCCAATGCCCTCGCTGCGGCATTCCGGATTGCCCAGATTCATCATCATCAGGGTCGCTGGGATCAATCCCTCGCCTCCGCCAAACCACTCCTTGCCAGCAAGCCGGAAGGGCCTTTGTTCGCCCAGTTGGCCTTCCTGGTGGGCAACTCGCACTTCCAGAAGGAGCAATGGAAGGAATGTATCGAGCCCCTGGAGGCCTTCATTGCTACCCGGGTCGAGAAGACAGGAGACAACAGCCAGCGGGTCTCCGCCGAGACAAACGTCGATACCGCCCTGATTCAGCTGGCCGTCGCATACGACCGGGAAGAGAAGTCCACCAAGGCTCTCGAACATCTGGAAACCCTCACCCGCTTCTACCCTGGCACCACGCCGCACCTTCCTCTTGCCCTTGCCGAAAAGGGGCGACTTGCCTACGAGGAGGAAGACCTCTCCCAGGCCCGGCAGTCCCTCGAGCGCTTTCTCAATGAGGACAAACAGAACAAGGATCCCTTCAAGAGCGGGGCGCCTCCTCAAAGGATTCGGGTGAACTATTTCCTCGGCTGGGTAAATGCCACCGAGAAAAAACATGAGCCTGCTGTCCTGCATTTCGGTGAAGTGGCCAAAAACCACCAGCACGAACTCGCCGCCGATGCGGCGCTGCAACAGGGCCTTGCCTACATCCAGCTGGAGCAATTCGACAAGGCAGGCAGCCTTTTCCCTCAGATTCTTCAACGTTATCCCAAGCATGAGAAACTCCAACGGGTCACCTACTACGCCGGCCTCTCTCTAGCCCGACTTGAAAAATGGGGGCCTGCGGCAGTCCATCTGCGAAAGGTCGCGGACACGTGGCCCGACTCTGAATTCGCTGATCAGGCCCTCTATGAATGGGCCTGGTGTGAGCGTAAGCAGAAGAA
>DIHT01000090.1:1434-1799 GCA_002420305.1 Akkermansiaceae bacterium UBA5689 | reverse complement strand
AAAGTCCAGAGTGAACTCGCGGAACTAAACCTGAAGAGTGGAGAGCAGGACATGGTGATTGAACGCCTCACGAAGGCTCTTGCCGCCGTAAAGGAGGAAGCCCTGCAGGAAGACCTCCTCTACCAGCTGGCTACTGCTCATTTCAGTAAGGGTGACTATGAGAATTCTGCCGGAATGTTTGAAGATCTACTCGTCAAGTATCCCAATTCCAAGCTCAGAGCATCCATGTGCTTTCAGGCCGGCGAGTCCCGTTACAAGTTGAAGGAAACCGTGGTCGCTCTGACGCATTTCGCCGAGGGAATGAAGCAGGGCAACCTGAAGCCAGTCCTTGCCGAGTCCATGCTGATGCGACTCGCCGAAATGCA
>DIHT01000090.1:0-1032 GCA_002420305.1 Akkermansiaceae bacterium UBA5689 | reverse complement strand
GCCCAGTTTGGGCTGGCGTGGTCTCTTGAGAATTCCGACAAGCCTAGCGATGCCATCCGCAATTATGCGCCTCTCCTTGAGGCCGATAAGTCCGTCGACCTCTGGACAGTGCGGGCCCGGTTCCAGACCGGAGAATGCTATTTCAACATGCAGAAGTATGAGGAAGCAGTGAAGGAGTTTCTGAACGTTGAAATCCAGTATAAAAAGTATCCCGCATGGCAGGCCAAGGGCATCCTCGAAATTGGCCGCGTGCTCCTCGCTCAGAATAAGCGCGGGGACGCCAAGGAGCGCTTCAAGGATGTCATCACTCGCTACCCTAATGAAAAGGCGGCAATTGTAGCGCGCCAGTATCTTGATCAACTACGCACCAGCGGATAGCAGAAAAACCTCTCAATCACTCAGATTTCCCATGACCAACTACACTACAAACCAACCTTGGAAAAAAGCTGCAGGCATCGCCGCCCTCTTCCTTATGGCCCTCACCACCTCGCTTCTCGCAGCAGAGGCCGGGGCGGATTCCGGCGTGGAAAAAGAAACCATGTTCTCCCTGATCAAAAAAGGGGGACCCATCATGATCCCGCTCGGGATTGCCTCCATCATTGCGCTGGCGTTGGCCCTCGAACGCTTTATTTCCCTGCGCCGCGACAGGGTTCTTCCTGACGGATTCCTTAAGGGTCTGGGGGATTCTTGGGATTCGGATCCCTCTGGGCAGGCCGCAGAGCAGTATTGCGAGCAGAGCACGGGAAGCGCGGGACATGTTTTCAAGGCCGGTCTCCAGTGGCGGGATTCGGGCCATGAAGCAGTCGCCAAAGCCGTCGAAGACGCAGGAATCCGGGAGGCCGACAAACTCAAGAGGAGCCTGCGCGGGCTCTCTATCATTGCCGCAGTTTCTCCTCTCCTTGGCCTTCTTGGCACTGTCTACGGAATGATCGATGCCTTTCAGCGCACTTCTCAGAGCGGTGGAGCGGCAAAAACCGCAGACCTTGCCACCGGAATTTATGAAGCCCTTGTGACAACGGCTGCAGGCCTCAC
>DIHT01000093.1 GCA_002420305.1 Akkermansiaceae bacterium UBA5689 | reverse complement strand
CCGTCCCGCCATGTGGCAATTAGCTGAAGGGCTTCACGCTTGCCTCTGAGAGTAAATTCCGAGGGATGCAATTCCCACCCAGCCTGACAACAGACCGCGGCCATACTGAGAACACAGAATACTAGCAGGAAGAACCTCGTCATGACTTATCCCGGATTTTGAGAGAAAAAGGAGGACTTTCAATACGCAATGGATGCCGGTGAAAGTCAATTTCGACCTCCACTACAAGACCTGTCAGCTCCACCTGATCAGGATTGCCAATCTTCAACTCAAGCTCCACAGAGCTGGTTTTATCATCAAGACTCTTCTCCCCACTCTCCATACCTCCCGGCAGGCCCACCATCCGCACCTTACTGCTGAAACGGCGGCCGCCTTCCTCCCAGCTCAGGGTCACCGGCACCTTCACTACGGCTCCTTTTGCAACGTCGCCAGGGGGAGCCACCTTCACCTTTAAAGGCGGCTTCATCACCCGCACTGCAAGAAGTCCATTAATTGACTCAGGAACATCCGCTGCTCCATCTCTCTCCTTCAGAACCTGCCTCGTCTCTAACCTCGCCTCATAAGAGGAGCCCTCAAACTCCGAGATACCTCGGACTCCGAAATGATGGAGAGTGCCTGCCACAGTGTCTGACGGCAGGCGTAGCCGAAACCCAGCGGATCCCTTTCCACCCGGCACCCTGTCTTGCACCTTCATACAGGCGAGGGAGGATTCCAGCTGAAGTTGCACCTCGGGAGTGAATCCTTTCCGGGAGCATTGGACCGGGACCTCAAACACGCCCCCCGGAACGGCTAGAAACTTGTCTATAAGAGGGTGCTTCTTATCCTTCTGCCCCGGCACCGAAAGCGAAAACGGAGGGATCCCAGAATGTATGGATAGCTCGAACTCCAGCTCAGGGCCTCGCCGATCATATGCATCCCGAACCTCGACACTGTAGTTGCCGGCATCTACCCAAATCTGCATGTCCTGTTCATCGAAAACCTCCCGTGAACTCTCGGCCACAATTTCTCCGCTCTCTTTAAGGAGTCGTATCCTCGGAACGGCAGGAGAGCGAATTTTCCGTGCCGCGGCGACCAGCGTAAGATAAATCCGTTTTTTAATGCGGAGAGGGAAGCGGACCATCCCTGCGGATGTCCCGATGACATGCCGACCCAGCACACCCTCCCCGGTTTCAAACCCTTCCACCACTCCAGAATTCACTGGCGATTCGACCAAGCCGGCCGCCGTGTCACCGCTTTGCTGAGGCTCTTCGAGCCAAAGCTGATACCCTTTCCCCCCACGATACTCCGAATCTATCAGCTCGACTATGTAGGAGCCCTTTTCAGGAGCGGCAAAATCAATTCTTGGGTTCAAGCCATCAATCTGGCTGTCGTCCGCCTGCGCGAGCCGGCGGCCACTTTCCGTCCTGACAGTGAGAACTCCATCAAAGTCGGAACCACGCCCCTCCGCACGGAGAGTCACCAATTCTCCCTTTTTAGCCCTAAAACGGAAAAAGTGTGCCCCCAAATTCTGCGAGCTCCCTTCGACCTTGATGGGAACCTCAATTTCCTGTGCCTCCGACGCCTTAGTCTTTCCCAGGGAGGCTACTAAGGAGTCTTCCCCGTCTCTCACCCTTAGATATACCAGATTGCTCACTCCATCATCGCTATGGACGCGCAACGCTCCCGGCCCAAGATGATCCGTGGAAATCCGAAACAAAGGCTCTCCTTCCGCGATACGCTCTATCTCCGCAGGAAAACTGGTCCAAAGGACCACTCCTTCCAACCCCCCACCGTACAAACGGATTTCTGTCGGCACTCCAGATTGGATCACCGCCGGCTCACACCGTTCCAGCCTGACATGTTGTGCCTGAAGCCCAGAGGGCCAAGCTATCAACACCAGAAAGCACACTGGAAGGCGCCATGGAGCCATGGAGCTCAAGAACCGGTGTCCGCTAGTGGTTTCCCATCCGGGCTTGCCGCTCCCAGCGGCACCTCATGGAGATAAAGGTCAAATCGACCTCCTTTTTCCGAAACGATAACAACGTGCCGCCCATCCGGATGCCACGCCGGGTAATCATCCCGATCCAATCCGGTAGTGAGAGCACGTATATCGGTCCCATCGATCCTCATGACGTAGACATTGTAACCCCCATCCCGAGTACTGGTGAAAGCAATCTGACTGCCATCTGGTGAAACGACCGGACGGATATCCATAATCGTATTTTCGGTGAGGCGTTTCTCGTCAGTGCCATCAGCACTCATCGAGTAGATCTCATAGTTATTCTCCCGCGAATTGCTGAAAATAATTCTTTTGCCGTCCGGCGTAAAACTCGGCCAGTTGCTTACTCCTTCGGACTGGGTCAATTGCTTCTTCTCCTTCCCATCAACCTGAACGGACCACAGTTGCTGGGGCCCAGTTTCCGCAAAAGCATAGACGACCCGTTTGCTGTCAGGAGTGAAGACCGGACTTCTTGTTCCCCCTCGCCCGGAGTGAGTAATGTAGACATCCTTTCTTTCCTCAAGATTCCTGATCACGAGCTTTGCAGTCAGGTTTCCAGTACACTCAGTTACCGACAAAAACCTGCCATCCGGTGAAAGCTTGGGCTCTATATGGTGCTTATCGCCCACATCCGGCACAAACGGCTCGGTCTTACCGGTTTCAAGATCCAACCTGAGGACCCTGACCAGATCATCCTGCTCATCGTAGCCATAAAGAAGAGCTTTTCCCCCATCGACGAAATATGGATCGCGCTTGAGGATTCCATCCTTGGTCAGCTGTTTTGGCTCTGCCAGGGCAGAATTGTGCAAGACCGGCAACGTCATGCTCAGAGCAAGGATGACCCATAACCTGCAGGCCCGCCATAAGCTCTCTACCCCACGAGCCGATTGACTAAAGGAGCTCATTAATCACCCTCCCTCCATCCAGAACTTTCATTTCTGCCCTCTGCTGAGCTCCTACTCCACATAGTTCCGCGATGGTCGTTCCGGCCATGAGAGGAGAAATCGGTTCTGTAATGGGGCGCTCCGCCCGCGCATCACTCTCCCCTATTGTTCGTCCGGGCTGTACTCCCGCACCAGCCCAGATAGAGAAGTAGCAGTGCTGGTGGTGCTCACGAGCGGCACGCTTACTGATCTTGGGAGTGCGCCCAAACTCACCCATCGCCACGACAAGAGTATCCTCCATCATACCGCGATCATACAAATCATCCAGCAAAGCCGAAAAAGCACGATCGAGAATCGGACAGTGCCTGTCCTGAAGGAGCTCAAAATTGTAGATGTGGGTATCCCATCCCCAATCTCCATTGGGGGTAAAGGTCTCCACGTATTCAGACCAATTGACCTGAATGTAGGGCACACCAACCTGCGCCAGACGGCGAGCCAGTAGGCAACTCTGGCCGAAGGCAGTCTGCCCATAAGACTCCCGGGTCTTCTCCTTCTCCCGGGTAAGGTCAAACGCATCCTTGGCCTTCGGATCAGTCAGCAACCCGTAGGCGGCCTGGTGTGTCTTCTCCCAGTCATCGATACGCGCTCCGTCCAGAGTCCTATGAGCTGCGTCGAGCTGGTCGAGCAGCTTCTTCCGATCCTGAATCCTGTTCGGAGTAATGCCATCCAGCATCTTCAGCGTTGGGATATTGACATCTCCGTGCTGGGAGCAGCTTACCAGAAAAGGATCATAGGCCTTACCCAGAGTTCCTCCTCCATAACCCTCGATGCGTCGCGGAAGGTCTCGAGGAATGCCCCGTCCCAAATAAAAGAACGGCGGAAGAGCTCCACTGTTTCCACGGTGCTTCGCAATGATGGATCCAAAGTTCGGATGAACCGTGGGAGACTCCTTGAACCCGGTCACCCCGATAGTTCCCGCGCCGGGATGCCCCCCATCCGTTGTCACCATGGACCGAATCAAGGAAAACTTGTCGTTGCGCTGCGCGAGGCGCGGCAGCATCTCGGTAAAGTGCACTCCGGGAATTTTCGTGGGAATCGTCCCGAACGGGCCCCGGTAATCCATGGGTGCGTCGGGCTTCGGGTCAAAAGTGTCAATATGACTGGGCCCTCCCCAGAGCCACAGGAGAATGACAGACTTGGCCCGCCCCCGCTCCTGCGCCGCCTGCACGTCTAGAAGGCTCGGCAAGCCTGCGCCCATCGCAAAGGGAACGGCAGCAGCCGTCTTCAGAAAGGAACGGCGCGATAGGCCGTTGCAGTCATTTGCCTTAAAATTACCTACCCCGATCATCTTTATGCGGGATAGAGAGTGATTATTCTAACCTCAAAAGAAAAGGAAATATGTATCCCCGCAAGAGGTGAGCAGCTTCCTCGAAATTTTAGGATTTGGCGTCGATTCCTCCATCCCTAGGGTCTTTTCCTTGGCCTTTAACAGCTATCTGTTCTGGATCTTCTTCGCTGCGGTAATAGTGCTCTATCGCCTGTTACCCCATCGAGGACAGAATCGCATGCTCCTCGTGGCAAGCTACGTGTTCTACGGAGCCTGGGATGCTCGCTTCCTCATCCTAATCGCAATCTCCACCCTGATAGATTTCCACGTTGCGCAGCGGGTGACAAGATCGCGGGATAGGGCAATCGCGAAGCGGTGGTGTGCACTATCTATCACCACCAACCTTGGTCTCCTCGGAGTCTTCAAATACTTCGACTTCTTTACCGCAAGCTTTGCCCGGCTCCTCGAATCTCTCTTCAGCTATGAAACAGATCCCGTCACCCTGAACATCATTCTGCCAGTCGGCATCTCCTTCTACACCTTTCAAACCCTGAGCTATACGATCGACGTCTACCGTGGACACACCAAGGCCGCCACAAGCCTGCCCGACTTCGCTCTCTATGTGGCATTTTTTCCTCAGCTGGTGGCGGGCCCTATTGAGCGCTCCCATCGGCTGCTCCCTCAAATTATCAATCCTCGCAGGACCTCGAGGGATCACTTCGCAAAGGGACTTTATCTCGTCATTAGTGGGCTCTTTGCCAAGATCGTTATCGCTGACAACATGGCGTTCATCTGCAATGGGATCTTTGCGGCAAGCGATGATCAGGTCGGCGGCATCGATCGACTGGTAGGAGTATACGCCTTCGCGTTTCAAATCTATGGGGACTTTTACGGCTATTCCGCCATCGCTCGTGGCATTGCCCTCTGGATGGGAATTGAGCTCATGGCAAATTTTCGCATGCCTTACTTCGCGCGCTCTCCGGCAGATTTCTGGAAGCGCTGGCACATCAGCCTGTCGAGCTGGTTACGCGATTATCTCTACATTCCACTGGGAGGAAACCGGGGAGGCCATTGGAAAACGTGCAGAAATCTGATGATTACCATGCTTCTGGGAGGCCTCTGGCATGGAGCAGGGTGGACATTTGTTCTCTGGGGGCTCTACCAGGGAATCCTCCTGTGTGCCTATCGGCCGTTCGAAGGTCGCATCCGTGATTCCCAACCGTCCATCGTGCGTCGCCTGGTAGAAACATTCCTTTTCTTCAATCTCGTATGTATTGGCTGGCTTTTATTCCGAGCCGAATCTGCCGCACAGGCATGGAACTTCTTTACCGCAATCCTCTTTAACGACTTTTCTGCCACCTTCCTCACTCCCTACGGATTGGGGTCCATCCTCTATCTTGCCGGGCCGTTTCTGCTTCTCGAAATCTGGCTGGCCCGACGCAACGATCTTCTGGCCCTGACAAGGCTTCCATGGGGTTGGCGATCCGCAGCGTACGCCTATGCGCTTTTCATGCTTGTAGTCCATCAACCTCTCCGCACAAGTGAGTTCATCTACTTCCAGTTTTAAACGCACCGAGTGGAAAGTCCTCGCCGTGCTGGCGGGGACCGGCATCCTGCTCGAAATTATTGCGAGAATCCTTGCTCCCACCCTCGATTACGATCGCGTCCACATCCATGCTTTCCCGGAAATCGCAGAGGAAATCAGAGTTGGAGAAAGCCCACGAATAATGATCCTCGGGAATTCCCTTCTTCTCCATGGAGTCGATGAAACCCTGCTACAGGAAAATATTTCTACTGCACTTTCCAGACCTTGCAGCGTCTCCAAGGTCACTCCGGTCGCTACTGCGGCACGAGATTGGCACTACCTCTACGATACTTATTTCACACAATCTCAAAGCCATCCGGACATCGTTGTGATTGGCTTTGTGGGGCACCATCTTCCAGACCAATACGAACTCAAGATACGTCGTCTCACCCGCCACTTCTGCTCCCTTGAAAATCTGGGCTCCTGTCTGAGCGAGGAGGGCCGTACCCTTAACGAAAGAGCGATCGGTTTTCTCTCGCACTTTAGTGCACTTTTTGGAGATCAGCGAACCCATCAATGGGGTGTCAGCTCTGCTACAATTCCTCAATTCGGACCGGGCGTCAGCAGACTCAATAACATCCTCGATGCGGCACAAACCCGCCCTGCACCAAACAAGAGGGACGATCCCAGCACCCAGGCACCCTCAACCCGGAGCTACCGCAAACTCGCCGACCTCATCAAGACCCTTAAGACCCACGGCGTGAAACCCTATTTCATTCCCATGCCACAACCTGAGCCTTGGACTGTTGACCCGGAAGCACAAGCCGCGATCGAGGAACAGGGTGCTACTCTGATAGATCGCTCTGTTAATCCTCGCATGGGACGAAGCGATTTTTCCGACGGGTATCACCTCGGAGAAACAGGCAAGACACGCTTCACTTCCTTTCTTGCCTCCGTGCTGTCCGAGGAACTATCAAGCATGGAAACACCTGCCCCCTGATCCGCCATTGACGGACACAGGGCTAGCCCTTCATCGTCTCCGAATGGTGGATTGCCCTTTTCGACGCGTTCTTATTCTGGTTTGCGGCCTCGCAACCCTGCCCTGCACACCTGGAAAGGCCGCACTCACCGTAGCCGCAGTCTTTGGTGACAATGCCGTCCTGCAGAGAGAGGCAGAGCTCCCAGTCTGGGGTAGCGCACCGGCCGACACCGAGGTGCATATCGAATTTGCGGGCCAATCCAGGATTGCTACGGCTGACACGGACGGAAAATGGATTGCCCGGCTCGAAGCAATGCCCGCGAGCAGCGAAGGAAGGCCCCTTCAGATTCGCTCGTCCCAAGACCGCATTACTTTCAAAAACGTCGTGGTCGGGGAGGTCTGGCTGGCAAGCGGGCAGTCGAATATGCAATTCCCCATGAGCGCGTGCGCGCGCCGGATGAAGACCATTGCAGCCACGCTTCGGGAGCAGCCTGATCCCAATATTCGCTTTCTACGAATTAGCTGTCCGGACAGCCCCAGCTTGAGGGATATCAAGCGGCACGAAATTGCGTGGAATGTGGACTCCCAGTCCACCCGTCCCGGCTATTCCGCCGTCGCCTTCTTCTTCGCTCGCAAGGTCGCAAACCACCTTGGAGTCCCAGTGGGAGTCATTGAATCCTCGTGGGGGGGGAAACCCATCGAGGGGTTCATTCCTTCAGAGGAATTTGAAAGCAGGGAGGCTCTACGACCCATCGCCGAACTTGTCCGGAACAATAAGCTGGAAGAAGTGGGGGCCTTGGAGGGAGGAGTGATTATTCGTAACACTGCAGGGATGCCCGGGCGCATCTTTAATAGCAGGATCGCCCCAGTTGCACCCTACGCCGTTGCCGGGGCCATCTGGTATCAGGGAGAATCAAACGCCGGCAAGGGGGAAGACCCTCGGAACTACAGGCTTAAGATGCAGGCTCTCGTAACTGGCTGGCGCAAGGTATTCCGCAACCCAAAGCTGCCGTTCTACTTCGTTCAACTTCCATCCTACCGGGACGAAGCCTTCGGTTGGATTCGCCTGCGCGAAGAACAGCGTCTGAGTCTCTCCCTCCCACAAACCGGCATGGCCGTGACCATCGACCTCTACGACACTGATATTCACCCCGCCAACAAGATTGATGTGGGAGAGCGCCTCGCACTCTGGCCCCTTTCCCAGCAATATGGTCATTCCCAGAGGGTATGCGGAGGACCACTTTTCAAATCAGCGAAGGTAGAGGGCGAGACTATGCGGATCCAATTCGATTTCCTTGGGGGAGGTCTGATGGTTGCGACCAAAGAGGGGGCAGGTCCGGTCACGGAAACTCCGGCCACGGATCTTCAGCACTTTGAAATCGCAGGGGCGGATGCTGTCTGGCATCCCGCTACGGCCGAGATTGAAAGCGAGGAAGTGGTTGTCCAATCGCCATCCGTCAGCCAGCCCATGGCCGTGCGCTACGCCTGCCATGGAGCCCCGCGAAATCCAAATCTTTACAACCGTGCAGGACTACCCGCATCGCCTTTCTGCTCGAACCTTGCGTTTCTTCCGTGGACAGCCGATCCCGTTTCCGGCGGGACAAGATAAAGCCGAACTGCGAACGTCCCGCCCGCTATTTTAAATCGATGCTGGAAGTCAACGGCCTGCGACGTCCCTCCAAAAGCAGAGTCTCACCAATACTTCAACCTCGTTCTCCCAGAGTAGCCCATGGAGGGACTACTGTGCCGTTCCGGGAAGGAACCGGTAATAGACCTCGAGCATCAGGGTCGTCAGACAGGTGATGTAGTGCACATTGCCCAGTCCGTGCGCAGTGTTCGCAGGCAGAGGCCACGATCCGTCCCCGTTCTGGGCTGCGAGGGTTTTATCCCGGAACAGCTCATTATACTCCTTCCAGAACCTACCACCGTAATTAATCATGGCCTGTGAAGCATAGTAATGTCCATAGAGGTCGGTGTCTTTACCCTTCCAGTCGAACTTGATGTTCTTGTTAATTACCTTGCACGCCTTGCGGGGAACCGAGTGCGCTTCCTTGCCCCACAACTGGAAGCAAAGGGCCCCTGCACCGGAGAGAGTTGTTCCATCACCCCTGATATTCGGCCCCGTGTAGCCGATCGCACCACTCGCGTGCTGATTGGAAGCAAAGGCATCGAGACCATCACGCACGCACTTGGCCATGTTCCGGAACTCAATCCCGGTATGCTTGCAGGCCTTGAGAGCTTGCAGACACCATCCCATGACTGAGCTGTCATTCCGACGATCTTCCGCAAACCGATAGGTCCAACCTCCTGCCGCGTTCTGTCCATCAATGATCGTTTGTCCCCCCAGCTGAACGGCTTCCTTCAGACCGGGAAGATTCACGCCAAGCTGGCTACAGAACGTGTAGGCCTCCGCAATAGCGTAGGTTGCAATTCCGTGCTCGTAGACCCACTGGTTCGACTGGAGATCCGATCCCAGCCGACCCTTGTTCTTGGTGCTCTGGTTGACAAGGTAGGTAATAGCATTGGTGACTGTTTCTCCATACTTAACAGAGAGGGGAGTCTCGCAATGTCCCAGGTAGGCCAGAAGAGCCAGCCCCGTATAGGCGACCTTGTAATTGGTTCCCCAGGATCCTTCACCCTGCTGAGTGGTCTGGAGCCAGTCCAATGCTTGCACTACGGCGGTTTCGCACTCCTCCGTGCCACCATTTTCCTTCAAACGCTGCATGCGGTCCTCAGGAGAGCAGCGCTTCCGCATCACTGCGGGAATATTTCCGAATCCTCCTCCACCGCCGTCACCGCCATTCCCCCATCCTTCTCCAAAGTCATCCCCACTACCAAAATCGAGATTCGGTTGCGCTTCCGTCTCCGGAACAGGCACCGCGGTAGGCGACGGAGTCGTCGAAGCAATCACCTTGGCCATTGATGATGAGGGCGCAGAGGGCTTTCTTTGAATCTGTGGATTCACTTCCTTCTGATCCATGGTGTCTTCCTCAGGAGCGCCCGCCTGATAGGCCACGATAGTCGGGGACTTGATCATGAGGCTAGGCAGCAGGATGAAGAGAAGCACGAGGACCACGAGGGCGATCACCAGAAGGGCGATGACTACACTCGTGACTACGGAGTTTCTCCGCTGCGCTTCCAAGCGCGCTTCGGCTTCAGGGCTAAGTTGGGCGTGAAGGCTCATACCAAGGCGAAAATAAGGGTCTTG
>DIHT01000010.1 GCA_002420305.1 Akkermansiaceae bacterium UBA5689 | reverse complement strand
AGAACGATCGAGCATCTCCTCAGTATTCATACGAGCGCCGCCAACCTGTGCCCCGTTATCCCCACACCCAATGAGCAGCAGAGAGACAAGCAGGACTGGAGGCATCTTCATGATTCATGAAGAGTAGCTCTCCAACACAGACACACGATGACAAAGTAGAAGCCCGGATGCCGGATCCCCCGACCCTCGCCAGAACAATTTGGAGAAGATCTCTTCTAAAGAAACTGGTGATTCAGACGTTTTAAGGCATAAGGAGGAAACTACCCCGATGAGCCTGCACATCCAGTCACCCGAGACCGAGGCGGAACTACAACGCCAGCGAAGGATCGCGACTACCATGAGCATGGTCATCGCTCTGCTCTCAATCACTCTGGCGGGTATCATTCTGGCCTTCATTATCCTTCCCAACCTCTCGCAGAAAAGCTCCGCGCTGGTCACTTACCAGACCGCCATGCCCGAGGAGGAGCAGGTTGACCAGAAGCGGATGGATCCCCAAGTGAAACGGAAACCATCGGCTCCCAGTAGCGCGATGGCAAAAGTCGTTGCCAGCACCGCGCCCTCCCCTATCTCGGTTCCAATCCCAGAGATTACGGAGAGTCCATCACTCAACTACGGGTCTGATAGCGACTTCGGGGCGGGATGGGGATCCGGTGACGGGAATGGGGCTGGAGGAACCAGCTTCTTCGGTCAATCCGTCCGCGCTGAGCGTATCTGCTACGTCATCGACTTCTCGAGCTCGATGGGCTCGCAAGGCCGAGCCGACCTCATGCGCAGGGAACTCAGCAAATCGATCAGCCAACTCTCTCACGGCACGCGCTACGGAATCGTCTTTTTCTCCTGCATCGCGTGGGAGGCTGGCGCCCAGGTCAACCTGAACCGCAAGGGCGGCAATGCGACCGTCAAAGCTCCCGGAGGCAAAAACTACCGGTGGAAGAAAGCCGGAGGAGGCTGGGGACCCGACGGGATCGGGCAACGCGCCCGCTGGCTGAATGCCTCGCCCCAGCAGCTGTCCGATTCGGGACGCATCGTCAAGAAAGCCCCTCTCTCGTCGGGAACTTCCTGGGACAAGGGAATTGAAATGGCCCTTGGGATGAGCCCCCCTCCACAAATTATCTGCTTTATGACCGATGGCGTGGCCAGCGGCTCTGACGCTTGGGCACGTGAACTTGGCGCCAAGGCGAAATCCCAGGGCGTGCAGATCAACTGCATCGCGCTGATGGAGCCCCGTGCCCACAAGGACCTCGACGAACTGGCTAAGCGCACCGGAGGGAACTTCTCCGTTGTCGACAAGAACGGCAAGCACAAGTCCATTCGCTAGGTCGACCTTTCGCTCAACCTCCCAAACCCGCCTCTCCCGGGCTCTTACTTGAGAGCCTTGAAATAAGCAAGCAGGTCAGCCACGTCCTGCGCGCTCAGGCCCAGCTGATCTGCGGAGAGCATCAGGGAGCGCCCCAGAGGTTCAATAGCCTCAAGCCGGCTGGAGGAGATCACCTGCACGATCCCTCCCTGGCTCTGGACGATAAGTGGATTCTTAGTACTCAGGGTAAGGCCGTGAATCTCTTTCCCACCCTTTAGCCTGATGCGATTGCCTGGATAACCGAGGGCAATCTCGGCAGACGGATCGAGGACTGCCTGCACGAATCTCTCTTCTCCTTGATTGCTGATCCATCCCATCAGGGATGGGCCATAGTCGACACCCTGACCCTCGACACGATGGCACATCACGCAACGTAGAGCAGCGGCCTTCCCTCTTGTTGCATCTCCCTTCAGGGCAAGAATAGCGTCCAAAGATGGGAGCTTGGACTTTCCCTCCGGGGCCGGGACGATAGCCTCGGTAATCTCCACTTTGGCTGGATCATAGATCCCCTTCTCCTTCATGGAGTCGAAGACCTGCAGCTTCCGCCAACGGGTATTGCCCAGATGAATCAGCCAGCGGATGGCCTCGCCTCCCACTGGCCCTTGGATGGTCGCAACATTTAGAAGCGCGGTGAGAGCCCGGGGATCCTCGTAGAACGCGAGAGTCTCGATGGCAAAAAGGCGTTTCTCGAGAGGCAGGGTGGTGCTCCGGGCACGCCTGAGCAGTTCACTGATCGCCTCTCCGGGGCGGAGGCGCCATGTGATACGGGCAAAGACCTCGGACCACTCCGTGGGATCCTGAATGGAGGCGCCCTGCTTGATAGTACGCCACAGAAGGTTGGCGTCAGCTCCTTGAGCGCCGAGACCACAGGCCTCGAGATAGGTGCGGTCGTCTTCCTTACACTGTTGAAGGAGGTGCGAGAGGTAGCGATGCTTCCGCTTCGCCGGAACGTCCCGTAAAGCGAGAGCCGCTTCCCGGCGGACCGCAGCGCTTGGCTCCTCCCGATAGATCTGGGAAACGAGAACCGAGACGTCCTCTCCTGCGTTGCGCAGAGCGCGAAAGGCCACTAGTCGTGTCTGGGAGTCAGGGCTATTCTCCATCAGGGAGCGCACCATCTCCATTCCTCCAGGGCCGAGCAGAGCAAGAAGCCAGATCGCGCGGGCCCGAACGTAGCTGTTGTCATGGTGGAGAAGTTCCCCCACTGCCGGAATGGCCCGGAACCCAGCAGCCTTGAGACTCTGCAAGCCGGTAAGACGAACGTTCTGGGCAGGGTTACAAAGAAGGCTGATCGCACCTTCTATGGTTGCCGGATCGGCCCGGGCGATCCGAGGTTGAAACCCCTTTGGGGCAATACGGTAGATCGTTCCCGACCAGGACTCGTCATGATCCGCATGACCGCCGACTCCGGAATCAAACCAGTCGGCTACGTAGAGAGCTCCATCCGCACCCACCATCACATCGGAAGGGCGGAACAGATTACTTCCCTTGCTTCTGACGAAATCAAAACGATCGAGGACATAGGCAGAGTCCTTCAGTTCCGGGTGGTAGCCAAAGACGACCTTTCGCCCGGCATCACAGCTCAGCAGCATTCCGGAATACCGGGAGGGCAGGGCCCCGTTTTCGTAAAAACAGATCCCGGTGGGCGAACCGCCGCCATAGACATCACCAGCAGGCAGGGTTCCCGGATCCCATTGGCGCCACTGGGCGTCCTGGATAGACTGCCCGGGGCGTTGATCGGCCCGCCAGCCACGCTTGCCGTCCGGGGAGAAGAATCCGAGGAAGCCTCCTTCCATGAGCCAGGTGGTCCGACAAGCCGGCGGATCATCATTGTCATTTTGAAACACGTCCCCGAAAGAGGTCACGGTGTGCTCGTAACTGTTACGGAACCCATGACCGATGATGCGGACCTCGCTCCCGTCAGGGTTCATCCGGGCCGCGAAGCCACCCACCCATACATTGCCATCGGAGCTCTTTCTCCCTCCAATGGCTTGGGAGTCGGCCACTGGATCCTCGCCTCCCTTGTAGGGACCCCCGACAAAATACTCGTCTCCATCCCGGGTCCTCAGGTGCGCCCCGCAGTTTCCCTGGTTGAAATACCACTTCCCGTCTGGACCTCCCACCACAGCGTGCAAGCTGTGATCATGATTCCGGCCATTGAATCCGCTGAGGACATTCTTCCGTTTGTCGACCTCAGGATCGAACCTTAGGTTCCCATCAACATCGGTATACACAATAAGATGGGGAGGCTGTGCCACCACAACCTGATTACCGAACACACTGATCCCCAAAGGAGCAACCAGCTCCGGATCCTGCACGAAGACATGTGAGCTGTCGGCTTTCCCATCCTTATCTCTATCTTCAAGCACGACAATCCTATCTCCCTCCGGGCGCCGGCTCCTGTTCTTCCGATAGTTCACTCCCTCCGCTACCCAGATCCGTCCCTCGGCATCGGTATCCATGTTGGTAGGATTGTAGAGCATCGGGCTCGTCGCCCAGACAGTCACCTCGAGGTCGTCTGGTGCCGCAATCTGGTCAGCCGGCAGGCTTTGGGGAACACGCGAATTGGGATTAAATTTATCAGGCGCCCGTGCGAAGCCAATGGGTTCGCGATCAAAGACGAGGAAACGCACGGAAGCAGGTGTCAGTTCAGCACCCCGGATAGCCCCCCCGTCATCCAGGGCCACCTTGCTACGGAATGTGGTTGCGCCGGCGGGAACCTCAAACCAGATGAACGAATCCGCATGCGTCCCCAGACCTCTCGTATACTCTTTCCCAGCAACGGTCATTGGGCCTCCACGATACGTTTTTCCCTGCTTAATCGCCCCAACCGTGCTGAAGGCCGCCCGCCAGGACAGAGTGGTAAGGTCAATGCTGGAGCCATCTTGCATCACAAGCTCGGGTTCGATCCAGTTGGACCAATCGTGACTCCCGTTGCCTTCATTGGAAACTACGAGATAGAGATCCCTCCGCTGGAGCTCGACTTCGATGGGGATCAAGCGCTCCGTGTCACCACTTTTAAGGATTCGACTTTTGTAGAGAGGCTCGGGTCCGACACCCTGAGCCAGCATTGGTTGCACCAGAAAGACGACAATCAGAAGAAAGAAGGATGGGAACTTCATAGAAGGCGGGAACTGATACACCGGGACAGCGCATGCCTTCCAGCAAGAAACGGCAGTCAAGCACGGAGCTGAAAGTGATCCTGTGATGAGGTCCAACCACGCCCTTCCCGCAGGGTTACTTCTTCTCCGGTTTCGGGTAATCCTGATTCTCTTCCAGCTCGGCCTCGGTAGGCTTTACGGAGGGAACTCCACCCTCGGGTACTTTTACCTTGGCACACCAGGCGATGGCGTTGAGCACAAGCGTGCGAAAATCATCGTGACCCCAATTGCGGTGGAAGTGGCCCCCGGTAAATCCAAAGCCACGCCCCCCATTCGGCCGTTCGTAGGCCCAAGCCACGTGTTGGATCTCACCCCGATCCATCGAGGCACGGACATGGGGATT
>DIHT01000180.1:11128-11384 GCA_002420305.1 Akkermansiaceae bacterium UBA5689 | reverse complement strand
ACGCCGCCCCCGGCAGCCGCAAGCCCCGTGCTTGTTGGATCTACCTTGCGGCTGATATAAGGAGCCATGCACAAGCTTATTGTTCTCCTTGTCGTCGCCCTCAGCTCCGTAACACTCCACGCGCAGTGGATTTCCGAGAATGTTGACCCCAATACCGGGCTGCGGACAGGGGTTTTTGTGAGTAGAGGTATACTCTACCCGATTGGCCCAGGGGCCGACCTCGCCAGGGCCGACCTCAGCGGGGCTAACCTCAGCG
>DIHT01000180.1:0-10826 GCA_002420305.1 Akkermansiaceae bacterium UBA5689 | reverse complement strand
CAGCGGGGCTAACCTCAGCGGGGCCAACCTCAACGGAGCCCTCCTTCGTGACGCCGATCTCCCCGGGGCCGACCTCCGTGGCTCCGATCTCGGCGGGGCCGACCTCCGTGACGCCGACCTCAGCGGAGCCTCCCTCAACGACGCCAACCTCAGCAGAGCCTTCCTCGTGATCGCCAACCTCAGCAGGGCAGACCTCCGTGACGCCGACCTCAGCAGAGCCTCCCTCAACGAAGCCAACCTCAGCGGAGCCAACCTCGGCGGGGCCGACCTCTGCGAAGCCGGTCTCAGCCAGGCTAACCTCAGTAGCGCCAACCTCCGCGACGCCTTTCTCCGTGACGCCGACCTCAGATTCACCAACCTCAACTTGGCCTCGCTTCTCCGGGCCGATCTCACCGGGGCCGTCCTCACCGGTGTCGACCTCAGGGGCGCCAACACTATCGACGTCAACATCAGCGGGGCCAATCTCTGCTTCGCCAACCTCGAAGGCGTCGACTTGGGCTCGCTTATAGGCGGCGCCTCTAGGGGTAATTACGAGGAGATCCAAGCTCTCAAGCCCCAAGTTGAGACAAACACGACCGAGATTGCGGAACTCAAAACAATGATGGAGGCAATGAGCGTGCAGATGCAGCAGCTCAATGCGCGACTGGACGACCAGCAGGCTTCTATTGAGGAGAAGGACCAACAGATTGCCGAACTCTCACAGCGTCCTACACTAGCAGAGGTACAAGACGCCCGTGCTGGATCGCTGATATTTCGCGCCGACGAGGAAACCAATGCCGTCACCCTTGAGTTTGAAATTCAGAGCAGCGAGAACCTGCAGGATTGGGTTGCGCAGCCAGAGACGGTTACTGCCACCGTGCCGCTAGATGCCGAGAAGAAGTTTGTTCGGATTGCGCTAGCTCAGGAATAACCCCACGCCGCCCCTGGTGGCCGCAAGGCACCGTGCTTGCTCCCTAGGCACGCAAATTCTAGACGTGAGGCACAATGAGCGAAGAGGAGCCACCGGAGCTACCTTCCCCTCCCAGGCAGCCTGATGGCAAACAGTCGGTGAGCAAGGGGTGTCTCGTGGCGATTGGTTTGAGTTGTTTGTCGCCCCTTTTGTTCGTGGCTAGTATTTTTCTGGCCTTTGGAGAAAACCATTACGCGAGTGTGCTCGGGGCCATGTCATTTGTGCTTCCCATGTTTGGCGTCCTAATATGGCTCGGATCGAAACGGCTGTACAAATGGCCAAAAGAAGATGCTACGACTGCTCCCGAAGATGAACCGGAAGAGGAGGAGCAATGAGTGATGATATGCCACCAGAGTCCCCCTCCGCTCCACAGCGGCCCGATGGGAAAGAGTTGGCGCGCAAGGGGGCTTGTAATGAGTCTGCTGGGCCTCGAGATCCTCCTGAGGATTGAGGCCCGCCCGGTCGGCTATTCATGGATGCGAGACCTACTCAACTTTTTCTGCGGCAAGAAAGGCCTCGATAAAAGCAGCTTCGATGGCGGCGTGCTCGGTCGAGAGCGAGGGCAATCCCCGTCGGCGAGACAGCATAAGCCTTTCCCTCAGGTCCGGGTCATCAGCCGACCTCGGCCGGGAACGTCCTGCCTGTCGGATGAAAAGTGCCTGTTCATTTTTGGAACCGATTCGCAAATGTTGATAAGTCCCTAGTCCGTTGAAGATCAGAGACAAATAGGTGCCGTAGGAATCCTCTTCTCGAGGATCGGGGTTGTAATCGTCGGTCGCCCTAATTTCGAATTCAAACCCGCTGATCACGTCGAGCTTCCCGACCCGAGCCAGGGGTGAGCCGTCGACTTCGTTGATCAACGCGCCAGGGAACCTCGTCGTACAAATCTCGATAAAGGTCAGTAAACGGCGCAGCCCCTCCCCTTTTTCATCGTTGGGAACACCCCCCTCACTCAACTCAGCGACGGGGCCCACTCGACTGGCGTAGGTCGCACGGTATACCTCGTAAATCGTGTCTACTGTCTGCATGACCTCCACCGTAGCGCACCCTCACTCCAAATCGATTGCGTATCTTATTCATTATCTGTTAATGCACTCGCGATGCCTAGAGCGGGGTTGCTTACGATATTGTGGTTGATTCCGCTATCGTGTTTGATTGCAACATACGCAGGGATTTCGCGGATCGGTTCGTATCTTGAAGAGCAAGGGCTACAGGTCACGTCATTGCAGGAATTTCTTTGGATTCCCTTCGCGCTCCTAATAAATGGCTACTTTACGGGGAATGGATCGATTCTGCTGGTTGCCTGCTTAGTTCTCGTTTCTGTGGTTGGCGCTCTGATCTCGGTAGTTTTTGCGCTGTGGACGACGTTCAGATCGCCTAAAAAAACTAATCTGCCAGCCCCACAGACGCAAACCGAGGGAAGCAGCAGTCAATCTCCACGGACGCAAACCGAGGAGAGCAGCAATGAATCAGGCCCTCCCTCGTTACCGCTACCACGCCGCCCCCGGTAGCCACAAGCCCCGTGCTTGCTCACCACGCCTGAGCGTCGGTAGGGATTAGCCGGTCTTTAGAAATCGTGTTAATGCGAGAAGGAGTTGCTGATGCTGCCGTTTTATTGGGAAGAAAATATTGGTCTGATCAATGACTTCATCGTCATTATGAATCCCCGGTAAAGCGAGGACATGATAAGATGCATAAATGAGGAGAGTAATTCTGCTTTTTGCCGCGATCCTACCTTTTGTCTTACTAACCAGTTGTTACAGAAAGGAGAGGGTGAAGGTAGGGGACACTGTTGATGGTATTATAAGTGTGGATGAATATACAGGAGAAGGCTTCAATGGGGGGCTATCAGGATTGTGCTGGGTTGGAGAGAAAACCAAAGACAGCATAACGCTTCGCTTCTTTTCCCACGTGCCCCCTAACGTCAAATGTGAGGAGGAAATAAGGAAGCTTGCAGATGGTTCGGAGACCGTAACGCGAAAATATTGGGCGGTCATGAGCTCCCGTGAGGTGCCTAAAGACAAGTTTCTGAGCATTTACAAGCATCACGAGCAGTGGCCAATGCCCTCAGCCGATTGGACTGGACCCGTTATCGAATTTCAAGGTGACGAATTGCCAGATTACTTTTCTAAGAATCTAACAGTAGAAGAAAACAGGGCGCGAGCGGCCAACACCGCCGCCTTTAAAAAATATTTTGCGAATCGCTAACGCAGGCAGCCACCAGCCCCCGGGAGCTACAAGGCGTGGTTGCGGACTGGGCCTAACAAGAATGGGGAATTTCCTATGATGGAGTGGACGGAAATATCGGTCCGATCAATGACTTCATCGTCATTATCAATTCTTCACAAAAAGAAAGGGCACGGTAAGATGACTCTATGAGGAGAGAAATCCTGCTGTTTGCCGCGATCCTACCTTTTGTGTTCGTAATCAGTTGTGTTGGGGGGGGACAGGCCAGGTAGGCACTACTGCTTCCGAATACTCATCGCAGCTCAATGCTGAATTACTATCGATTACTGTGATTGGAAGTCTTGTAATCGGCGGGGTATATTTTGGATGGAAGATGAGATACAAACCGCCTATTGCACCTCAAACTCTTCCAAGAACGCAATCCGAGGAATCCAGCAATCAAGAAGAGGAACCACCAGAGCCGCCCAAGAAGAAAGAGGGGCCTTCTATGGGGGATATATTGAAGATAATTTCAATCCTTGTGGTCCTCACAGCCTGCGTGCCTCTAATTTATCTCGCCGTTATTTCATTCTCATTAATCGTCGTTTTTTTCCAGGTGATCTTTGGTGGCTAAACAATGAATCGGGACTTGGATAGAGGTGGCCACGGTCATAGACGCCCAGATTGACTCTAAAGGTATTGCCATAATCCACGCCGCCCCCAGTAGCCCCATCTTCCCCGGGCCTTCAGCCTCTAGGAAACCCGGCCTGAGAAAGCAATTTACTAGCAGTAAATCTGCGTTGCCGATGAAATCGATGATGTGGAAAAATGACTTTTGATTATTCTCGTATTTTTTTCGAAAAGTCGGGATGGTCAGCAAATTTTCTGACTCTCATGCCGGAACGAAATTTCTCCATAGCCTCCTCATAATCTAAGTCCGTATCCATCCAGCCCATTTCATGTAGGACCTTTCCTGACTGGGCAGGAAAAAGAACTCCCCTACTATAACTGATCGATCCATCATAATTTTTCTTTATGTGATCAAATAACTCAGTTGTACAATTTGCCCGAAGAGAATGATAGAACTTAGGCTCGTCAGTTAACTTTCCCGCCTTTCCCGTCATACTTATGAAGAGACTCTTCATGAATTCTTGACTCGCTTTGATGGGGAATATGTAAAGTTGAGTCCCTTCTTGAGTTCCTCGAAGTGTCAACGCATCACGCTCACTGTTTATCTGATAAATAAGTTCAAATTGTTTATAGAGACCAGAAATAAGACTGAAAGACTCTCCCTTCTCTTTTCTCACTTCAGCGGATATAACAACTTTCCGCTCCGGCCCAAAACCAAAACTCAGCATCGAATGAGCAAAGAGCTTCGAATCGCCTAAGGGCTCTACAACCAGATCAAGAGAATCCAGTTGATCGAGATAATAACTACGCGTGACCCAAGCAGCATCATAATCATCAAGGCTCCGCCATTTGAATTTTCTAACATTATCAATTTTAACTACCTCCCCATTTTTTGAAAGCCTAACGACCGGAGGCTTTTTACAACTCTCCATCCAATCCTTATAACGCTTTGGCTTTTCAAGTAGGAGTAGAACTAAAGAAACAACAAAAAGAATAGCACCAAATATTATAATAGGCTTTTTCCACTTCAATGAACGCAAAGCCGCGGTTGGCACAATGATCATTATTGCAAGAACCACGAAACTAGGAACTCCAATAAGAAACCTAAGAGCACCGCAAGACCATAGCCAGACGAGCGCCATAATTATAAAGACAATCCGGCTAAGGATTCGAATCCTAGCAGATTTATATAATTGGTCAGATCCCATATCCAAGACCTTACTAAAATAACAAATTAATAAGAAATTCCTACAAATATTGATGCTTCATTTCTTAAATATAGTTTGCCATAGGGTCCTTAAAGGACGAAAGAACTGGCTTTCCTTAATTTAACAAGGCCAAGTTGTGGGATTGCCGCCTCATTCTCCTCCCCCAATGCCTCTATTTAGCCAAATTAGAGGTCCGGACGTCAGAAGATGCCCTGAAGTAATCTCACCCCGCCCCCGGTAGCCACAAGCTCCCCCGTGCTTGCTCACTGAGAGCCTAAGGAATATATTCATTGGTAAGGTCTGACACTCTCCTGCGTTCAAGGTAGTGCAGCTCGTCATACCCGACAAATTCAATGTGCTCTGGCGAGATAACTCTTCCACTTAGGTCGACTTCTAAGAATGTTACTTCAGCGCCTGACGGTGGCTCGGTATTAATAGAAATAATTTTGCGCCCTTTCCATCTTTTGGGGTAACCCATCGCAGCATCTGCTGCGTCGGAATCGTCCGCAGATTCATACGAATTAATAAAAACTGGCGGGGTCAGTGTCACCCTTTTCTGATCTGTTTCGACGGTCAGGTAAATAAGGCAAAAAGAGAGCACACCAAAGCCGAGACCCGACCACAACAAGGCTACTTTTCCAGACCGGCTCATAACAGGGCGATTGGCTTCTCCGATAAGCTTTATCACGCCGCCCCCAGTAGCCACAAGGCCCGGGCTTTCTCAATACGGGGAAGAAGTGCTACGACTAGGGAACCGTGAAGAAAGAAACAGGAGACGCATCCGTGGAGGCACAACTCAATCCTGGACAGTTCCCCTGCATTAACCAACTAGCGAGGATCAGCTTCTTCATGGGGATCGGCGTAATAGTTGGAGGAATTTATATCACTTTCGCGGCGGACTATGATAATATTACACTCGCATTTCTCGTGGCTCTTGTTCTGGCTTCCGCATTCGGGGCCTTCTGTGGGCATTTTTCCTGTAGACAGATCAGGGCGCGGAGACCTCATCAGAAAGGCACAGCCATTGCCGTAATCGGCATTAGTGGATGCTATGTCTGCCTCGGCTGGAGCCTTTTCATTTTTTGGGTGCTCATGCAGGGATCGGTCTAGTGAGTGCAGTGTTTCCGCAACGCGGGCAGAACTGCCTATAATCACTAACCCCACGCCGCAGGGCGTTGTAACACCTAACATAGTCACGGAAGCGGCAAGCTTCCGTGACTCGCCTGAGAGAAACCCACGGCACTCGGGAAGCCAGGCATACGACTCAACCTTGACAGGACAAGGAGGAGAGCTATGGGTTTCCTTGTGAAAACGCTTTTCGCTATCCTCGCACTCCCACTGCTGTTGGCGTTGTCTAGTTGTGGTGATTCTCACGATGGGGACAATCCCCCGAAAAAGGCGGCCACATGAACTGGGACGTGAAAAAAGAATCGCGGCAAGGTCTTGCCCGAAGAGATTAAGAAGGAACCTGTGGAGAAAGAGTAGCACCTGAACCAGTCAGAAAAGCGTCTCGTACTCCGCTTTTAGGTCCCAGCCAAGTTGCGCTCGGGGTTCCTTCTGAGGGATTACACGGAACGGTGTCACCTAGCTCCACCGGTGCGGCGTCCCCTCCCCGCAATCACCGACCGGCCCCGGGGAAGGAGAACAGCTGTAAATCGGAGTTAACATGGCCGGACTTCTCTGGTTCTCACCTGTAGTGAAGCAGAAAAGACCTTCCAGCCCTGTCCAGAGCTCCCATCACCGTCGGGTGTATCGAGGAAACACGAGTTCTGCCCACACCGGTTTGTGGTCTGACAACGGCTTCTTCATTTCGATAATTCCACCGTCTGCTGCCTTTGCTCCAGACAACACCTTGTAGAAAATGTGGTCGATCACTCCCGCCTGTTTTTCCGGCGCGAAGGCGTTATAACTGAATTGCTGAGAGAGCTCGATTTTCAAATCTTTCCAAGTCGGCCTCATGCCTGCCCCTTCGATGAAGTTTAGCGAATCATCTCCGACCCGATTATTGAAATCCCCGGCAACGATCACGCGCTCAGACTTCTCCTTTGGCAGAGCACCAGCTCGCCACAAGACTCTCGCCCTGCAAACCCCTTTATCGCACCCGACACTTTCCTACTCCCCACACGGCCGACGAGTCCCCGTCTCAAGATAGAGAAGTGCCTTTTGGTAGCTGGCTCCAGCGAGAAAGTGCTCCAAGTTTCCATCAATCTCATTCCGGTGGGTTTCATGCCAGGAAGAGATTGCTTCACTCACATTTTTGAGGGCTGCAAGATGAGCCGCGGGGTACCGATCACGGAATTTATGATCAGCAATCACCGCAATTCGCGCTTCGAGAAGTTTAGCTAAATCAGGAAAGCTCATAGGAACGGCCAAGCCTTCCGCTAAATGAGGCCTTGGGCAACTGAATTCCCCACCATCCTTAGCGTCAGGAAGATCCACCCGCCTCCCTCGCCCCCTCCCTTCTTCATATCCCTCGGGAGTCAAATGGCTCCCCGCTTGCCGACCACCGTTTCTCCCAGGTAAGACCGTAACAAAATGAAGCCCCTGATCCTCATCGCCACACTCCTCCTCTTCTTCTTTCTATGTGGTTGTCAAAAGAATCCGGGGATGGACCACAATACCGAATCGACTCCAAAGAACGGTCGAGAGGAAAAGAAGACGCCTCAGAATAAGCCCCCGTATATTGGTCATACCCTGAGTGAAGCAAAGAAATTGGCCACCCAGCAGGGGTTTACAATACGCGTGATGCGGATGAACGGAGAAGAGCTCGTTGGCACCACGGACTTTGTTCCTACTCGGATCGACGTTGCCGTCGAAAACGACATTGTTGTCCCATGGTGACCTCCCCTTGCCAAAATTCGTTTGGCAGCACCTCTCCACGCCAGCCGAGGCTCGATTTCTCAGAGCAATTCCACGGCTTTTCTCAAACGCAATCCCATTACGGCTCTCGCTCCTCCTCATCCGATGGCTGACCCTCTTCAGGAACATCCGGAGCGATGACATCGAAGGCCTCGTCCATGTCCCTGGACCTGGGGAAAAGCAGCAGGAGCACCGCGACGGTCCCTACCGGGCTCATTAAATTCAAGAGGACCCATGGGTGCTCCTGTGCATTTCCTGAGCTGACTAAGATCACGCTCACAAACACACCAAAAAAACCAGCAGGCACGCTAATAGGAATCAGAAACACCCAAGAGCCGGCACGGGCGAGTGTCTTCGATCTGGATCTCGTCTTTTTGAGAGGCTGGGTGACCATCCATTTGCAAACCTTGTATCCAATAAACCATAAGAAGGCCGTGATACAGGCATTAGCAATGCTAAGGCCGATCATCATCGAAACAGCGTCATCTGTAGTTTTTAAATCCGAGGGCTGAGGCCCGACTCCGTAAGTGCGGCCCTCGTTGCCCTCAAAGACACGATTTAACTCCGCCATCCAGGAAGGAGCTGCAGCATAGAGGTAGAGAGTAAATACGACGCCCACCACCAGCATGACCATGAAGCACCCTCCTGCAAGGAGACCATTATCAGAGGCCTTCGATGATTTTTTCCTTCTGGGCATTCCTTGTTTTCTAGACTCCACTCGGTGGTTCAGGGCACTCGAAAATACGACCTACGATTAAAGCACACCCGAGAACTCGCACAAGCCGCAAGCCACCTCTTCTCCCCCTGCCCGCCTCTCACCCGAGCGTTTTTCTTCCTTGGCGGCAAGCCAGGAGAAGGCCTCTGTCGGGATCTTGCTATAACAAATCCGTAGCCCTAAGATGAACTATGCCTTCAACCCTCAGCTGCAAAAAATGCGGAAAGGAAACCCGTTATGACGGCAGCTTTGGGGGGGCTCCCTGTGAGTATTGTGGATACAAGCTACCCCACATATACGTGCTGTTGGGCTTACTTCCCTTTCTGCTCTATTTCAGTGCTCTTGGGACCATAGAGCTCATCTTTGCTCCGCCCATTCCAGACGAGCTGAAAATCCTTGGCGGTATGGCAGGCCTTATCCTCTTGTGGTATCTCTATGCCCAGTGGAGCCAGCGGAAGACCTGAATCTTTCGGACAAACCACTGAGCTTGGGCCAGTCGCAGCCTTGATAGCTAGCAGACGATAGCGCGGAAGAGACTTGAAGCTCCTCTGCCTGCGAGTCCCTTCAACTTCGTCGTATGATCCTTGAGCGGCTTTCCGTTGGTGGTGAGAACCTGAAAGTGGCAGAACCCGATTTTCCCCCAACTGTATTTCCACACCACTTTTTTTCTCTGGTCACCTCGATAAGTTTCACGCGATTCGTCTGACTGATGGGAATACCCTCATAGGCTGGAAGATCAATGTTCCATGAGAAGGGGCCGTCCTCGGCAATCATCGAGCTGCGGGCTCCATTCCCAAGGTCCAGAAAGGAATGCCTAATCCTCTCCCCCTTGGGATCATCCGAGTAGATGGGCGAGGCGAAGAGAACGAGCAATAGAAGGTCTGACGAATCATTCTCATGGCTTGGCCAAAGAGAGACCCGAGGACAGGCTCGGACTGCGCGTGATAACCTCTTGTCTCGATCTTTACGCCATAAATACACGTCTTCAACGTAGCGGTGACTATATTCACGAATTGACCCCAGCCTCTTCGCGAGGATTCCCCTGCTACTGAAAGGGGAACTTGACAACCTTAATCACTCTGGGAACCTCAGCAGGATCTTGAACAGGATCGCCCCGAAAAGCCTATGAAAATTGTCTCTCTTATTGTCTGCGGACTGATGTTGTCCCTGCTCCCCGCCTTCGCTGGCCCAGTGAACAAAATCTGCCCAGTGAAAGGAAAAGCTGCGGATGGCAGCACTGCCGTCGAAGTGAAGATTGGTTTTTGCTGCGGCCGGTGCCTGTCCAAGTTTGAAAAGGATCCTGCCGCTCTGCTCGGCAAGGTCGCCAAGGCCGCTGATGGCAAGTGCCCAATTAGTGGCCGCGACAACGATCCAGATGCCACTGCGACAATCTCTGTAGCGGTGTGCTGCGGAGGCTGCAAGGGCAAGGTGGCAAAAGACCCCAAGAAGTTTCTCGCCAAGATTGCCAGCGAGAAGAAGGACTCCTGATCCTCCCATAAATATTTTTTAAGCTCCCCGACCGTTGCGGTCGGGGAGTTTTTTGTGGACGGTTGTCGCGCCCTCCACAGCAGTCAGACTCGGGTCACTGATTCCGTATGTTCTCCCCGAATCTTACCCAAAAAACTCGCCATCCCAGCTGGATGGTTATAATTCACGACAAGCTCCTCTCCCTGCTGCTACCGGAACCCTCAGTAGAGGTTACAACAGCTATATGAAAAGACTCACAACTGCTATCATGCTCGGTCTGCTCTTCGCAACCTCCTCCATTGCTCAAGTGATTAAGAAAGCCGCTGGTACGAAACGCGAAATTACGGCCGCGAGCATTGGGGTGGCGGAGAAGCTCGCCGTGGACCTGGGCGGCGGCGTAAAAATTGATATGATCATAGTCTCGGCAGGTGAGTTCACAATGGGTGACAACGAGAGCAAACCTTCTCATACCGTTAAACTCACCCGGCCGTTTTATCTAGGTCAGTTTGAAGTGACTCAGGAGCAGTGGAAAGCCGTGATGGGAAACAACCCGAGTCGGTTCACAAATCCCTCTAACCCCGTGGAACGGGTTAGCTGGAACGACTGCCAGGAGTTCATCGCGAAACTCAACGCCAAGGCAGGAACCAAGGAGGGGAAGTATTCCCTCCCTACCGAGGCTCAATGGGAATATGCCTGCCGAGCCGGTACGACCACAGCTTATTCATGGGGAAATTCGATCAGCTATTTAAACGCAAATTATAATCGAAATATCGTCCAGACCCAAGATGTCGGTCAATACAGCCCAAATGCATGGGGCTTTTTCGATATGCAT
>DIHT01000135.1:2315-12599 GCA_002420305.1 Akkermansiaceae bacterium UBA5689 | reverse complement strand
TAAGAAGGCCGCTAAGAAGCCCGCTAAGAAGGCTGCTAAGAAGCCCGCTAAGAAGGCTGCTAAGAAGCCCACTAAGAAGGCTGCTAAGAAGCCCGCTAAGCGTAAGGCTGCAAGAAAGCGTCGTTAGAACTGGCCCCGAAAAATTATTTCGAGCAAGAGGGACGTCGGGAACGACGTCCCTCTTTTTTGTACTCCGCCGGATAAAATTTGTTATGAGGTCACTTGTTAGCCCCGACTATCCTCACCAGGAAACATACCCATCCTGCCCTTCGGCATGGACCGGCAAATCTTCCTTGCGCGAGGGCAGGACCCAATCCATCTTACTCGAGAAAGGTAAGCGCGATTAGCTCAGTGGTAGAGCGCTAGCTCGACACGCTAGATGTCGCTGGTTCAAATCCAGCATCGCGCACCATTCCTCCCCTGCGGAGAGTGATCTCATATCAAAAGGACTTCCTGTTTCACCACGTCGTAAACCACGGAAAATGCATGTTGAGACTGAGCTTCCGCATCTTGTCAGGCTGCTCGACGACGATGATCCAATAGTGAGGAAGACTCTCTCCGAGCGCTTTGCCGACTGTCAGGGTGACGTCAGCTCTGAACTCGATAGGCTAGGTATCCGTCTGCCTGAGGGGGATCGAACAAGATTGAGTAATCTACTGGCGCCTGGCCGTCGACGCCAGATCCGGGACCAATGGGTCGTGCCTCAGCAGGGTCTGGACGAAGGCGGTGC
Source organism: Akkermansiaceae bacterium UBA5689 (assembly GCA_002420305.1). GTDB lineage: Bacteria > Verrucomicrobiota > Verrucomicrobiia > Verrucomicrobiales > Akkermansiaceae > Roseibacillus_B. The sequence continues at coordinate 11,869 of DIHT01000135.1, read as the reverse complement.
AGACTGGGAATCCTTTGAACTACTTCTGCGTCTCCTCAGTGAGTTGCTTCACGATGGAACTTCGCTGCGTTCTTCTCTTCCCGATGCACTTGATCGAATCGCCGATGAGGCCGTTCTGCACAACGCGCAGGAAGATGAACAGTCCCTCTGTGAGTTTCTTTTTGGATCGGGCCGTTTTCGCGGAGATAAGGAAGGATTCTACTCTCCAAGTAATGGCGATCTCCTTTGGATTGTTATGAATCGAAAGGGCAACCCGATCGGCTTGGCCGTACTCGCAATGCTAGTTGGTCATCGCCTGGACCTCACAATTGGTGGCTGTAATTTTCCTGCTCATTTTCTCGCTTGGATTACGATCGAAGGAAATCCGCATCTCGTTGATTGTTTCGGGGGAGGGCGTATTATTTCTGTGGATGACATTCGCAACAACTCCGCTGTCCTGACGCCCGACTCCCGACGAGCGATCCAGAGTCCGTGCACAATGCGTGATATTCTTTTACGAATTCTCCGCAACCTCCATCTTGCCTTTACCCAGCACAACCGGGTGGATGATGTGGGGCTCGCAGGGGATCTCATCTTGTCCTTACAGGGAGAGCAATGATCCTCAGTGAGGAAAACATCGAGATAAGCGGCTATCCCCTTCGCCGCCATGTCTTTCATCCCGCAAAGGAAACCCCCATTCGGGGAAGTGCTTTCCTTCTACACGGGCAGGGGGACTATGCTGGGAGATATGGTGCCTTCCTTCAGCCTTTTCTTCAGAAGGGTATAATCTGTGTTGGAACGGACTTTCCAGGCCATGGCGACTCAGACGGGAAACGAGGTCACGTCCCAGGAATTGAAATCGTTGACCAGATTTCTGCATCCAACCGTCATCGCTGTCGTGAGCTCACCGGGGCCGAAGATACGAAGTTGGGGATCATTGGACACTCCGCTGGAGGCCTTCTGGCCCTCCGGGAGATTCTTGAACGGCCCCGGCTCTATGGGTTTTCATGGATCAGCTCCCCCCTTCTAAGACCGGAGGCAGGCCAGAACCCCGTTCTTGTTCGGCTTGCTGGGCTCATTGCTCGCTTTTATCCACAACTCACGGTGTCAACGGGTGTCTCTCACAATCGGTGCAGCTCACTCCCTGAGGCTCATGTAAGAGAAGGCCACTCAAATAAGATCCATTCCCGGATCTCCTCTAGTTGGGGCCACACCCTGATTCATACCGCAAGGCACGTCAGGAAGGCCTTCCGGGCGTGCCCCCCGCAGATTCCCTTACTGTTGACGCAGGGGCTCAGGGATTCCATTTGCTCTCCCCGGCACCTTAAGAACCTTCTGGAGGGCTTGGACATTCCACCCCTTACACTTAGGGAATTTCCTGAGGCTCTTCACGAGCCTTTTGCAGATGCCACCGGTCCTGAAGTCTGTCTCGCAGTGGCACAGTGGCTTGAGCAGATCAGCGAGGCCTGACTACGGCCCGCCTCAAGCTTCGCCCTCGGGGTAAAGCTCGTGATACTTGATCGCTTCAACTCCTACGGCGAGAGCGGTTCCATAAATGCTTTCCTCATCCATCGTCCGGGAGATCTGAGCCGCTGGACGAGTCAAACCGAGAATAAACTGCCCGTATGCGTTTGCTCCTCCTACATGAGTAAGAAGCTTTAAAGTAATATTTGCAGCATCAAGGTTTGGAAAGACCAGGACATCTGCCGCCTGCTTAAACTCAGCATTGGGAATTTTGATCTCCGAAGCGAGAGGATCAAGAGCCGCGTCTGCCTGCAACTCCCCGTCGATCTCAACCTCTTCCGGGTCAACCTGTTGACGAGCCATCTCGGTCGCGGCACGAACCTCACGCCCTGAGGAGGTCGATGCGGAGCCCTTAGTGGAGTGACTGAGAAGAACAACCCGTGGGCGACGACCGAGATAGATCCGTGCAAGCTGGCCAGTCTCAACCGCAATCGCTGCAAGTTGTTTGCTTGATAGCTCCTCATTGAGACCGCAATCAGCAAGAAAGAGTACTCCCTCTCTTCCAAAGTGTGCCAGATGAGAGGCCGAGAGAATCGCAACAGAAAACACTCTGGGAACGGACGGCACCGGTTTGACAAGATGCAGAAGAGCCCGGAAGACGGACGCCGGGTAGCTCTGGTTTCCCCCGACCAGTCCATCGGCCTGACCATACTGGATCATCATTGCTCCAAAGTAGGCTGGCTGCCGGAGGATCTCTTCCGGATTGGAAATTTCAACCCCCCGAACGTGTTCAGTGCGCCGAAGAAAGTCACAGAAGACCTCAAAGTCACCGGCGGCAGAAGGTTCCAGCACTTTGACAAAGTCCAAGCTGATCCCAAGGTCTCCAGCCAGCTGATGGATTTCTTGCCGGTTTCCCAGCAGGATAGGAATTCCAACCTCGCTCTTCACCATCCGCTCAGCCACGCGGAGGATGCGCTCGTCTGCACCATCCGTAAATACGATCCTCTTTGGATGGCTTTGCAACTTTGGCACAAGAGACTGCGTAAATACGTCTCCTGCCGATACCCGTGCTTGCTCGCTTGACTCTGACATGGCCCTTTCCTTGCGCCGCAGCCCAAACCTAGTATTCCTCTTCCCAAGCCACAACGCCAAAGGTTCTTCTGGCGAAAAAGATTTCACATGCCAGCTGACTACCACACCCATACTCCCCTCTGCCACCACGCTGAGGGCGAGCCGCGGGACTACGTCGATGCGGCCCTCAGGGCAGGCCTCAGCGAATACGGGGTATCCTGCCATGGCCCCGTTCAGGAAGAGCCACTCGACGACTGGCGGATGCTTGCTTCTGACCTTCCCACATACTTCAACTGGGTTGAAACCGCCCGCGATTATGCCCAGAACCGGATCCCCGTTCGGCTGGGCCTGGAGTGTGACTGGCTTCCCGGATGCGAACAGTGGATTACCGAACTTTCAGGAAAGGCGGAATGGGACTACTTAATCGGTTCTATTCACTACCTCGATGGATGGAATTTTGATAGCCCTCACCTTTTGAAGGCTTGGGAGGAAGTTGAAGTCGAGAAAGCCTGGACTCGCTACTGGGAGGAATATTCCGCCATGGCGAGAAGTGGCCTTTTCGATTTCCTAGGCCACCCCGATCTGATCAAGAAATTCTCGTATCGACCTCACGGAGACCTCCGCCGCTTTTACGAACCTGCGATCGACTCGATCGCAAAGGCAGGCTGTGCGATCGAGTTAAATACGGCGGGGTGGCACAAGCCCTGTGAGGAACAGTATCCCGCTACCGATTTTCTCAGCCTGGCCTGCAGTGCCGGAGTTCCATTACTTCTCAGCTCCGATGCCCATGCTCCGGGTGAGGTTGCACGAGACTTTGATCGAGCCTCCACGCTGGCTCTCGAGGCGGGTTATCGGGAAACCCTTCTTTTTGAGAAGCGCCAGAGAACCCAGATCCGGCTCTCTGACCTCTAATAAGGTCGCTTCTCAGGGAGGAGACGGAAAGCTTAAGGAAAACTCCACTAAAAACCAGACCAGTATGATTATTCCAAGAGATATCATGAGTCCTAGGGAAATTAGAGGAACACGGATCTTGCGAGCCGTGAGCGGGAACCCAAGTGCTGTTACGATGAACTCACTGTAGGGCCCGAGACAGAAACAGACGTTCGCACAGAGTCCAAAAAGCAGGGCACGGATAAATAAGGCCACCGGGTCCATGATTGGAAACCCCATGTCAGGAGGATTTTGGGCCATCCGATCCGCCTGCAGGTGAAGGATTCTCAAGAGCAGGGCGATACCGGGAAAGAGCAGGACCCCGTTATAGAGAAGCCGCAGCTTCTCCCATGATTTCATGATCCTCCGACAGAGCTCGATCTCGGATTCGAGTTGTTTCATGCAAGACAGCGTGATTTGAGATAATTAAAGACCTCCTCCGCCGAGGATACCGAACTCGCCCCCGCGCCCACCAAAACCGGTTGCTCATGCTCCGGAACATCATCCCGGCCGTGCGAACCTCCCACGAGAGAGGCATCAAGGGGAATTACCGGAAGCAGGGCCCGGAACCCAAGCTTCTTCCGGAGCAGGAATGACGCGATCCGGATACGCGGCAGGCTGAGCGCAGGATCCAGATGGAGTTCCGCCGGGTCATACCCAGGCTTGCGGTGAATATCGACGGTCCGTGCAAAGTCAGGAGCTACCATATCATCCATCCAGTAGTAATAGGTGAACCAGGACTCCGGTGAGGAAACCGCAATAAAATCTCCCGCCCTTCGTGCTCCGATCCCGTCGCCAAAGCCACTCTCCCGGACCTCCGCCACACCCTCCGTGGCTTCAAGAACACACCGGACCTCATTGCGGATGGAATCATCTCTGACGTAGACATGGGCAACCTGATGGTCAGCCACCGCAAACGCACGTGAAGCTCCCGCATCAAGAAGTTCGAGACCAAGCTCATTCTTGATCTGGAGCCAGCCCTTATCCCGGAAGACCCGGTTAAGATGCACGGGATTCCGGACTTTTGAAATCCCGTACTCTGAAAGGAGGACAACCTCCACTCCCCGTTTCACGAAGAAAGAAATCAATTCGTCAACAAGCCTGTCAATCGCCTCGAACTCAGCCTCCATCTCCGGCGCATCGGGCCCCCAGCGTTGCAGCCCATAATCGAGATGTGGAAGGTAGACCAGATTGAGGTCCGGTTGCTCCCACTCCTCGACCCAGCGAGCGGAATCTGCAATCCATTGAGAACTGGGAAGCCCTGCCCGGGGTCCCCAGAAACTCGGAAAGGGAAACTCTCCCAACTCTCCCACCAGCTTATCCCGTAATCCAGAAGGATGCGCGTAAACATCGAATACCTTTCTCCCGTCAGCAGGATAAATCGGCCGCGGGGTCACGGACCAATCGGCACTAGAGTACATGTTGTACCACCAGAACATCTTGGCGCAGCGGAAGTCACCCTTTTCTCTTCGAAGAGCCTCCCACAGCTTCTCCCCGCGGATGAGATGATTGCTCTGTTTCCAGAACCGAACCTCAGCATCTTCTCGCTCGTACCACCCGTTTCCAACAATTCCGTGATCAGAAGGAGAAGTCCCGGTAAGGTAAGTAGCCTGTGCGGTGGTAGTGACAGCAGGAAATGCTGGAGTGAAACTCGTCGTTTCGAGGTTCTCGGCAAGTTTCCGGATGCGCGGCAGGTTCTTTGCGATCAGACCCTTGGTGAGGCCAACCACATTCAAGACAGCAATACGTTTCATCGAGGGTCCATTGACTTGACTCCCGGCTAGGTCGGCACCCCCCGCTGAGATGCCTCTTTTAGTTCGTTAATGCAGGACTCATGCAATGGCTCATCAACCGAATGCCGGTCCGCACCCTGTCCAACTCCTTCCAGCATGAGGACCGTCAGTTCTCCTCCAAGATGCTCGCGAAACTCCTCAAGGCCTCTGTAGACAAGACGGCGCCCCTCCTCGTCCCGGAGTTCCAGAGACTCATGCCAGACAGGCAACTGCAGCCTCTGCAATACTTCTACCGCACGCCATGCATCTTTTTCCGACAACCAGCCACAACGAGCGGAATACAGGGTGTCCAATGCCACTCCGACCGAAACAGCATCAGCATGACTCAGCTCAAAGTCGGTGAGCTGCTCCATTTTATGGGCAGTCCAGTGACCAAAATCCAGAGGTCTGCTGCTACCTGTCTCAAAGGGGTCACCCCCGAGAGCAATGTGTCGGGCATGCAGGATAGCTGACCTTTCAACCGCTTCCTCCAACGTGGAAGGCTCAAGGGAATTGAGGGACTCAACATTCTCTTCCAGCCAGTCAAAAAATACGCCATCCTTCACTAGGGCAACCTTCACCGCCTCAGAAAGTCCACTCCGATTGTTGTGAGCACTTTGCGTGTAGAGGAACTGAAAATCATTCACTACCGCATAGGGGACAGCAAAGGCGCCGATGAAATTTTTCTTTCCGAAGGCATTGATCCCGTTTTTGACCCCCACCCCACTGTCATCCTGTGCGAGAGTTGTGGTCGGAAATCGTACTAGTCGGACCCCACGGTGTGCAGTAGCCGCGGAAAGGCCAATCACATCCAGAAAGGCTCCACCTCCGATACAGAAGACGTAGGAATGCCGATCGATCCCATTACGTTCGATCGGAATGATCCCATCCATGATCTGGGTCTTGCTGATCTTGCAGTCCTCTCCACCTGCCATGATGACGATTTCGGTGAGCTTGAGCTTTGTCTGGGTTTCCAGATAGTTCTGGATCTGTTGTCGGAGACCGGGGAACAACTGGTCGATTGAGCTCTCGAGAAAGACGATGACCTTGCGTTCTCGCTCTGCCTCCAGCAAATCTGCCAGCACATTGTTGCCTTCCGCAAAGGCATCCTTGGTAAAACGGATGCGATGCCTGAAGGTCACCGGGATGTCGAAATCGTATGCACCCATGAACTTCTTTAGTTAACTCAGACTACGGAGATTGGCCACAGTTTCTTAGTCCAGATTCCTTTGCTTTCCCTCGGCACTCATTTCCACCAGAATACGGGTAAAATTGCCCTTTTGCTGCCAATCTCCCACAGCTAAAGAGGACTGATGAAAGATGCGAGAATCCTTTCCGAGGGAAATTATCTGGGACTCTACGAACGAGACGGCTGGGAGTTTGCGGACAGACCCAATGCCACAGGTGTCGTTGGAATCCTTCCCCTGACCTCAAATTCCGAGGTCATTCTGGTGGAGCAATTCCGAAAGCCGGTCAACGCGCGAGTGATCGAAATTCCAGCAGGCCTCGTTGGCGACGAGAAGGAATATCGTGAGGAAACTCTGGCTGATTCAGCACGCCGGGAACTTCTGGAGGAAACTGGTTTTCAGGCGGGATCGATGGAACTCCTCCTCTCCACGCCTACCTCTGCAGGCATGACCCCAGAGGTCACACATCTTTTTCTCGCCACAGAGCTCCAGCAGAAATCCGCAGGGGGAGGGGTTGCCGGAGAGGAGATTCAGGTGCACCGGGTGGCCTTACAGAACCTCCGGGAATGGCTTCGGCAGAGGGAATCATCAGGTATGCTGATTGATTCCAAAATTCACGCGACCCTTTGGCTGGCCGGGAGATACGATCACGGCTTGCAATGAGACCAAGCCCGGTGCCTAGTAGGCCCATGCAACCTTTTAATCGCCGTCGCTTTATCTCTACTGGAGCCCTCGCTGCCACGGCTGGCGTCTGCCGGGTTAACGCAAATCATCACGGTGACAAAAAGAAGCACCCCATTCTACTTTCCTTGAAATGTGGCATGTGTGGAGACGGTCAAACCCTCGAGGAAAAATTCCAGATCCTCAAGAGCCTCGGTTACGACGGGGTAGAGCTTGATTCCCCGGGAGGACAAAATAAGGAAGAAGCAAGAACGGCCTCGGAGAAAGTCGGACTACCGACCCATGGAGTAGTCGACTCAATTCACTGGGGCACTACTCTCTCCGATTCCTCGGCCGAAATTCGGGAAAAGGGCCTGCAAGGCTTACTCACCGCAATCCGGGAAAGCGATGCTATCGGGGGCACCTCTGTCCTACTAGTACCGGCCGTTGTGAATTCCAAGGTCAGTGAGCAACAAGCCTGGGACCGTTCGATTGAGCAAATCCGAAAGGCTCTTCCACTCGCAGCGCAACTGGGAGTACATGTTCTCATCGAAAATGTCTGGAACCGTTTCCTTTACGACCACGATGGCCCGAACAATCAAACAGCCGAAAAATTGGTGAAATATATTGATGAGATCGACAGCCCTTGGGTGGGATCCTATTTCGATATCGGTAATCACCAGAAATACGGTAAACCAGCGGCTTGGATTCGTTCTCTCGGACATCGTATTGTGAAGCTCGATGTAAAGGACTGGGGAGTGAAAGCCGGATTTTCGAAGATTGGGGCCGGGGACGTTGACTGGGCAGACGTCCGAAAAGCGCTCGCAGAAATTCGCTTTACGGGATGGGCTACTGCTGAAGTTGGGGGCGGAAACCGAGCTCGATGCGCAGAGGTTCTCGCTAACATGCGGACTCACCTCCTTGGGTCTTAGTACTCATTGCCAGCATCGGCGATGAATGATCCATACCAGGAACGATTCTCCGGCATAAGTCGACTCTACGGGGACTTGGGTGCACATGCCCTCCGCGAGGCACACGTTGCCGTCATCGGAATCGGAGGAGTAGGCTCTTGGTGCGCAGAGGCTCTCGCGAGGACCGGGCTCGGTGAAATCACCCTTGTGGACCTTGACGATATCTGCATCTCCAACACTAATCGGCAAATCCACACTCTCTCTCAGACCGTTGGTCAATCAAAGGTCAAGGTTATGGCCGAGCGGCTTCGCATGATTAATCCTGAATGCCGCCTGAACGCAGAAAGCTACTTTCTTAGCGACAAGACCCTCGAAAGCGTTCTTGAACGCCCACTCAGCGGCGTAATCGATGCGATTGATGCCGTACGTCCAAAATGCCTTCTCCTCGCTGAGTGCGTCAAAAGGAAGATTCCCATCATCACCTGTGGCGCAGCTGGTGGACGACGTGACGCGACCCTCATCCGTATCGCAGATCTCAGCCGAACCTTCAATGACGCCCTCCTCCATCAGGTGCGTAAGAACCTTCGTAGTAATCATGGCTTTCCCAGCGGCGAAGGCTCCCGAAAAAAATTTGGTGTCCGCGCTATATTCTCCCCGGAGGACACACAATACCCGCAGGGGAACGGTTGCGTCTCGAAAGAGCGCCCGTCCACTCAAGCTGCTGGCCTCCGCTGCGATGCCGGGCTGGGAGCAGTTACCCATGTCACGGCAACGTTTGGCCTCCTCGCGGCCGGAGAAATGATTAATTCCATGAGCTCACCCCCACACGAAAAAGGCGGCCAAAAGCCGCCCTCGTGATCTGAAATAACCCGAAGCTCCCCCGAGTTACTTAACGCCTTTCTTGGAGAGACGCGTTCCCCGAGTTGACCCCTGCCGGGCCTTGAACTTGGGATTCGTCTTATTGATCACGTAGAGTGTACCGCGACGCTTCACGATCTGGCATCCAGCGTGTCGGCGCTTAAGGGAATTGAGAGAGGAGAGAACTTTCATGGCTCGTCCGGGAGGGGGGCGCACTTTACGGCGGATCAATTCTCTGTAAAGCCTATTCTTGGCAGCCTTTTTAGCCATTTCGGCACACTTGCGGTCGTCTGACGGGTATGACACCATCCCCGCAGTATCCTTTTAATCGGCTACTCTCACCGGCCCTTGTGGGCTTACCAAGACCGACATATGGCGGAAAACCCCATTCAGGAACCGGACCCTCCGTTTGACCTCTCTCTCCGGCCCCCGGGATTTGAGGAATTCCACGGTCAAGAGAAGGTCACCGAACGGCTCATGCTCATGGTCGAGGCTGCCCGTCAACGAGAAGACGTTCTAGAGCATATTCTCCTCTCGGGCCCTCCCGGGCTAGGCAAGACAACCCTTGCGAATATCATTGCAGGCGCAGCCCATTCCACGATCCACACAACCTCTGGACCACAGGTCGAAAAGGCGGGAGATCTCGCCGGGATCCTTACTAACCTGCAAAGGGGTGATGTCCTCTTTATTGACGAAATTCACCGTCTCCACCCTGCAATCGA
>DIHT01000135.1:1652-1912 GCA_002420305.1 Akkermansiaceae bacterium UBA5689 | reverse complement strand
CTTAACCTTCCGAAATTTACTCTCGTGGGAGCAACTACACGGGCCGGCATGCTCACCGCTCCGCTGCGATCTCGTTTTGGCCTCGTCAATCGACTCGACTATTACAGCCATGAGGAGCTCTCTACCATCATCATGCGTTCCGCCAGCTTGCTCGATATCCGAGTGGACGAAGGGGGATCCCGAGCAATCGCTGCCCGCTCGAGAGGGACTCCCCGAGTCGCCAATAACCTTTTGCGATGGGTCAGGGACTACGCTCAGGT
>DIHT01000135.1:0-1270 GCA_002420305.1 Akkermansiaceae bacterium UBA5689 | reverse complement strand
GATGGATTGGATGAGATGGACAAACGAATCCTCGAAACTCTGATTTATAAATTCAATGGAGGACCAGTTGGCCTGAGCTCCCTTGCTGTCGCGGTCGGAGAGGATTCCTCTTCACTGGAAGAGGTCAACGAACCCTTTCTGATCATGCAGGGGTTTCTTAAAAGAACCCCTAGGGGCCGTGTCGCCATGCCCTCAGCCTATCAGAAAATCGGGGCTGAGCTTCCAGCAGGCGGAGGTCAGGGAGAACTTCTCTAGGGGGTATACTTTCGGGTAGGCCCACAGCCCCTTCCGACGTTTATTCCGTCTCGCCCTTCTCTTCTCTCAGACGCTTTTCCTTGCGGGCTTTCCGCCGAGCTCTTTTCTCTGCCTTGCTCTCGGGCGATGCTGTCTCATCCGATTTTCCCTTGAGATCAGCTTCACGAGGAGACGGGGCTTCCTTGAAGTCTTCCACTCCAACCAACGTCTGGATCGAGACAGTCTTGAGCGGCATCTTACCCGGCGCACCCGGTGCCTGTGGGATCCCGGCGGGAAGCCCTGTCTCAAGGACGACGGTAGAGGCGACCTCCAAAGGCTGTCCCAGCTCGATATCAAATAGCATAGTCCCCGTCGCTTCCTTGACTTCGGTCCGAAGAATTTCGTCCTTCTTTTCGTTCTTCGCCTCCTTGGTCGTACCTCGCATTGAAACCCTGGCGACTTTGCGACCCTTATCCTCGAGAATTTCCTCCAGCTTCAGAACATAACGAATAGTCACCTTGCCTCCAAGCTCTCCCATGGGCAAGTCCACGTCGGTCTTCCAGGTTTCGCCTACCTCGACGTTCTTACCCGGAAGATAGTCGGCACTCTGCCGCGCCATTGCCTCCAACTCTTCTTTTCCCATTCCCATTTGCCCAGCCCCCTTAAGATCGTCCAGACCTTCGGTAGCTACCAAACTGCCATCCTTGCGATACACGGCAGCGAATTTTGTCTCTGTGAGTGGCTTCAGAACAGTCCCCAGCATTCCTCCCCTCTTGGCCGGATCCGAGGAATCATACTCCATCTCCAGGCCCTGCATCTGCTGCTTCATTCGAACAGAGGCAAACGCGTGACCCACCTTGACTCCCTCCTTGTGGGGGCTCACGTCATTGTGAACGCGTATTGTCATATTCGCCGTGGTTTCGATCAACCCCTGTCCAGGCAGAGGCATTTTCATCGAAGTATCGGCCGTATTATCGAAGATATAGCGTTTTCCCGGCTCCCACCGAAGCCTGAGCTCCACCGCCTTACTTGGAGG
>DIHT01000035.1 GCA_002420305.1 Akkermansiaceae bacterium UBA5689 | reverse complement strand
GATTCCATGGTTGCCTGCGCCGCGCGGATCGATTTCCCATAAGCTGAGGTGTCCTGCTCGCCGGTAATGATCAAGGCCTTTCGATCACGCCAACCATCAATGAATGGTTGGGAGTTGATAGTCTGTTGTTCGATGAGCGGAGAGATCAGAAGAAGTTTCTCCCATTCGCGCGGTGCCACTGCTGCTTCATGTAGAACCCCGATTCCGGCTTCGGAAATGCCAGCGAGAACAAGCCTTTCTCCGTCAATATTCGGGTGCTGTATACAAAAATCCCGGGCTTGCGCGATGGCTGCCCGCCCTCTTTCCTGACTCCACTTTCCTGTGGCAAAGGTTGGGGCAACGATCGCCACGCCGGTGGAATCTGCGAGTTTCTTCCAAAGCAACCACGATCCCTGAAAGTTTCCAAGGCTACCGTGGAGGAGAATAATCGCGATCTTCTTTCCCGGTTCTCCCGAACTCGACGAGCTGGGGATATAAGTAAACAGAGATCCAGGAGAGGACTTGAGTCCTAGCATCTCCCGGTAGGTGGATCCGAGCAGGGAGGGGAGAGATGAAAGCTGGGGATCTAGTGAAAGATCACGATAGAGATCATTCGTTATGCGGCGAAGATCAGAGGCACGTTGCCAGCTCAAATCTGGATTGGTGGCGGCCATCACGTAAGAACGCAGGGCGAACTGGTCAACTTCTGCAACAAGGTTCGCTATACCAAATAAGCCGGAAAAATTCTCATGGTGAACAAGGCGGGCAGCGTCCTCTTGTGTGCCGGGCGCTTTCTGTGCCTGCTGTTTGCAGACAAGGAGCGCAGATGAACCAGCTACAAGGAGGAGGCCAGCAACAATTTTCCGGCTGGTTCTCCGCCAGTGCAGGAGATTCAGGGGTATAGGAAGAAGGCAGATGAGCGCAACGGCGAAAAGTCTGGAGGTCCACATCGTGGACACAACAAGAAGCGCAAAGGCAGCGATCCAAAGCGGGAGGGAAAGTAGCGTCCAGCCGCCAGAGAAGACGCAACCAAGTGCACTGGTGTCCGATTCCGGATCCTTTTTATCCACCTCTACTGAGAGGGCTTGAGAGTGATGAGGTGCATTGTGGCCGTGTAGGCGTTGGCCGCACTCATACGTTTAAATTCATGACCGGGCCCCCATGAGTCGGTATAAAGGATCTCATCAGTTTTCGAATTATACCCAATAACCAACCTCATGTGTCCTCCACCTTGCTGGGGAATACCCCGCTCCGGGAACACGCCAACCTGCAAGGCCCAAAGCAGGGGTGTTCCAGTATCTATATTGTCCCTGATCTGTTTTCGAAAGCGATCGAAGGCAGTGCCCTTGGCGCGGACCTCGCGTAGAGTCGGTCCATGGCAATTTGAAAGGAAATACTGATAAGGGGTTACAGCGCCTTCGCGAAACTCCTTTCCCTCCTTGTTTTTCCGAATCAAGCGGTTGTAGGCCTTCATCTCGGATCTGACCTTGCGATCCTCGATTTCATAATGGACAAGGAGTCGAGTCTTTGTCCGGCCAGCGACCTTCTTAAGGGCCGCAATCATGTTGGCGGGATTCGTTCCCCCCTGGGCACTGCTTTCGGCAATCTGGGCCATCGCGTGCTGATCCACGGGCAGGCCGTAATATCGGAAGACGCGCTCTGCGCTGGCTACCGCGCAATATCCCTTGCGGCCCTGGTCCACCATGGGAACACCCTGCACAAAGATATCGCCGTTGGATGCGCTTACCCTGTTGGCAATAAGGTCCCGGCGTCTTGCCATACTTTTTGTCAGACCAGACCTTTGCTCGTAGATCTCCTTACCGTATTTTACAGAGACAAGGCTGAGCTTCAGGAATTCAGGGGTGTAACCTCTGGAGGCTCTGGATTTACTGGAGGTGAGAACAAGAAAAGCTCCTGGGCACTTCCACACCCAGCGATCAGCTGAGACAACACTCCCTTTCTGGGCCCGATTCATTTTGTCTCCCTCAAGGCTGGTTTTCTCCATGAGTAGCCCGTGCCATTTTTCGGTGAGCTCCTTAAATCGCTCCTGCTCCATTTCCCCATTATCACCCCGATTGTAGATCGAAATGTCAAAGGAATGCAGTTTGTCATCCCGGCTCCGTAGAATCGTTTCGCCGACCGGGAGACTCCAGAGTTTCAGCCCTCGCTGGGTGCTTCGTGCATCGTTGCGCTCCTTTGAGAGCCAGTAAAAGCCAAGGGGCTTACGGTCACGGAGGACCTCGCCGACCGGCTTGTCCCACATTGCAGCATCGAGGAATAAAATCTCAAGATCCGGAACTGGCGCTGAGAGTGTCGAGCCCTGCGCAGAGAGGCAGAAGACGAGGATGAGATAGAGACGGCGCACCTCTTTAAATTAGTTGATCTTGGTCATACTGCAAGGTCAGTGCTGGTGCTTCCCCCTGCAGCCTTCGCATCCTACCCAGTCACTGGATCCATCGGGGTAAAATTCCTTCTTCCAGATAGGAAGACGCCGTTTAACTTCATCGATGACAAAGCGACAGGCATCAAATGTTTCGCTGCGATGTGGAGCAGAAACTACTACCATGACGGCACATTCACCAATCTCGAGAGGGCCGGTGCGGTGTATTGCTCCAGCGTAATCTAGATCGAATTTCTCTATCGCCTCCCGCAGGATGATCCGTCCCTCCTTCTCTGCAACCGGGCCATGAGCTTCGTACTCCAATCGGAGCACTTTCCGGCCCTGGTGATGATTCCGGACCAGGCCTTCGAAGATTGATACCGCGCCGGCATGAGGGTTGTTGGCCGCATCCCGCAGAGTGGTTGGGTCTATCGGTTCTGAGGTAAGGCAGAACATGGATCTAGCCTCCTGCAAAGGGGGGGAAAAGGGTGACTTTGTCCTCCTCAGCAAGAGGCTGATTCCAGGACCTGAATTCATCATTGATAGCGATTTTCACGGAATCGATTTCCAGGGAAAGCCTACGGGACATACGCAGTTCTTCCCACAGACCCGCGGCTGTGACTGAACGGGTCTGGAACTCTTCGGAATTGCAGCCTGCGTCCTCCCTCAGGACTCCACAGTATTCAACCAGAACGTTTTTAAGAGATCGTCCGTGATTAAGGCTTAAGCGTGCTTCTTCAAGATCCTCAGGGCGGTTACAATTGTCTAGAGCGGATAGCTCGGGCAGTTCGATTTCCTTGCGTGTCAGGCTGAATAGGAATCGTCGGGCACACCTGACCCCCTCGGAGAGCATTCTTTCCAGAGAGGAATGAGAGGAGGGCTCGTAAATCGTGCAAAGGGGTTCGGGCTTGCCGTCGAAGCGGCTGGTAAAGCAGGTCGCATCGCTAGTCGGATCCCTCGACTCCACCAGGTGTTTCAGGGTGGGTGAGGTGAGAAAAGGAAGGTCACAGGCAGTGACAAGCCAGCCCGCTTCCGGCGAATGACGGAAAGCGGATTCCAGTCCAGCCATCGGGCCGGCATTCTCTCGCAGGTCCTGAATGGTCGGGTGATGATACTGCCGGTCGTCATCTCCCGCGATGGCCAGAAAGGACTTTGCGGTGACTCCTCCGAGCAGTTTCATTCCTCTGTCGCGCATGGAGAGACCTTCAACAACCATCAGGTCGGCCTTGTCACGGCCCATGCGGGTGCTTTTCCCTCCTGCGAGGAGGAGGCCATGAAGGGGATTTTTCACGAGGCCTGAGTAGGAAAAAAATCGCTCTTGCCGCCTCGCTTTTCCTCAAGGCGAAGAGCGGTGATTTCGATCGCAGGGTTTACCGCCTTGCACATGTCGTAGACGGTGAGCGCGGCGACGGAGGCTCCTGTAAGGGCTTCCATTTCGACACCGGTCCGGCTGCTGGTTGAACATTCACACTCTACCTTGAGCGAATGATCGCTCTCGGGCTCAATCGTCACATTGCACTTGTCGAGGGGCAGAGGGTGACAGAGTGGGATGAGAGAGGAGGTCTGCTTGGCCGCCATGATGCCTGCCAGAATCGCAGTATTGAGAATTGAGCCCTTTTTGTTCTGGAAACCCTTTTCCTTGAGCTGGCACAGCAGCTCTGGGCCGAGAACGATGATGCAGCCGGCTCGGGCATAGCGCTTGGTAACAGCCTTGGGGCCAACATCAACCATCCTGGGGTGGCCTGCCTCATCCAAATGAGAGTGATCGCTCACGGCTGAACGCTAGGACAATGGGGAAAAAAAACGAGAGGATTTACTGTCTGTCAGAGCCACGACCAGTAGGGAGCGAGGGTGCCTTTGGGAAAAGTACCTTTTTCAGCAGGGAGCTCGATAAATCCATCCGACTCAATCGCGGAAGCAAAGTCCCCGGAATTTGCGAGGGGGAGAGGTTCGGCAATTGTGCAGGCTCCTTCCTGACTTGTTTTGACCGGGAGGCTGTAAGCAAAGGCTGGCTCGAAGGAGAAGTTGGAAGAGAGGGACACTATCTGTGATGAGTATCTTTGTCTTTGAGAAGCTTTGAGAAACGGGAGGACGTAGCGATGGAAGGTAATCTGAACCGACATCGGGTTGCCCGGGAGGGCAAAAATGGAGGGAGTTCCGCCCCAAAAGGCCAGAGGCTTGCCGGGGCGCTGGGCAACCCCGTGGAAGGATGGAGGCCCGAAAATTTTCTCCATGACTGGTCGGACGAAGTCGTATTTACCCTTGGAGATCCCACCGCAAAGGATGAGGAGATCACAATTTCTGTGTTTCTCGACCGCAGTGAGGGTAGCCCCGGGATCGTCCGGCAGGTGCTGGTAATGGGCTAACTCGGCACCTGCCGCGGAAAGTGCAGCGTGGAGGGCTGCAGCATTAGATTGACGGATTTCGTGGTCTGCAGGGGTTGACGCGGGGTCGACCACCTCGTCACCTGTGGTGAAAAGAGAGACGCGGGGTCGTTGCAGAACTCGCAGGGTGGTAGCGCCAACCGTGGCAGCGACTGCTGCAACGCGAGAATCAATGATGGTGTTTGGTGGAACCAGAATTTCACCAGTTTCGTAATCGCTGGCTCGACGATGAATGAAGCGTCCCGCTACGGCTGAACCGGTCTCGATGGTGAAGTGATGATCTTGGCGTGAGATCTGTTCGTAGGGTATTACGGTATCACAATCGGGAGGGAGACAGGCTCCCGTCATCACTTCCCAGCAGTGCCCTCGTGGAGTTTCCTGCGGCGTTGGAGCTCCAGCCGGATGGTCGCCCGCGATTGCGAGAGTCGTGTGTTCCTCAAGGTCAGAGTTTTTACAACATATGCCATCCATCATTACCCGGTCGTAGGGGGGAAGGGGCCTGTCGGCAACAAGAGGGAGCGCGAGGATTCTCCCCCTAGCCAGCTCAGGAGGGACATCTTCTTCTGCGAGTTCTGGGATGGTAGACAGTGTGATTTCTTCCGCAGCCCGGGGAGTGATGAGAGGATTCATGAGGTGCCGCCAGTTCACAGTGAATGGACGAATACCCAAGTATTTAGTTGCGGGATGGCGTCGCTACGCTTGGCTGGGGGGGATGCCACTGGATCAGTACGATCGACCGCTGCGGGATCTGCGCATCTCCGTCACCGACCGGTGCAATTTTCGTTGCCGTTACTGTATGCCGGCGGAGGTTTTTGGCCCGGGCTACCGCTTTCTTCAGCGGAAAGATCTTCTCACCTATGAGGAGATTGAGCATCTAGCAGCCCTTGTTGCCGGCCTTGGAGTGCGCAAATTTCGTTTGACCGGAGGAGAGCCTCTCCTGCGGCAGGGGCTGGAGGAGTTAGTAAGGATGCTGTCCAACCTCGAAGGCGTGGAGGATCTTGCCATGACCACCAATGGTGTGCTCCTGGAAAGCCACGCGGCGAAATTGCGGCGTGCTGGGTTGCACCGGGTCACAGTAAGTCTGGATGCTCTGGACAAAGAAGTGTTCGGACAGATGAATGGAGTAGGGGCAAAGGTGGAAAGAGTTCTGAATGGAATCGAACGAGCACGTTCTGAAGGTTTGGGAGTTAAAATCAACACGGTCGTGCAACGCGGAATCAATGAGAGTGAGATCCTGCCGCTTGTTCGGTGGGGTAGCGAGCGGGATATACCAGTTCGGTTCATTGAATACATGGATGTCGGAGAGACCAACGGGTGGCGGATGGAGCAGGTGGTGCCAAGCGCGGAGGTTTCCGAAATGATTGCGGCAGAGTTCCCCTTGAGAAAATTAGAACCAGCTCACCGAGGAGAGGTCGCGCGTCGTCACCAGATTGGTAAGACGAAGGGAGAGGTTGGATTTATTTCCTCGGTGACTGAACCATTTTGCGGTGATTGCAATCGGCTGCGTTTGTCTGCGGAGGGTAAGCTGTTTACCTGTCTCTTTGCAGAGAGCGGTTTTGATGTCAGAGAGCTGATGAGAGCAGGCAAAGAGAAATCTCTGCTCCTTGCCATCCAGGGGGTTTGGGCTGATCGAAGTGATCGTTATTCAGAGCGCCGAGGGGCAGAAAAAAACCAGAAGGTAGAAATGAGTTACATAGGAGGATAAGAGTTATGGATTGGGAAATTGATATCATCCATTTGTTTGTGTCAGGGGGACACAACTATAAGGGGCGGCATGAAAAAGGCTCCCTCAATTACCAGATAGAGGATCCTGATCTTATCGAATGTGTGGCGGGAAGGGGAATCCGAGGAGACCGGTATTTTGATCACAAGGAGAACTTCAAGGGGCAGATCACGTTTTTTGACTACGGCGTCTACGATGACGTAAAAAAGGTGTTCGGGCTACCAGACCTTCCTGCCTCGGTCTTCCGAAGGAATGTCCTGGTGAGGGGGGTGCCCCTGTCAGAGCTCATTGGAAAGCGTTTCACTATCGGGAGCCTGGAGTTCGAGGGGGCTGAAGAGGCGGCTCCCTGTTACTGGATGAACGAGGCTGCTGCTGACGGAGTGCATGAATTTCTCAAGGGTCAGGGTGGGCTCAGGGCCCGCATCCTGAGGGGAGGATCGCTGAACAAGGGGATGGATTCGCTCTCTCTTCTTCCCTAGGCCTTGCCCGGTGATTCCGGTGAGATCTGGCGAGCTTCCGAGTTGACGCTCTTACCTGTAGCATAACAGGTAAAAGGGGATGCGATTTCGGTCTCAGTAGCGAGGTAATTGAAGGTTAGCTCCTCTCCTTTTTCGATTTCACGGAGTGCAAAAAACTGGCGACCCTGAAGATAGAGGTTGGGGCTGAAAGAGTGATTGAGGCACACAGCATAGTCATCTACTACATGCTGCTCTGGCGCAATTTCGATGCTCTCCCGGGTTCGCCTTGCGGAGGGTTTTCCCTGGACGACATAGACAAGCTCTCCTTCCGAAAAGGCGAAGCGAGAGTAGATAGCATTCTCTCCGTGCTCGTTTTCACTTTTTCGGAAGCAGTCGCTACGGTCACTCACCCTGCTTAATCTGATACCACGGTGACCCGGTCATGGCGAGGCGAATAGACCTCTTGCGCTGGATGATTTTCAAAGAAGATGAGACCGCAATCTACACAGGCCGTCGTTGGTAGACTGTGATGGGCGGATCAGTTGATCTGGAGAAAACTCTCACTGAGAAGAACTGCGCGGATGAGAGACCTCAGGCGATGGTTCTCGTTAGCTGTGTTTTCCACGATTTCCTCAACGGTGAGAAAGTCAGCCGGATTCAGCTCCCGGGACGTGGCATAGCGCATGAGATGGGCCGTGAAGGCCCGAGCAAACCGACGATCCTCTTTTGCCAGTGATTCCTTGAAGCGAACGGCTCCATCAAAGGGATACTTTTTCATTAAGGTGCCGCTGGCGTCAACGTCTCGACCATTTGGATACTTGTCCCTCCACCTGCCGATGATGTCATAGTTTTCAAGAGCGAAACCGAGGGGATCAAGGCGTGAGTGACAACCAGCGCAGTCAGGATTCTCACGATGCTTGGCAAACTTCTCGCGGATCGTGAGATTCTTGTCGGCAGCATCCTCGTTCAGAGGAGGGACATTATTGGGTGGGGGCGGGGGAGGATCATTGAAAATCACCTCGATGACCCAGGCGCCCCGAGCAATGGGGTGAGTGCGTGTAGGGCCTGAGGTCATGCTCAGCATCGCTGCGTTGGTTATAACCCCTCCGTAACGAGGATCATCAGCCTCCCGGCGGGAGAAGGATCTTGAGCGCAGTTTGCTACGGATATCATCCTCAAATATTTTCCTGGCGTCCTGCCGCGCCCGTCCCGGGTCGGTATTCGGAGGGACATTGTCGAATGAGCTTTGGGCCAGTTTGATTTCCTGAACCAGACTATTGCGCCTGTCTCTCTGGGGGGGAGTGAGGGCCTCCGCCAGTTCCGACTCGGTGACATAAAGTCCACCGGCAGAACCTGCGACCTCCTCAGCGTTGAGAGCGCGGTTGTAGAGTCGCGCTCGTGCCAGACTGACATCAAGGTATCTTCCGCCTCCGGCAGGAAGATGGCGCACTCCGAAAATGATGGAGCTCTTGTCCTTGGGAAAGGTGGCGAGGCTGGTGCGGAAGGGCTTACCGTAGGGCATGCCATTTCGATAGAGAGTCACCGATCCATCGGTTCCATAGACCATAGCGAGGTGAATCTTCTGGTCTGGTTTCATCTCGGGCGTAGATCCGGGGAAGTCCTTTGTGCGGGCGAA
Source organism: Akkermansiaceae bacterium UBA5689 (assembly GCA_002420305.1). Classification (GTDB taxonomy): domain Bacteria; phylum Verrucomicrobiota; class Verrucomicrobiia; order Verrucomicrobiales; family Akkermansiaceae; genus Roseibacillus_B. The sequence continues at coordinate 3,189 of DIHT01000035.1, read as the reverse complement.
GCGGTTGCTGCCTGAGATCCAATGTCGTTTCTTCCGCTCCCCGAGCACGATGGTATCAAAAAAATCGCCAGGGCCCTGGACCCCCATGACCCCCCCTCCGTCCTGATCAATATTGTGCACCATGCCCCAGACCTCGAGGGTCCTCTCTTTCAGGTCAAGTGAGAGGGGAGGGCTCTGCAGGTAGGAGTTTTTCAGGACGACCATGCCTTCGCTGAAGCTGATTTTGCCGTGGCTTTTCAGGTGCAGTGATCCCACTGAATCTCGAAGGTTATTGTTGAACTCCCATGCTGCTATGGGATCAAGGTTGACGGGTTTTCCTCCCTTGCGGCGGGCCTTCAGAAGGCGTGCTTTGACTGGGTCCACTAGGGTCTTGAGTTCCGCTTCCTTCGATTGAATTGTGGTCTTGAAGGCTGCGCGCTTTTCGTCGTTGGATTTGTTGCGAGTTGCAATCGCTTCAGTGTCAAAGCGGGGTGGTTTGAGATCGGAGGTATACCAAGTCTTGAGGAATTCACTCTGATAGGAAAACCGGGGCGCAATGAGCTCAATGACGGGCCGGTCCTCAAGGAACATGGCGTCGAAAAGGAGAAGCGGTTCGAGGATCATCTGAACGCTGGCCGGGCTGGATTTATCGACGTTGAAAAGGCGTGCCAGTTTTGGATCGGGGGTAGCGCCAAGAAGGTTTTCGAGTTGCATCCATTGTGAGGGGAAAGCGTCCAGAAAACGCTCGATCCGGGGATCAGACATCATGCGGTCACAGGCGTTCTTGAACACGTCAAGATTGGCGAGTTCCCCGCTCTCCGCTAATTGAAGAAGCTTGAGATCCGGACCACTGTTCCAGAGAAAGAAGGAAAGGTTGCTCGCGACGACGAAAAGGTCCTTCCCTTCGCTGGTTGATCCATATCGGAGAAGAAATCGGGGAGACGAGAGGACCGCGGAGGCTACTCGTTTCATCGCATCGGTGAAGGGTAGTCCCTGCTCGATCTTTCCGAGGGTGTAGTTGGTGTAGCGATCGAGGGTATCTACTTCGATAGCGCTTCGGAAAGCGAGAAACAGGAAGCCCTTCAACCGTTTTTGGACCTCTTCCCGCATGTCTCCTTCCTTGGGTGCCCGGAAGAAATCGTTCCATATGCCCACTGTTTGCTCATTAAAGTCCGGGCTTTCAATAATTGAGACGCTGAGACGCAGAAAGGAGTCGAGAAGGAGGGGCGACAAGGAGAGCTGATTTGCCTGATTGTCGTATCCATGGGCAGCCCGGAGGTCTTTGGGGAAGGATTTGACCTCGCGCATTCCTGCGGCAGGAGAGAGTGAGTGACAGGCAACTTCGACCTTGTCGGGCATTTTTCTAGTGTCCGGCTTGAGATAGTTGCTGTGCCGGGTCATGAGCTTCTCCGGCAGGGCAAAGAGATCCCGATTGAGCAGGAAGAGATCACGAACAGCGTTATTGTACTGGAATCTGTTGAGTCTCCTGATCTGAACATGCCGGTCTACCGGGTTTTCCGCTGTGGCTTCGCGCAGCATTGCTTTTAAGCTGGCGACAAGTTCCTCGCGTTTGGCCTCTGGAATCTCGGGCTCATCCTCGGGAGGCATGTCGTATGAATCGACAGCCTCGATCAGCTCCTTCAGCAGTTTTGGGTCAGCCCGGAGATGATTGAAGGAGGTGACCTCCTTCAGGTTGACCTTCCCCTTGATCTTTTCGCCTCCGTGGCACTTGACGCAGTGCTCTGCGAAGAGGGGTTTGAGTAGAGAGTCAAACTGAGCCCTGCTGTCTGATTCTGGAGCGGCGGTACTGCTTGCGGGGAATAATAGAAGCGTTGCAGCCAGCAATATCAAAGCAGAAGACCTCACAGGCATAGATGCGCATGGTATGACCATGATGAGGAGTTCTTGTGGTTGCGTCCTTCAGGTCCACAGGTCCGAGACCACCCCGGAGCTGTCCGAAAAGGAATTGATTTCTACTCCCATCAACTGGGCCATGGTCAGCCACATGTTGGAGTTGAGAGTGCCACTCTTGCACTTGAGGAATCTTCCCTGCTTGATCTGTCCCTGCGCACCGCCGGCGAGAATAAAGGGGAGATCATAAAATTGGTGCGTTGCGCCATCGCCTAGAGCGGCCCCGTAGGAGACGAGGGAATTGTCGAGCATGGTGCTTCCGTCCGCCTCGCGGATCTCCTTCATCCGCCTCAACATGTAGGCATATTGCTCAAGGTGAAAGATATCGATCTTTTGAACCTCCTTCCATCCGTCTCCCTTCTGGTTATGGGTCATGTTGTGGTGTTGCACCGGTTTATCAAACACGCCCTCATACATGAGGGTCGCATCCCAGCGCTCTGGCCCGATCATGAAGGTGCTGATATTGGTCATGCCCATCTGGAAGGCGAGGAGCATCAGGTCGGTCTGCAGGCGAATGTATTCGCCGCGGGGCAGGATTTCATCCTTCGGAATCCGGATGTCCGCCTTTGCAATTCGTTCCTTCTGTTTGGCAATGCGGATTTCGACATTGCGGATCATCTCCATGAACTCCCCCAAGGTCTCCCGGTCATCGGTGCCGAGTTTTTTCGAAAGGCTTTTGGCATCGGCAAGTAACAGAGAGGAGACATCACTGAGGTGGGACTGAAAATTATCGGCCTTGAAGAGGCGCTCGTAGAGCTTCTGAGGATCCTTGATGGAGGGAGCGATCTTGTCCGGGCCGTACCATGAGATGTTATCGAAGTAGATGGGTTCCTTGGGTGCTCGAAAGCCATTGCAGCTTATCTCGAGGGTTTTGAACACGGAGGAACCTCCGACATGATCGCCGATGACCTGATCCAGACTGCGACCGTTGGGATAACGCCATCCTTTTTCGGCGGCCTGCTCAGGGGATACACTGGTGAGATAGCAGGAGGCTCCCTGTGCGTGAACGTCCTGCCCATTCTTGAACGTCCTCTCCATACCGGTGACGAGGGTGATATCGTTCGCGTGCTCACGCAGGGGCTGCATTGAAGAGCTGAACTCCAGGGGGTAGATCCCTGTACTGTTTTCAACGCGCTTTTGTTGCTTGGTCTTATCTGCATTGAAGCCGCCCACGAATCCGGGAAGCTGTGCCTGCTCTTCACCAGGGAAAAAGCCGCGCCGGTTGATCCCGTTGGGGACGTAGAACATGACCATCTTCTTATCCGGCTTTTTCCGCTCCTTTAAGGACTTGGCGGAGGC
>DIHT01000127.1 GCA_002420305.1 Akkermansiaceae bacterium UBA5689 | reverse complement strand
TGTTTCATCGTTGTCTCCTTTGGCTGAATATTGGGTGAAGCACTGTGTGCTTGATCAGGTTTCTCAATTTGTAGTCATCCTTACTACCGGCTCTGGCAATTTCATCCACAGCCATGCGGTCTGCCAGCGTCATCTCACGCCCAAGACCAAAGGATAGGAGATGCTTGACGAAGGCCTTGGCAAACAGGTCCCTCTCAGCGAGCACCGCATCCTTAAAGCCGACCACATCTTCGAAATCATGTTTACCGAATAATGTGCCACTGGCGTCCACTTTCAAGCCAGTTCGGTAGTTATCTCGCCAACGACCCAGCAAATCGAAGTTTTCGAGGGCAAACCCGAGGGGATCAATCTTGTTGTGACAGCCTGCGCACTGGGAGTCTTCGCTGTGCTGCTTCAACTTCTGCCTCACTGTCAGCCCTTCTTTTTCCAAGGTGGAATCATCCGCTTTCAAGTCCGGGATATCATCAGGCGGGGGCTCGGGTGGATCATTAAATATGACCGAGGAGACCCAGGAGCCCCGGGTGATGGGCAAGGACCGGAATGGCCCCGAGGTCATCACCATCACCGCCCCGGTTGTAATCACTCCACCATATCTTCGATCGCTAACCGGCGTACGAGTGAATTCAATATCACGGAGATTCACGTTGATCGGGTAGGTGGCCGCCCTGCCCTGATACCATTCGCTCAGCAGGTGACTGCGATAGGTAAAGTCCGAATCGATTAGCTCCATGATGGGCCTGTTTTCAATAAAGACCGTTTCAAAATTCAGAAGTGGTTCCAGCATCATATGCATCCCCCGCTTGTAGGATATCTTGTCGTCGCCTCCGAAATAGTACTCCCGATGGGACTTGAAGTCAGGAGAGGCTGAAACCAGATTATTAATCTTCAGCCATTGGGGGGCAAAGCTATCACAGAAGTTTTTCACTCGTCGGTCATTGAGCATGCGGTCGACCTGACTCGCGATAATTTCCGGATCTTCCAGCTTGCCCTCTCCGGCCAGTGCCAGCAATTCATCATCAGGGATCGAGCTCCACAGGAAAAAGGACAGGCGGGTCGCCAGATTGAAGGCATCGTAATTGGGCGACGAGCGATTGGCCTCGTCATGCACCATGATGAATCGTGGAGATGCCAAGGCCCCTGAGACAACATCCTTCATGCTCATGGTGAAGTCGCCGGTCACCTTGTATTTTCTGTCAAAATACCTCGTGTATAGCTGCAGGGTAGCCGCATCCGGAGGAGATCTGAAGGCCCTGAGAAGAAACTTGCGGATTCGTTCATGTGCAACCTGTTCGACCGGTTGCTTCCTTTCGGTCCTGACCTCCTCGGCGCGCTTCCAGCTGCCTACCACCTCCTTGAGGGCAACGTCCTGTTCACCCGCTGCGATCTTCTCGATCTCGAGCTTCCCCAAACCAGAGCAAAAGACCCGCACGTCATTGAGATCTCCATGAAAAGGCTCGTCCCCGGAGGAACCGATGTCCATCGGCTTCAAGCTCCTCGTGTAAAGGCTTCCCTCAACCTTCTTGTCCCCCACCTGCTTGCCGTCGACATAGATTGTTATCTGACTGCCATCAAAGGTGCCAGCAACGTGGTGCCATTTCCCGTCACGAAGAGCCTTCGGCTCCACCTGAGCACCAAATTCAACATAGCGCCCTCCGATACCTGCTCCCATCCAGATCCCCCAGGTTCCATCCGTGCCTCCCATGGCCAGCAACTGGCGTTTCCATGAATCCTCCCGCCGCACAATGGTCTGCCACTTCTCGGTCGTCTTCGAAGGCCGGATCCATGCACTGAGTGTCAATCCTGTACTCTTCGTCACCACGGATTTATCCACCATAATGGAGCCAAACCCCGCGGGCAATGGCTCCTGAGAGGGATCTTGAAACAGGTCGTTCCAGGTTCGACAGCTCTGATCAAAATTATCAGCATTCACCACCGACCTGCTGAGCTCGAGGAAGGCCTCCATCAGTGTCGGCGTCATACTGAGGTGATCCCCTCTATTATTGAATCCGTTCTCTGCAGGAGGATCCTTAGGGAAAGCCATCACACCTAGCAATCGGTTCTCCAGTAACTGCTGTAAGCCCATGATCCGATTACCCACTTTCGCAACCTTCGGCATCTCCCCGGTCTCGGGTCGGAAATAATTATTATGGTCTCGAATGATGCGATCATTGATTGAGTAGACCCATGATTTGAGATCAAAAAGGTCCCTGACCGCGTTGCCATACTCGTATCGATTCATCCGCCGAAGGCGCAGCGGCGTGACTGATTGACGATGTGCCATGGCACTCTTGAAAGCCTTTTCCAGTCCCAGTAACATCGCCTCACGCTGGGTAGTAGTGGGCTGCTTCGAGTCCTCGGGAGGCATTTCATTTTTTCCGATGACCTCGATTAAATTTTCGATGAGCTCCGGGTTCTCCTCCAGATCTTCCCATGATCTGTAAGTCGTCAAATCAACCTTCCCCTTGGTTTTTTCCCGCCCGTGACAATCATGACAATGTTGCTTGAGCAAGGCCCCGACCCCTTGGGAAAAGTTTGACGCGCTAGCAGATGGTTCCTGAGCCTTTACCTGAGAACCGCAGACCAAAGATGCCAATAGGATAACCCTGATTACTGCCCGGAAATCCCATTTCTGCAACCGCTCTTCCGCACTCCTTCCGGGAGAGACCGGAGAGGGAAGGGCGCAGACATTACTCATTGATCTATTCGACCGGGGAATCCGAAATTCTGCAAGCCACAAGATAAACCGGATCAGGCGACCTCAACCTTTTCAAGTTCAGTAGCCCGCCAACAAATCCGCGCCGGAACACCCGGTCTTTATAGACTCTATTGCGAATCTTCTGCGAGCAACGCGGTAGCAGGAAGAGCCTCCAACTCGGTATTCGGTCCTTGCCACTTGAAACTGAGCTCCGGCTTGCCCGACGACGTCCGGTAATAAAGACGAAAGGGATGAAGCCCCGTAGCCAGCCTCACCGTCCCGCTGATGGGCGCTCCTTCATATTCATAGTCTCCGTCGATCACCAACTTGTTGTGGATCTTGAAAATAAGCCCGCCCGTAGCCTCGCCCTCAAAGGTCCAGTCACCCGCCTCCGGAATTTGAAGGTAGCCTGAGAACAGCAACCCGGCATCTTCTTGTGCAGGAAGCGGATCGAGGGTGACGGCCTCTGCCATAGAGGTCGTCTTGGCGGCCATCGCGGTGAAGTCGGGCACCCAGTTCCATTTTCCCTGATAGGACTGCACGCGCACTCCCTTGCGCAGGGTTCCTGCATCGAGATCCAGTCCGGGAACAAATTCGTCATCATAGGCCTTCTTGGCATGCCTGTTCGGCATACGAAGCCGCAGAACCTCATCCTTCATGCGCTGCTGCAGGCGCTTGAATTCGTCGCTGCTACCCGCGAGGTTCTGGGCCTCCGGTTCATCTTTAATCGTATCGTAAATCTCAAAGTCCACCGAGTGATCTATGGCCTTCAGTCGCAATCCCTTGTATCCGTTTAGATAGAGCCCCTGCTGGTTATTGAACTCTACGTAGACAACCCCATCTCTTTGCCTGCCCTGCCGGCTGAGGGTTGGACGAAGGGAAACTCCATCGATCCTCGCTGGCGTGTCTACTCCGGCGTAGTCACAGAACGTAGCCATCCAATCGTGAAACTGAGAGGGTCGGTTTGACTTTTGACCCCCCTTGATGATCGAGGGCCCCCACGCGAAGGTGGGTACCCGAAGACCACCCTCTTGAGAAGATCCCTTTGATCCCTTGAAGTTGCCCGCCGATTCAAAGACCGTGGGGCTCCACCGTTTTCCCTTCAAGTAGGACTCTCGATGCGGGCCGTTATCCGAGGAGAAGACCACGATGGTCTTCCGCTCGATCTTGAGATCTCTCAGGGTTTGCAAGAGATCCCCCACGCAGTGATCAATGCGAGTAATCGAGGTGGCGAAGCGTTCCGCCAGATCCGTAAGGCCTTTTCCAGTGTAATGAGGATCACGGTAGTCATCGATGGTTCCCTCTGCGGTATTGATCATTTTCCCTGCCTCTCCCAGCCACTGAAGCCCACCCTTGACGCCCTTTCCGGCGGGATAGGCCACCGTGGGCAACTGCAGCGCGGCGTGGGGCGTATCGTAGGAAAGGAACATGAGGAACGGACGCCCGGGGTTCTGCCGGGTCTCACTGATGATCAACTGCTTGGCCTTGGCCGTCCACAAGTCGGTGGTGTAGCACTTATCGAGACCAGCCGAGACCTCTTCGTTGTTTTCCCAAACCTGCTTTTTGCCCTGGTGGGACTTGTTGTCCCCGAGGGCCCACTCGTTGGCAGGGTAATGCTGGTGCCCGTCTACGTGCCGGACGTAGCCGTAGAAGTAGTCAAAGCCCCGCTTGGTCGGATAGCCGGCCCATTTCTCCGGGGTATGCCCCCAACCCTGCAGGCCATACTTCCCGAGATGGATGGTGTGATACCCAACCCGCTGCAGGGTATTGGCAAAATTCCAGTTATCCTCAATCGCCTTGTCGAACTGCATGTTGCGCACATTAGTGTGCCCTTGGTGCATCCCCGTGATCAGGGAGGCTCGGGAGGGTGCGCAGATCGGAGCCGGACAGTAATGCCGGTTCAGGATCGTTCCCTCCGCGGCCATTGCGTCCAACTCGGGAGTCTGAACCTGAATCCCTTCCCGCTGCTTTTGGAAGAGAATTCCTACATCTCCGTATCCAAGGTCATCTGTCAGAATGAAAATAATGTTAGGCTTCCCTGCAGAGACAATTGGGGAGGCCACCGCCAGAAGAGTCAGGATTCCTGAAGCAAGTCGCGTTCTCATATGTTGTTTCGTGGCTTCCATGAGAGATGGTCTATAACGCACAGCAACTCACAAGGCGATCTTGGCTGCAATTCCTGTGATAATCGCTTCAACGATTCGAGAATCAGATCATTCACTACTCGTATATTTACCGGGATTGGGGCAGGGTTTTCATCCGCCTTCGGCCGCCGCCTCACCTGATTGAGTGGTATTCAACTCCCTATCATTACCCACCTTTCAGCGACAGCCAGTATCCCAGCAACCCTGTATTTTTCTTCCCCTTCAGAATTCTTGACCTCGCTCAGCACAGCGTAAACGATCGTAGCTCACCGTATTTATGGACGAAGAGGGATCTACAGCACCAAGAGGGTCTGCCACCGAACGGAAGGCCCCGGAATCTGGCCCCCCGCCTCTGCCTAATGAGGCTGCAGTGCTTGCCACAAGTGACGGCGTGGTATCATTCGGTCCAGGGGTAGGCGGGAAAAAGACGGTTACCGTCACCGACGAGGATACCGGCCAATCCGTGGATCACCAGGTTCCGGAAGATCGCACAGTGGTTGTCGTTGCGGGCGAACCAATCAGGCAAGGCGATCAAATCACTGAAGGTCCCTCCATTGGAGAATCCGCCACACCATACAAAAACGAAGGCGGGTCTATTAAGCGGTTCTTTAAGCGCTTTTTCGGTTGGGCCCTCATTCTCGTGGCTCTTGTCGGCGGATGGGTTCTGCAGCACTATGGATTCGCTGCGATTCGGGAGATGCGTCAGCTTGAACGAATCCCCCACGTTGATGCGATCGCTGTCGTAGAAGGCGAGGTAGCTATGAACGGGATCGCCAGTGATGAAGGGGAGATGGTGCCCGGCCATTATACCGAGAAAAGAAGCTACTATCTTTACTGGAAAAAGGAGGAATACGTCGAGGATGACGACGATGGTCGTTGGGTAACCCGTGCCTCCGGAAGGAAGTATGCGAAGTCCTTCATGATGATCGACTCTACCGGAGAGGTTTCCGTATCGTTGGAGTCTCTGATCACCAACGGCCATCATCCGGAATTAGGCCTCGATTACCGGAGAAGATCAGGAGATTTCAGATACTCTGAATACAGACTCGATCCCGGGGACGAGGTTTTCGTCTTTGCGAAGGCAGTAGCCACGGAAGGCACTCCCGAAAACTCGCAAACACCCCCTTATCAGATCGATTTCGACGATGAGGGAGCTTCATTCACCCCGATCTTGAGTGAGAATAGTAGCGAACAAGCGCAGAGGTCCGAACAGGGAGCCGAAGGAGTGATGGCCACTATTCTGAGTTTGGCGGCCTTTGCCCTCGCCTCCGTATTTCTCTGTGTGTTGCTACGCGTCCACCGTCTGCTGGTATTTCTTACCCTTCTCAGCATCCTTAATGTGGTCACCTTATTCACGATTGGCATGAAGATGCTGTCCAGCGACCTGAATGATGGAAGGGACCGGCTGGCGAGGCACGCCATGAGTGCGACCGCCGCCGTGGAACAGCAATTAAATCTTGAAGCAGGAGACTTCGCCTGGGACGGGGCCCTTGCAGATTTCCAAGGTCAGGAGGGCCAGTGGACCCGCGAGCGCCTGATCGGAATTCGCCACGACTACACCGCCGCGATCGAACGTAACAATGCTATCCTTGACCGGTTCCCTGAGCGCTATCTTGCACCTCTCTGGGGCATCCAACGGGAGGCCTCCATTCTTGAGGAAGGAGAACCTCCACCCCCTGACTCCGAAATCCGCCCCAGCCCCGTTCCAGAAATACTGACTCTGTTGGGTGGGATCATCGCTCTCGCTGGAGCCATCTGGGGAGGCCTCACGGGGTTCCGGAGGGTGAAAATCAAGCGCTATATCGAGAACGTCCCAACTTCTCTGTCAACGGGCCTAGTCTACGGTCCAGCGGAAGTAAAAGGCCGGGTCGCGCTCTACCAAGGGGAGGGTCACACGGTTACCGGGCCTCTTTCCGGCGCTAAATGCTGTCACGTGCGCTACAAGGTTACCGAAACGCGGGGCAGTGGTGATGACCGGAAAACTGTGACCATCGAGCATTGGACGGACCAGGTCCCTTTCCTCTGCCGTGACGCTGAGGGCTACATCCGGGTAGTTCCGGAAGGCGCAGAGGTCCAGGCTCGGCTTGCGGTGCGTCGAACAAGCGGCAATCGAACCTACTACGAGTATCACCTCATGGAGGATGAAGAGCTCTACATTCTTGGTTCGGCCGTAGTGGAACCCATTGAAGGGGAGACCCTCGAGGTAGCAGATGGCAACAACGACGGATTCCCCTTTGTCATCTCCGATCGCAACGAACATGAAACCATGCTGGCCATCAGTAGAGGGGGGCTCGTAAGAATGGGCCTTGGATTCATCGGAATCGTGATGCTTGTCACCCTCTTTTTTACCTCTACGGGCTCTTACTCCCCCAGTGACTTTCTCCTGGCAGCTCTTACCGCCCCCGCCTGTCTGGTCTTGAGCACGTTTATTCTGATGTTTAACGATCTGGTGTTTCTTCGCAACCGGGTCAAGCGTGCCCACGCCAATATCGAGGTTGCCCTGAAGAAGCGAATGGACCTGATCCCAAACCTGGAATCGATAGCCAAAAATTATCTTGAGCACGAAAGGCAGCTCCATCGGGACATTGCCAGCCTGCGAGGAATCCTGAAGGAAAAGGACTTCAGTCCGGAAGAAATCGATACTGCCATCCGGGCCGATTGCGCAGTGACTGACCGACTTCTTGCTCTCCGCGAGAATCATCCCGACCTCAAGGGCAATACGCTCATCAGTGACCTCATGGACCGGCTCGTCCGGGTCGAGAATGAAATCGCTCTCATGCGAGAGGGTTACAATGACAGCGTGGAGCTCTACCGAACCGGGGCTCAAAGATTCCCCGAAGTCCTCCTCGCCAAGACCTTTGCCTTCAAGGACGCCGACCTTCTCCGGGCCGAGTTGGAGGTTCGTCAGGTCCCCCAGGTTAACATGGCCACCTGAGCCGAAGATCCCTCCCCTCCAGCCAAGACAATGGATTTCTCTCATCAAGGTCATAACCTGGGAACCCTCCTTGCCTGGTGAGGTCCTCTCGCCTAAACACCTCCGCGAACTCATGAAGGTCCTTAGCCAATCCACGCTTATCCTCTTTCTCCTCGCTTCCGGACCACTAGGCGTAGCCCAGCAGCCCGACCCCTTTCCTACTCCGGGAGAAATCACCAATGTTACCGGCGGAGCAGAGCCATTCTTTGAAATATGGGACGAGGACAACGTCTACGGCGTACTCGATGTCGCCATGGACGGAACAGTTCTCATGTTCAGCCTTCAGGGCGACCCACACCCCGACAAACGCCGTGGTAGTAAGATCTATTTGAAACGCTCGAAGGATGGGGGTGCCACCTGGAGCGAAAATCAGCTCATCGGCAAGCCCATCATACTCGACGTCGAAAAACTGGGAATCGGTCCCTACGACGGCAAAGGCTGGGGCAACGACAAACACCACCGGATTGCCAGCCTCGGCACCTCGGTTGTTGATGAGACCACCGGGGACATCATGATCTTCCTGACCGCTCTTCATCCTGCCTTATCGATGTACAAGAGCAAGGATCACGGCAAAACCTGGACCCTCGAGGATATTACTTTCAGGAAGGATTCCCGTGGATTTCTTCCTATTCCTAACGGCGCCTGCGATCCAGGCATTACCCTGCGGCAGGGACCTCACAAGGGGCGACTCCTCGTCCCCTCCCGGGTCATGCCCAACTACAGCAAGCAGGAGGAGGGCAAGGGCTACACCAACGCGGTCTACAGCGATGACCATGGAAAGACGTGGCACCAGAGTGCTCCCTTTCCCCTCGATGGCACCGGGGAATCCGGTCTGGTCGAGCTTCGTGATGGCACGATCTACCTCAACTCCCGTACTCACACCCGGAAAGGAAACCGGTGGGTGGCCTTCAGTGACGACAGCGGAGAAAGCTGGCGCGATCTCCGCCAAGACGATGAACTCTTTGACGGTCCTCCCGATGTCTACGGATGTAAAGCCGGCCTCCTTCGATTGGATCGGGATGACGCTGATATTCTCCTTTTCAGCACTCCTTCCTCTAATCTCCCCGGACGCAAGAACATCCGGGTCTGGGTCAGTTTCGATGGGGGAAAAAGCTGGCCTCTCAACCGCCTTATCAAACGTGGGCCTGGCAACTACACGTGGCTGACCCAGGGGCGCAAGGGCACCCCCAGCGAGGGCTTCATCTACCTTCTTTCCGGCAAGGACTGGATGGCCCGCTTCAACATGGCCTGGCTCCTCGATGCCGGAGAACCAGAGGTGCTCCTGAGTAAGCGCAGCACCTACCGGTTCGCGGACCAGGATCTGTTTCATGCTGCCGAGAACACCAAAGCGTTTACCTCCAGCGAGCCACGCATGACGGAGAGTCCGCTGGGATATCGTCTGGAAAAAGGCAGCTTGGAAGGCAGGGTGCTCACCCGCCGCTTCATTCTCCCCTCCGGGAAAATGAAAGTGAGCTATCATGCCCCAGAGGATGCAAGGATTCAGCTAGCCATCATGGACGACAGCGATAGCCGCCTCCGCGACACCCACGCCCTCACGGGCTCCTACCAAATCGACAAGATCATCGACAACTGGCAGGACGGTCCCATTGACGAGTGGGTGGGAAAACCCGTTCAGGTTCAGTTCCAGCTGCATAGGGATGCCGAGATTTTCGGCTTCGCCTTCGACGACGTGTCCACACCAGGCAGTGATACCGCCAGCATCGGCCCTTCGGATCACCGCTTTGTCCTTCCCCCACGCCACGAGTATCTCATGGCGCAAAATCCTCCCTTCGTGAGATCCGTGGAGAACGCGGGCCCTTTCCCGGTCAGCGATAATCAGGTGCCAAAGCACTTACCTCTGGGGATACGCACGAGCTACCGCCTCGCGGACACTGGTCGGCCAGGCCACGTCCTTACCAGCAAGATCAGCCTGCCGGGCAGAGAGATGAAGATCTCCTGCCATCCCGGATCAGGCACCGTTACTGTATCCCTTTTTGACGAGAACGGCGCCCTCCTCAATACCAGTAAGCCCCTCGCAAACGGCCTGAAGTTACGGTCACTCGTGCAATGGGCTGACGGATTCAATCTCAAAGAGCACGTGTCCAAACCGGTGACCCTGCGCTTCGAACTCACAGCCGATGCACAGGTCTACGGCCTGCATTTCGATCAGGTCTTCTGGGAATGACCGGCGGCTCGCTTTACGATGCCGCGTCTACCCCAGGGGAATCAACAGCATATGTAGCCACCATGCGCTCTGGCCTCTTCCTCGAATGGGATTAGGAGTACCCCTCAAGGGGAACGCCGCCGCCCCTTCGGCTGCAATGATTTGTTCGGCTTAGTCGCGCTGTATTGAATCGCGCCAATATCCCAGTTGCCGGTTTTGGGCAGTGGATGACCATCGAAGTCCGATGTGTAGAGCTCGCTGAGATTGATCGCTTTGCCACGCAATGGGCTATCTGCTTTCAAGTGGTAATCTTGGTTTTCAAGATCGACAAGACCCGGATCGCCACTGCCAGCTTGGCTGCTGTCACCCTTATAACTGGTGTCGGGGGATTTGTACTTTGAATACCAGTTAGCTGTTTTCAGGGCGCCGCCAGATCGATTGCCGGTATAAGGGGAGGACGAATAGATAAACAGATTGTTCCTGAAATGGGCCCCCGAAGGTTTGCCAACGGGGTTCCCTCCCCGGACATCAATGCGGGCACAGGCATTTTGGGACCTTCCGAACCCATTGTATCTGGCGATCGTATTGTTATCGAAATAGATGCCGGTGCATGGCGCCAGCATGAACAGCCATGACTGTCCATCGTAGCACACATTGAAAGAGACTCTCCAATTATAGATTTCCTGCCTATATCGCGGCCAATCATAGTCCCAGCTGGATTCAATGAACCCAGCATTACCCTCCGAATAGTTATGATGAATGTAGATATTTTTCTTATGGTATCTGCCACAATCGATTTCGATCGCGCCCCCGTCTGAGCCCCACGGGCTATCTTTGGTCCCGAAGTTCTTGATGGTGTTGTATGACACTTCCTGGTTTCCAATGTTTAAGTGAATTCCCATTGGTCCCCAGCTACTTTTCGACGTGCGCCACAGCGCATAACTCGGGCCATCCAAATAGTTCTCTGTTATCAAGGTATGCTCACCAGCTGACATGATGCCCTGGCCGGTTTTAATAAATTCATTGTTTCGAATAATGCAGTGATCCGCACCACGATCGATCCGGAGAGCCGCCAGCCTCGTCATGATGATCCTCCCCGAGACATACTCCCCCGGCGTATCGTGAAAATGCAGGTTTTCTACAATGAGATAGTCACCACCAAGGATCATCGCGTTACCGCTGGCGTCACTGGTAGTGGGGTTGGTAAACTTGGGCAGCTCGCCCTCCCCGTAAGCAGTCAGCCGTATCGGCTTGGCAGCCGTGCCAGATTGCCTGATCCGAATATTACCGGAGAAGGCAGACCCCTTCTTAAAGTGGACTACATCTCCCGCTACGAGTGACGCTGACTCCACCTTCCCATGCGACTTCCACGGTGAGCTCGTTGAAAGCCCGTTGTTACTATCTGATCCGTCAACCGAATCGATGTAATACTCTGCAGCACAACATACACCTGACCACAGAAGGAGGTTGCTAATGGTGATTAACCGGAAAAAAGTCATACGATTGGCCTGCTCTGCTCTCGAGATTAACTCTTGGGAAGGCGAATTGGAACTTCACAGAACGTCAGGGCGGCAATGCCGTTTGAGCCCCAGATGATGGCGTCCTCCTGCCTCCACTTCCCACCCCTGACATAGGACAGGTTCTTTGCGGTTGAGGGCTTAGCCAGTTTCAAGGTGATGATTTTTCCGGTGCCACCGATGGAGTTCAGCTCCGCAGAGTCATCATCCAAGCGGAAGCGTAGGGCCACTTCATCGTCCCACGTCACGTCCTGATCGAAAACCAGTGTGATTTCATCTTTTCTGGCGCTGGTGTATGAGACACTCTGGAGATTCGGTGCAGTGACGGTCACCTTCGATTCCACTCCGTAGTTGTATTTGTTCACCAGTGGAAACAACTGCCTTGCCATCGCCGCATAGCCTGTCGCCAGGAAGTGGCAACCGCCGCCCGGGCGAATGCCGAGGGTCGACATGACGCTCATGTTCGAGAACTGCCCGGGTAATTGTCTTTGCCTCTCACGCAACCTGTCGTTCTCCACCGAACGGCTCCCACACGCACCCGGCCAGATCTGGTGGGTATAGTAGTGTTTAATATTGGGGTAATCCTGCTTCCAGCTTGCCGACATGCGGATAAAATAGTCCTCATAATTCACCCAGCCGAAGGACCCAGTGGCTCCTGATTCGCCTTGGTCGTTTTCTCCCTGATGCCAGAGCACGGCACGAACTCCGTGCGTCAGTTTTGCCTGCCGTAAACGCCACAACAACCTGCCGTAAATGGTGGTGACATCTGTTGGATCCGCCTCGTTACGCTGGTGCTGGTCAATCCGTGTGCCTCCCTGTGCACCATTGATAATGCAGATGGGAACCTTGTGCTTTTCGATAAGCATTTTCCCCAACTCAACGCCCCAATACCCAATCTGGAAATGATGATGGTTCTGGCCGCCGTTGAAAGATAACGCGTTACCCCAGACGGCGTCCCGAGCCCGGTCCTTATTCGTGCTCGGTGTACCAAAGCTGCGCAGCCAGGGGCTTCGGTAGGGATGGACGACTCGCTCGTCGGTCCAAGCTTCGGCATTTGACTGGCCCTGAATAACAAACACATCCCCACAGACCAGATCACTGGCCTTGTCCAAAATCGTCTCTCCCTTGCCCCGCTTGATGCCGAACTCCGTGCGATACGCGATCAATCCCGCTTGCAAGTTTACCGATAAGGCATACTCGTTGTCCTCCGCGATCTTCTGGTCCTGCGTGTCGAGCAACGTCTCGCCCGCATAGAGTCTCAGGAATACCGAATCCGCTGATTCCTTGAGCGTTCCTCTGCAGTAAAGCGTCCCATGCCCGCTGTCGTCTCGAGCGAAGAACTGGTGATCCACTGGCTTCTCCTCAGCAAACAGCGCTCGTTTGACCCATCTACTCTTCTCCGGTTCAACAACTGCAATCCGGGCGGAGCGTGATACAACCGCTCCGCCATTGTCGAGGGCGAGCTCGATGGTCAGGTCCCCGCTGTTCTGGGCCCGTTTCAATACCAGCTTTCCGTCGCCGGGTTTGCTGATCGTGGCCATGCCAGAAAGCTTCCATGAGTAGCTCAGCTCACCAGCCCCTTTGGACTTCATCTCCGCCAGATTGCTGATCGAGGGGGAGATCACCAGCTCATCCCTGCCGTTCCACGTTTTTGGAACCCTGAGCATATAAACCGGATCCGGGACTCTCTCTTGGATCACAATGGGAATGGTCTGGGTTTTCAGGCCAGATGCGAAGACCGCCCTGAGCTGCAAAGCGACCGATGTATCTTTGGCCACCCGCCCGGCCTCAAAGGTATGCTTAAAGCGGTCAACGGAGAGGATCTCCTCCTTGTCGCCATCCTGCAAAACCCAGTAGACCTTTCTGGCTCCTCCTGCTTTGGCCGACAACGTAATCGAGGCACCCTCCTTCATGACAAGGTTTGCCTTCGATACCGAAAATTCATCACCGTCCTGAACCAGTGGTCCGACCAGCGACTGCAGTGGCTTCTGGTTCTCAAAACAGAGCTTAAGCCAGTTTCTCGAGCGGGCCACGGACTCAAAGCGCACCTCATCGAGGGCCCCATTGAAAGGTCCACGCCCATTTCCATGATCACCAAGATCGACCGGCGTTGAGGCCGGGGTTTTCAAGGTGCCAAGCTTGCTCACCAGATCGCCGTTGTTATTGATCGTCCTCTCCAGAACACCATTAACGTAAAAGCGAACCATGTCCCCGGAAACGGCAAGGGCGACATGCCGCCATTCCCTACGAGGCAAGGGGCTGGCGCATCGGGGATCAAAGCCGTAGAGATGAAAGCGGGGCTGCCCTCTTCCGGTCATGGTGAAATACGACAAGCCCATGTGCGGCTTTTGACCGCGCTCCGGCTCACCCCATCCGCCAATCGACGCCTGAGCCCAGTTACGGCCCTCAAAGCTCGTGGGATTGACCCAAGCCGACATCGTCCGATCGGCGTTGCCCGAGGGCATGCAAGCTACCCGTCGATCCGGCTTCGCCCCGGGGGGGCGGATAACGAGAATTTGGTTTACGCCGAACTCCTGGGCGTCACCGATCATGCCCGGGGTATTAGTGGTTGGGCCGTCCGGCCTGTTGACACCATCCAGGTTATTGGAAGTGGCGTCTTCCAAGTTATCTCCCAGATGCCAGACTGCGGAAAATCCCTCGGCGGTCCGGAACACTTGCTCGCCGTTACTCTTGGAGGAAACTTGTTCCTTGCCCCAATGCATCTGGATGGCCTGCTGATCCTTGCCCCTGATAATCGGGATCCGCACCCAAATATCGGCTTCGCCTCTCTCTGCATCCCAACGCTCGATTTGAAAATCCAATGGCTTGCCCTTGGCTGAGAAACGGACGTCCTTCCCCCCGGGCTTCACGTGGCTGAAATCGAAATAGTCCTTGTTCAGACGAACCAGTACCGGGAAGTTTTTCAAGACTGCCGAGGCAGGCAGGTCCGCCCCAGCGGAGTCGGTGACGAGATACATCGAGCCCGCATGTTTCCAGTCGCCATACTGTGCCAAAGCCTGGGAAAGGAATCCGGGAAAGA
>DIHT01000169.1:34119-97098 GCA_002420305.1 Akkermansiaceae bacterium UBA5689 | reverse complement strand
AAGTCGACGGAACCTGGTTCAAGACTAGTCACCGCTTCAGGTTTGATCCCTCGCGTAATAAGGAACATGCACATGTCTCCGACAACCTTGGAGCTTGGGGTCACCTTGATGATATCACCGAAAAGCTGGTTCACTTCCGCATAAGTGCGGGCGATTTCTGGCCAGCGATGGCCAAGCCCCATTGCGTTGGCTTGTTCCTTGAGATTGGTGAACTGGCCGCCAGGCATCTCATGAATATAGACTTCCGCTGAGCCAGCGCGTGGAGCTGTATTGAACGGAACGTAGAACTCGAGCACCTCCTCCCAATAGTCGGACATGGCATTCAGGGCGTTTGGGTCGAGGCCAGGGTCGCGCTCAAGTCCGCTGAGTGCTGCAGCAACGGAATTCAGGTTGGGTTGGCTCGTTGATCCTGACATGGATGCCAGCGCGAGGTCTACAATGTCAGCCCCCGCTTCAGAGGCCGCGAGTACTGAGGCTGCGTTTATGCCGGAGCTGTCATGGGTGTGGAAATGTATCGGGATGCCAATTTCCTCGCGCAGGGCACTGAACAGCTTGGTCGCCGCGGAGGGGCGACATAGGCCGGCCATATCCTTGATTGCGAGGATATGGGCGCCCATATTTTCAAGCTCCTTCGCTTTGTTGATGTAGTATTTCAGAGAGTATTTGTCTCGTTTCGGGTCGTCGATGTCCCCGGTGTAACAGACCGCGGCCTCACACACTGAATTGGTGTGCTCCTGCACGGCCTCCATGGCCACTTGCATGTTGGGAAGGTAGTTGAGGGAGTCAAAGATCCGGAAGATATCCATTCCGGCCTCGGCAGAGTGCTTGATAAACCCTTCGACTACGTTGTCAGGGTAGTTGGAGTAGCCGACAGCGTTGGAGCCGCGGAAGAGCATCTGAAAGCAGATATTGGGAATACGTTCACGTAATTCGCGGAGACGATCCCATGGGCTCTCCTTGAGAAATCGCATTGTGGTGTCGAAAGTGGCACCGCCCCACATCTCGAGGCTGAAGAGATTGGGTGTTTTCTGGGCTACGTAGCTTGCGATGTTGAGCATGTCGACCGACCGCATCCTGGTTGCGATGAGCGACTGGTGTGCATCGCGCATGGTGGTGTCAGTGATCAGCAGTGGCTTGGAGTCGCGAATCCAGTTGGCAAAGCCCTCTGGTCCGAGCTCGAGAAGCTTATTCCGCGATCCTGGTTGTATTTGCGCGCGCACATCACAAGCTGGTAGTCGTGGGCTCGGGAGGGCGGCGCTTAGCTTGTAACCCTTGGCCGTATCATTACCGTTAACGGTGATGTCACTGAGGTAGTTCAGCAATTTGGTAGCCCGGTCTCGGCGTGGCCGGAAATTGAACAGGTCGGGATTGGTGTCGATCAGCCGAGTGGTTGCCTTGCCGGAGCGAAACGTCTCGTTGAGGATCACGTTTTCGATGAAGGGGATATTCGTCTTCACGCCGCGGATCCGGAATTCCCGGAGGGCACGATCCATGCGCTGCAGGGCGATCTCAAATCGCGGTCCAAAGGCGGTCAGCTTTACCAGCATGGAATCGTAGAAAGGCGTGATGACTGACCCTGCATCTCCTGTGCCAGCGTCAAGACGAATGCCAAAGCCAGCCGCGGAGCGGTAGTTGAGAATCCTGCCGTAGTCGGGAGAGAAGTTATTGGAAGGATCCTCTGTAGTGATCCGGGCCTGGACTGCATAGCCGTTACGAGGAATGTCTTCCTGAGCGGGGATGTCGACGGCCTCCTCGAAGAGGTTGTGCCCCTGTGCGACAAGAATCTGTGAGCGGACAAGATCCACACCGGTGATGATCTCGGTTACGGTGTGTTCCACCTGAATCCGGGGGTTCATCTCGATGAAAAACCACTCGTTTGTATCACCATCCAGAAGAAATTCGACGGTGCCGGCGTTGTTGTATTTGACTTCTCTGGCAACCTGAACGGCAGCGGCGCAAAGGTCGTGGCGGACTGTTTCGTCGAGATCGACGGAGGGAGCAATTTCGATGACCTTCTGGTGGCGACGCTGAACGGAGCAATCGCGCTCATGGAGGTGCACGATATTACCTTGATGGTCGCCCATTATCTGAACCTCGATATGCTTGGCTTGACCCACGAAGCGCTCGAGGAAGACGGCAGGGTTGCCAAAGGCGTTTTCAGCTTCGGCCTGCGCCTGATCCAGAAGGGAGTCAAGGTCCTCTTCTTTCTCGACGACCCGCATACCCCTCCCGCCACCGCCGAAAGCGGCCTTGATGATCAGGGGGAATCCAATATCGCGGGCAACAGCGAGAGCCTCTCCGCGATCTGATACAGGGTCCTCGGTCCCTGGCAGGGTGTTGACTCGTGCTTTCTTGGCAAGTGCGCGAGCAGACACTTTGTCGCCCATTGCATCGAGCATCTCTGGATCAGGTCCGATAAATTTGATGCCTGCTTCCCTGCAGGCACGGGCGAAATCCGCATTCTCAGAGAGGAAGCCGTAGCCGGGATGGATAAGGGTGACACCCTTCTCAACAGCGAGAGAGATGATGCCCTCAATGTCCAGATAGGCACCCACGGGTCCTTTTTCTTTTCGAAGCTGGTAGGCCTCGTCTGCTTTAAAGCGGTGCCGGGAAAAACGGTCCTCTTCTGCATAGATCGCGACAGTTCGAAGGCCAAGTTCAGTTGCGGCTCGGAAGACCCGGATGGCGATCTCACCCCGGTTAACGACCATGAGTTTATCGTGATTGGCTTCTGCCGAGGGGGCGGTGGCTGACATGAGTTCGTAGTTAGGGGCGGGAATAGATAAGGGAACTACTGTTTCGGAACGCCGTTACTGAAGAGAATTTCCTTTTTAGTCAAGGCGACGCGAGGGGCCGGCCGGAAGATAGGTTGGAACTGCAACCTCCAAAGGCTCAGTTACGCGCGAATATTCCGGGTTTTTCTCCTCGGAAAGAAAGAACTATTCTTCGGAGCGCAGGTCAAAATTACTGGCCTTAAAGTTCTCTGCGCCAGCAGTGTTTCGTGGGAGTTACTCCACCACTGATGAGAAGCCGGCAAAACGGCTTTCTAGGCCTCCTCCTGGTATTTGTATGCCCAGCGCGAGGTATCGATCGGAATCAAACGCCGTGGATGGGCGTCGCCGTGTAGAATTTATGCTCTCAAGGAGGCAGGACGTCACTGTTTCCGATTCCTTCGATGGGTCTCCATTGCTGATAGCGAGCAAGGTTGCTCCGCGGAGTGAAAAAGTAGCGTCCCCGCCTTTGTAGCTCACCGTCAACCGTCAGCTGGCCATCAGGGTAGGACGATGCGGAGATAAAGCTGCTCAGCGGTATCGAATGGAGGAACCACTTCGCTGCGGATAAGCTGGAATGAGTCGTCTGGAAGCCCCTGCGCAGGGAAGTTCATGCTGACAATGCCCTCTCCGTCATCGTTATGTCGCCACGTCTTAAGATCCATAGACAATTCGACGCGGAGATTGTTGAGATCGTTGACGTTTCTACGCAGGGTGTAGTGAAGAGCGGGGGGAGAGACGGAGAGGATTGGTAAGCTGTCACCTAGCGCGTAGGCGATGCCATTCTGGATGCCGTCGCCGTCGACGTCGTCGCCCAGCCCATCGAGTTCTGTATTCGCAGGCAGGTAACGCTGACGCCAATCGCTGTAATTGGTGATGGTAGGATCAAGAGTGACATCCCAAGGCTGTGATAGCGTAATGAGAACCTCAAGGGGACCGCTCCCGTCCATATCACCGCGACAGAGGGAGCGGGCTCCAATGCTGTCTGGACGGTTGTTGGTGCCGGTATCGGCCCAGTAAATCTTTCCGGCGGGGATATCGAGACTCATCCCGTGCGGGGTATCGAGTCCGAGATAAAGGGTTTCAACCTGATCACCCTCGATGGAACGTCTCTGAATCCGGGATGGAGTGGCATTTCGATCGCACCAGTAAATATACCCGTTGACAAGGTCGAGCTCGACCTGACGGACGGTAGTGAGACCGCTGACAATCGTTTCAACATCAGTTCCGTCGGCCAGATTGGCTCTGAAGATGCTGCCAATAGCAAAGTGCCCCCAGTAGATCTTGCCTCCCGCCGGGTCAAGATCCAGGAAGTAGGGTTGGTCAGTCTCGATGATGGTCTCACGCTCGCTGCCATCGGGATTTGCGCGTTCGATACGGTCGTTGTCGCGGTCGCACCAGTAGAGTTTCTGAGAGATGGAGTCGAATGTGATGTCAGCTGGGAATCCGAGGTCAGTTGTTATGATAGGAGAGCGGTTAGAGCCGTCGAGATCGGCACAGTAGATAGTGTCGCTTCTATTATCGCAAAAATACATTTTCCCTTCCTCCGGGTTAAGGGTGATTCCGCGGAGGTTCGACCCTTTCAGGGTGGAGAGAGTCTCGAGATCCGAGCCATCTAAGTTTGCTCTATGAACCCGTCCCGAGCCGCGGTCTGTAAAATATATTTTTCCGGCCCACGTGAGGGAAGCCGCTACGTGGAGAGAGAAGAGCAAGAGAAAGAGCGTTTTCATTGGGAGTGCCGCAGGCAGGGTAGTTTAAAGAATCCTGTGCGTCTGTGCGTCTGTGCGTCGCTGCCTCACAACTTGACAGCCTTCCTATCTGAGAACATCTCAGGTGTTATACGATTACTGTCCCTGAGGGAGGCTTATATCTCGCTGCCCGGAGTGCCTCCCGTATTCCTTTCTGTCATTCGGCTCGCTTACAGAGCAGGGCCCTGAATAGAGATGTCATCAATGTAGAGGCCTGCTTGATTGCCGATGTCGTCGGTCTGGAGAATAAATTCGAGGATTACTGTCATGCCTTCGGCTTCCGCAGGAATGGGGTGAGAGACCTCTTCCCAGCTTGTCGAAAGACCGTCCAAGGAGCCTGCGAGAATTGCGATTTCAGAGCTGTTGCTTGCATCCAGGAGCCTCACGGTGGCGCTATCGAAAGTTTCCTCGATGTCTTTCCACTGAAAATAGCTGATATTCCCTCCGACGATTCCGCTCAGGTCGATCGGGGGCGATTGTAGCCGAATCAGTGTGTCTTCAACATAGTAGGCGTCCAGATCCGTTCCATAGCATTGGCTTCCGCTTCTTGCTGCGGGAGGGCCGCCAAAGAGGTCGGGGTCTGGTATGCCAAGCTCCCACTCAGTTGTGGTGCCGACTCCCTCGGAGGTTGCGATCCATCCCGCGCCTCCAGTTTCGAAGTTTTCGGTGAACACGGTGAGCGGTGGGGCATTGAACTCCTCGACGACGAAATAGCGCTCGCTGTCAGCGGGACGAGATATGACGAGGGTGTTCAGGGGGGGAGTTGCTGCGATGTCCTCGTGTGGTTCGAGGAGTTCCCAGTCTTCCGGTTTCGTGGAAGAGGGATCGAGAGTGCTGCGGAGGTTGTAGAGTTTGCCGGGCTTGCTCTCCCAGCTAATACTGAGTTCGTCGGTATTGGGATCACGGGAAAAGTCAGTGATTCTCAAACGGTTTCCTCCTGTGCGCCGCAGTATGAAGCCATTAACGGCAAAGAGTTGTCGGTGTACTGCAATATTGCTTAGAGGGGCGAAACGTAAAACGACATCATCACCTCCGGCGGTAAACTCGAGGTTTGTCGTTGAGGTAAGTGTTCCTGCGCCAGTTGCGCCGTCCTCGGTGCCAGTAAAGCCATTGACTGAGTCGTCGGAGTTTGGGTTGCCTCCGGAAGTGCTATCGGACATGTAAAACTCCTGGCCAAGGTTCTCAAAGCTCGCTCCGCCATCAGTCGATATTTCAATCTGAAAGAATCCATGGACATTCTCGGTGTCGTGATGGAAAGATGTCCATTGGTAGGTACCACGAGGTAGATCGCCAAGGGTGAGGGTCAGGTAGGTAGGTGTTCCTGCTGTTGCGCCATCCCAGTTGCCGTTGCCTCCTTGTCCGGTGCGGCTGTCGACCCCAATCCAGTCAGTGACAAGGTTGACATCGTCGTTTGTGTTCGCCCAGTTGGCATCGTTGCCGGCGCCGCGATCGATCATTTGCTGCACCCTATTGTCTGTGGTGTTGGGCCACCCCGGAGTGAGTGTTATCGTGGTGTTGAAAGCGGTATAGGAGCGTGTGATAAAGTCGGCGGGGACCTCGTGCCCGGCATCGTAGGGCTGAAACCCATCTTGATTGTTGGCGGGGCCGTCCTGAGTGGTGGAATTAAAATCGACCAGGAGGGCTCCATCGGTTGAGGCAAAGAGGTCGTAGAAATCACTGGAATCTGTTGGATTTGTTCCGTCCGTAAAGATCTCACTTCCATCAGTGACTCCATCGCCATCGCTATCAGCCTGATTAGGGTCGGTGCCGGGTTGGGTGGCGGGATTGTCAGAATCGTGTGGAAGATCGGGATTTTCGCTTCCATCGAGTAGTCCATCGCCATCGCTATCGGCATTCAGGGGGTTGCTGCCGGTCTGATCGGTGTTGACCCAAGTGCCGCCGCCATCCTCTGCCCCATCCAGAAATCCATCCTCGTCGGAGTCCGCTTCCACAGGGCTGGTTCCGCGGGTCAGTTCCTCGGCATTGCTGGAGCCGTCATTGTCGAAATCTTCGCCGGGGAGGACATCTTCAATGGTTTCAATTGCGTCGGTTGGATTGGCGTCAACGATGAGGCTCTCGAAGGAGTCTGGCAGGTCGTCGTCGTCGGCGTCGCTCAGTGGACTCATCTCGAAGCCGTTGATTCCCCAGAGCTGGTTATGAACGGCATTGCCTAGAGCTCCGCTGAGAGGCGCAAATCGAATGACAACTTCGTCCACGCCGGTAGCGTCGATAGTGAAATTGACGGTTGATGCTAGGCTATCAGCATCAGGGCCAACCAGAACGCCTCCTCCTCCATCGGTGCCGGAGTCAGGGCTCCCTCCCGGGGAGCTATCTGACATATAGAAATCCTGACCGAGGTTGACGAAGCTGTTGCCGCCATCGGTGGAGAGCTCGATTTGAAAATTCGTGTGAACGTTTTCGGTATCGTGATGATAGGAGGTCCAGCCGTATGTGCCGGCGGGAAGGTTGGCGACCGTGAGGGTCATGAAGGTGGGGATGCCTCCGGTGGCTCCGTCCCAGTTTCCGTTGCCTCCATTGCCGGTCCTGGTGTCAATGCCAAGCCAGTCTGTAACGAGGTTGAGGTCGGTGTTGGCATTATCCCAGTTCGCATCGTTGCCGCCTCCTCGGTCGATCATCTGCTGGGCACGGTTGTCAGTGGTATTGGGCCAATCTGGAGTAATATCGATTGTCGTGCCAAAGGCAGAGTAGCTCCGGGTGATAAAATCTGCGGTGACCTCGTGTCCGGCGTTGTAACTCTGGTAACCAGCCTGTGAGGCGGGGCCTCCGTCCTGAGTTGTCGAGCTGAAATCAATCAGGAGATTCTGGCCGCAGAGGGTTCCACATACTGTCGACGAGAGGAGGACAAGGAGAAGTCGCAAGGAGCGAGAGGATAGTCTGGATTTCATGTGGATGAGGGAGAGTGAATCGATAGTCTCGAGGTTTTTGATGAATTTTGGGTAATTCCAAGCGGCGAGGTCGGGAGAGTCGATGTCTGCTTTGACTCTAAGGCTCAGTGAGTTTATGAAGAATGTAAAGAGTGTGTCGAAGGGGTTGGCTTTCGCTCCGGGAAAGGCTTGGAAGGCTAGATATTTCTAAGTCCTGAAGGGCTTGGGCTCCTTACCTCCGCGTAACCTTCAACCGAAGGAATTTGCGCAGACTTGAATCGATGGAGGCTGATGACCGATAGGTGTCAGTGGCAGTTCCATTCCCATGGTTGATTCGGGCAGTCAAAATGGCTTCTAAAGGGGACCAGGTTACGAGATCAGTGGAGATTTCCGCCTCGATGAGGGCGTTATCGGCTGTGAGGTTTCGGGTAAAGGTGAGCTCCAGAAATTCTTGGAGGCCCAAACCAGATCTGTCGTCGAAGATCACGAATCCAATGTTGAAAACGGAGCCATCCGCGGGATTTTCGTCGCTTCTGGCCAGAGCGTGCTCAAAGAAAGCGGTTCGGCCATCCCGGTCGCTGTCTCTGTCGGGATCTCCAATAAAGGTTACGGCGTCAGTGTCTCCGGGTGAACCACCGAGAGAGGCGCTCCCGCGCCAGTTCTGAGGAAGGGAGTGATCTGGATTCGTAGAAGGAGAGACAAGCACGAGAGCGTATCCCATTCCATCTGGGCTCTCTGGCCAAGGATTTCGATCACTGTAAGCGAAGCGACGGATATCGTTGCCGCTGCCGTCTTTCACCGCGATTTCCTCGCCACTGTTAGAGAGGTTTCCGGTGAACACTCCGGGTGCAATCGTGATTCCGGCGGTTGGATAGGTCGCAGCGAAAACGCTCTGATTCTTGACGATCACTGCGCGTTCGAGCGGGGCCAGAGAGAAGCCTGCGGGAAATTCGTAACTGAGACCTGCATCGAAGTGGACGTTTGTCAGGTCGATTGATTCTCGGTCGCTGATGTTCATCAATTCGATGTATTCCGAGTCTTCTCTTGCTCCGACCGGGTTATACATTATTTCCGAAACAGCCAGGTTTGCAGCGGATGCGGATGTCCCTACGATAAAAGACGCTTCAGACAGGGCGGACCATTCGCCGTCACTCAGGATGCGGGCGCTGACTGTGCCGGTCTGTGTCAGGGCTACGGGGGTAGGAGGCTCAGCAGGTTTCAGCGCGGTGAGTTCTATGTCGATTCCCATGTCTCCGCTTCCGCTGCTCGACTGGTGCACCTCGACTGCAAGCACATTGCTGCCATTTCTGAGTATGCCGGGTTCCAGTGTGTAAACAATCTGGTTTACCGCATTCTCAGCCGCTCCTGTGGTTCCCGTTGAGGCCACATCAAGAGCGCTGACCGTTCCTCCCGGCATGTTAGTGCGTCCGATCTCGCGGCCATTGAGATAGAGAATCGCTCCATCATCGCGCTTCACGCCAGCTGTCAGGGCGGTGTAGCCATTGGCCTCGTCGACATTGAAATGCTTTCGAAAATAGATGGTGAGATGCCGGTTCCCTGAGGGGCCGATGTCAATAATTGTAGCCAGAGATTCTCCATTAATATCGGAAACCGAGTCGCCGCCCAGCATTGCTTGGCCGGTGGTCCATGTTTCGTCTGCAAAATCAGGATGTTTCCAGTCTGTGGAGTCGTAGGATTCATGACCAACTACCACATTGCTACTACTCAGTCGTGTTCCGGTGTCCAAAAACTGCCAGCCTGAATCCTCAAAGGGGAAGAGGGTGTCTACCGATACTCCAGTGGGGATAGATGTCGCAAGGGGGTTTGCCGTTCCGCCGGTCATTCGCGGATCGCTGCCATCCAAGGTATAGTAAATGGTTCCCGTTGCACCGGTTATTCCTAGTTCGAAGCCGAGGGGTACTTCGCCGCCAAACTGGCTGAATCGAGGTGCGTCGATGGAAGGGAATAGGTTGTTTGCTCGTAATTCCCTGATGATGGAGCGTGAGTCGTTCTGATCGTGAAGGGTAGGAATGTAGTTGGTTACTACGTTGTCGCGCTCGACCAGCCAATGCTGTTCCCGGGTGAAGTAAATTGGGCGATTAATCGTTGGTGGGTAGTAGTCAGCATCGATATTTGTAGATGATCCAGGAGTGTCTCCATAAGGAGTAGTGGCCTGGGTGTCTCCCCAGCGGGCTGATTCCGCCACGATGGCCTTATCGATTCGGTTGGCGATCGATAAATATCGGTTGGCCGATTCTGTTTCACTAAGTGCCCCGCCGTTAAATAGGTGCTTCTGCGCCCGATCGGCCAGGAGCATGCGGAACTCGGCATTCTGTCGAAGACGTTGGAAGGGAGATCCCACCCCTCTGCTATCGCCGTAGCGATTCCACGAATATTTATCGAGGACGATTTCCTGGTCCCAGCACCAGAAACGGTATTTGCCATCGCCACTCACTGAATTGGCCGCGGCATAACCGTTATGGTGAGGCCAGTCCTCCGAGTCGGCATAGAAATGGAGGAGCATATAGTCTGCAAAATTAACCACGTCGAGGTAGTCTTGAATACGTTGGTAATTTCTGGCGCTGGTGATGTTTCCATTCGCAAGACTCATCATCTGGTTCCACCGACTGCCGCCTCCGCTGAGGTCCTTGTTGATTTCCCAGTCTTCCTTGGCGCCACCAAGATGCTCCGCCCAGAAATCGTCCTCAAGGCGCTCAGTGAGATTGTGAAGTCCGAAATAAAGGCCGTTGACGTAGAGGTGGACGAAATTGCCGTAGCTCGAGGGTTGTCCCATGTCGCGCAGGCTTTCCTTCATCCAGACATCCCGAAAATACTGAGAGTCGTTCGGTCGATATCGGTTGCTGGCCCAGGAAACTAATCCCCACGAGTCAGTAAAGCAGGCTCGGAGCACAAGTTTGTTGAACTGGTCGACGGGAGACTCGGGAAAAAGAGGGTATTCGAGGCGCCCGGGTCCTCCAAACTCTGTCGTGAAGGTCACCCTCAGGGAGTGTTTGTGCATTCGGGCCGCACGGCGGCTTGCGTTGCCATGGACTTCGATTTTGGCGTCATACTGAAATCCACGAATGCCATCGGGCCGAATATATTCGATGGAGCACGGTCGTTCGAAGCGGCTGCGAGGATTCGAATAGATCCCGGTTGCCGATTGTCCCTCGGCATTGAGGAAGTCGCGAGGTTCCATCGCGATTGAGACACTGGGAATATCGAGGAGAGCTTCCCGTATGCCATAGCCGGGTAGGGTGTTACGGACAACCCGCGGGTCCATTTCGTAGTCTGCAGGGTGGATCGCGCTCGGATCACCAGAGTTTGACCAGTCTGCCGGCCAGCCGGGAGGATTGGCTGGTTGCTGAGCGACATCGTCGACAAAAATGTAGGTTTGAGTGTCGATGTTGGAGGAAAGCCACCCGGGGCGGTAGGCGATTGCGCGGAGAGTGGTGGTTGTATCCACTAGCACAGGTTCAGTGTAAACATTGCCATCCGATTCAGAAGGACGCGACCCGTCGAGGGTGTAGCGAATTATGGTGCCGGGAGTGTCGTTGGTCACCGCAACCCTGAAGGGAGCATCGTAGAAGCCGCGCTTAATGCTGAAGTTGGTATCCTTGACTACGCCAGGGACTCCTGATCCGTTTGCCTCATTCGGAGTGGGGAGGCTGAAAAAAGCCCGGGCGCCATCAATTGATTGAGAACCATAGGAGATATCCGCAAACTGCTCGGGGAAGCTAGGGTGGAAAGAATTGTCGATCGAGGTTCCATCGGGTCGAACGATTGCAAGATACTCTCCTACAGATTCCATCTTAAAGTTGGTGTGTGGATTTCCGTCGGGATCTACCGTGTTGATGCCCGAGGCAAACACAATGAGATAGCCGCTTGCCGGGATCTCGATGCTGGGAAAGTTCCATTTGGTAAGTTGAGAAGGGTCGTCGGTGAGAAAGTAGCCATCGAGGTCCACTGCAGTTGGATTAGGATTGTGGATTTCAATCCAATCTTCGCGCGTGCCATAGCCATCTTGTATCCCGATCTCGTTGCGGGTCATGATTTCGTTCAGAATGAGAGGGAGAAGGACGTCAGGGAAGTTCGTCGGGTTATTGGGATCGCTGCCCTCCGCCAGCTCAACGGGATCACTGAAGTTGTCAGCGTCGCTGTCGACTAGATTAGGATCTGTGACATGACCGTTCTCACTGGAGATTTCGATCCCGTCAGTCAGGCCGTCACCGTCGGTGTCGGCTAAGAGTGGATTGGAGCCTGGGTTGCCAGCGCCCCGAAAAACACCACTTCCGTCCTCGAGGTCATCATTCAGCCCGTCGTTGTCGGTGTCAGCGATAACGGGGCTGGTTCCACGCTCCTGCTCTCTCAGATTATCAAGGGCATCACTGTCGTTGTTTCCAGTGCCGCTTGCGACGGTCAGGTCAGCGAAGTAAGTGAGCTCCCAGTCATCATCGAGGCCATCATTATCGGCGTCATTCACGAGTTCGATGACGAAGGCTTTCTCGAAATAGTTTCCAAGGATATCAGTGGTGCGGATACGGACATTTAAGGGTGATCCGAGCGGAAGGGAGCTGAGGTTGCGATTGGTGACGAGCCGATCGCCAACAATGTCAAATTTAGTATTATCGACATCTCCTTTTCCAGCTACGAGTACGTAGGAGTGGGAGTCATCGGGTGTGACATCCGACGTGCTAAGGGTGCCTGCTAGGGTTCCCACCGGTGCACTGCGCGAAACCCTTGTGCTGGAGAGAGTGATATCGGTGGGTGAATCGGGTGGTGCGGTCTGCAGGATTTCAAAGCCGTTAATGACGGCAAACTGTGCGTGCACAGCGGTGGAGGATAGTGGGGTAACGCGGACAACTACGTCTTGCCCGGGGGCGGTCGCGAAGTCGAACTCCACGGTCGAGGGCAAGCTTTCTGGATCGGGTCCACGATAGACCATGTCGGATTCCGGGATTCCGCCGCGAGTGCTGTCAGTCTGGCGGAATGCTCCGGAAGGTAGTGGGCCTTCTACCCTTTGGTAGGAACCTCCCCCATCGGTGGAATAATCGACGACGAACAGCCCATTCATGTGCTCGGTATCGTGGTGATAGGAGCGCCAGCGGTAAGTGCCAGGTGGAATGTTTTCCAAGGTAAAGGTAATCCGGGTTGGGTTGCCGTTGATCTCGTCATAGTTTCCGTTGCCGCCGTTGCTGGTGCGGGTGTCCACTCCTATCCAATCTGTAATGAGATCAAGCTTGGCGCCGGTCCAGTTCGCATCGTTTCCTCCTCCACGGTCAATCATCTGCTGAACCCTGCTGTCGCTGGAATCCGGGTAATCTACGGTCAGAGCAACACTCGTTCCGAAGGCTGTGTAATTTCGCGCATTGACAAAGTCACCCGACGCTTCGTGTGCCGCATCGTATGAGCTGTAGCCCGCTTGAGGGTGCGGCCCTCCATCTTGCGAGGTCGAATTGAAATCAACTAGAAGGTCGGCGAGTGCTGGAGCAGCAAACGCACAGACGATCAAGACGCTCAGATGACAGGATTTCAAGATGAGTAATCGATGAGTCTCAAGCTAGCGGCTAATGAGTCCTGTCGCAACTGTTAGCACTGAGTCTTTATGAGCGTTCTTGGAAGTCAGGAGCAGCGGATCGCAAGCGAAAACTGTGGAGCTGACTGCTCTCCGGCCATTGTCCAAGGAAAAAACTAATTCTAGATTCTGGATCTGTTTGAAAATCGTGAGATATGATGACCGGATTGATCTATGGTTCAGCTGCCGGGATCGTGCTCGAAAGGTTCTGACTCAAACTATTGCGGAATTTCGTTCAACGTGTAGTAGGCGGTCTCGTGTAAGAGAGGTAAGCCCTTGATGCTTCTCAGGCCAGGTGCCGCCAACTCATGAACATGCCCTTTAGTGAGCGGCGTGAGCTTAATTCGGAGACTCAAGCCGTCGTCTGCCACAGAAACGACCTCGATTTCAGGGTCGATGTTTTCCAGTTCTGGGCTGCCATATCCTTTTGAGTAGCGATAGGTATACGCCGAGCATGAAAACGAGGAAGGCTTTGCTGAAGCAGGATTGATCGGGCGGGTAAAGGTCAGCTCGAATCCGTCTGAACGTGCGCGCATTTGGTGAATCTCGAACGGTATTTTCCCGGTCCAGTCGATCCGTTCCACGCTATCGAGCTTGGTTCCCCAAGAGCCCCAGCCCCGATTGCTCCCACCGGTATACATCTTGCCTTCCGGGGTAATCATCAGACCGATGTTTCCTGAGCTGAAGCCCTTCAGGAAGTGAAATGCAGCCCCCTGATAAATCCCGTTCACCTTTTCCAGAAAGACCCTCTGGACTTGTCCATAGGTCTGTTCGGCTACGAACATCTGCCCGGCAAAAGGACCGAATTTCCCTTCGCTTGAATCGGGTTCGACCGCCGTTGGCGACTGTCCAACCTTGCCATGGGGCAGAACGACCGCCGGCGGGACGTAGGTGGGGATCAGCTTCCTTGCTTCCATTACTCTTCCATCGCCACTGTAATTTGGTTCCGGTGGTCGATCGCCCATCACCTTGCCGGTGTGTTTAAAATGGTGATTTCCGTTGGGGTTACCCAGAAACGATCCGGGCTTAACCCACTTGAGCGAGCTGGATCCATTCCATGTCCCTTGATTGTCGGTGTAAAACGCATCTCCTTGCAGATTGATCCCGATTCCACCCGGAGAGCGGACACCACAGGCAGCGGGCATTGCGGTGCCGTCCTTGTTTACCTTGATGACCCACCCACGGTAGAGCGCCTCGCTGGTGTAGGAGCCGGTGAGACAATGAACCGTCCAGATGTTGCCGTCCGGATCGAAACGGGAACCGAACGTAAATTCATGATAATCTCCACTGACCCCCCAGTCATCTGACACAGTCTCGTATTTGTCAGCTCTGCCGTCACCATCGATGTCCTTCATCCTAGTTACCTCGGGTCGCTGAGTCGCGTAAAGCCATCCATCGAGAAAGGCGATTCCAAGTGGCTCATGAAGGTATTCAGCGAAAAGGTTCCACTTGGCGGGTTTGTCAGGATACTGATCAGCATTATCGATCGTCCAGATTTGACCCCGTCTCGAAGAAACGGCCACCTTGCCGTCGTCCATGACGGCAAAGCCCGTGGCCTCGACAACCTCACCTTTGGGAATCTCAAAGGTGGTCACCTTGTAGTAATCGGACTCTTTTGCTTGCTGCGCTGCCGCCAAGCCCGCCCAGAGGGCACTCAGGAATACAATATTTCTGTTTATCATCGCTTGTCGTTTCTTATTGGTCCAATTGTCCAGCGGTCATCCACCGGTAGGTAACTATTATGGTTTGATCCCCCTTCACGGGGACAAGCAGTTCCTTGCGTGTTTCCTTCACGGGTTCGGTTTTCCTTGCTGGGGGCTTGACCATTCGCGCCTCGGAACTGCGAATCAGGGGGGTAGCTCCCTCAATCTTTACCGCCATCAGTTCATTGATTTTATAGGAGCCGTCGGGGAGCTTGAAAAAATCACCTTTTACCCCGGCGAGGAAATGGGTGTTTAATGGTAGGTCTCCACGAATCACCACAGTTCTCTTCAGTGCCTCGATGCCGTCCATGGTCGTGGGGCGGTAGTGGTCTTCGACCTCTACTCCCTTGAAGGTATAGCAGAAGGTAGGAAAGCGATTGGCATCCAGCTCGTATCCCTTGAACTCATAGTCTGGATGGGGAATCCCATAGTTAATCAGCTCTTTGGACTCCTCTGGGCCCCTGTCTTTCTCGTAGCGCGAGCTGCCGACTGAATAGTCGATCCAAGGATCGTCGATGCTTTCCAATACCTGCAGTGCCATCCCGCCGGTAGGGCTGACCGTGTCCTTACCTGCAATGTTGCTGCCTCCGCCCCGGGTATTCCAGTTGGACGCGGCATTCACAAAGTCTCCGCGCCAGAGCTGATCCAAATTCATGGAGTCTGCGCTCCAGTTAATGTTCACCTTACCTGGGTATGCGACTGCGATCGACCTCGATGAGCGACCCCGGAGGAATGTTCTGAATACAAGCGCCTCATCGGGCTTTCGCAGTTTGACAATCTTTGGTCCTGGCCAGGCCCTCCGCGCACCAGTCTTTGCGGTAATATCAGGAGTGAAGATCATGTCCTCAGCCCCTTTGAGGTCGGCGACCAAAGACAAGGCCTCGGGTCCACCGCCTTCGAAATAGGCAAGGCGCATTGTGTGGATGCCCGGTTCCAACCTGACTTTCGCCTTTCTTACCTGAAAAAAATAGTTCCCGCCGTTTCTGGCTACGCCTTTGCCGTCGATGATGAGTTCCGCACCATCATCTGAACCGAGATAGAACTGCCACTCGCCTTCTGTCCTGACCTCAAAGGTGCCCTCCCAGAGAATTGCTCGACCGTCCTCGCCACCGATAAGCGTCCTTACGTCTATCCATTCGGCATTGCCTGTCTTTATTGGGGTCAGTTGCCTGAAATCGGGGATCTTTCTGAACTCTCCCGCATACACTTTGTAAGACAGGTTGCTGAATATGGGGTCGCTGCTTCCAACTTTAAGAATGCCTCGCATCAACTTTGAGTGTCCCGGGAAGGTGCAAAGGTATGGGTAATCACCAGGCTCGCTAGGCGCCTTGAAGAACATCTCGTGCTCTTTCTTCGGGCCTACCATTCCGGATTTTGCCAAAACCCTTGGGCTGTCAGGAGTCCATGCCAGCTTAGGGCCGTCGGCCCCGAGTTCGATGCATTGTGCGGCAAAGCGTTCACCCTGCGGATCCTCGGGGTCATTCTTTATGAGAACAAGGTTGTGTTCGAGGTCATCTGGATTTTTGAGATTCAGCTTAACCTTTGCTCCTGGTCGGACACGAAGCAGTGTCGTGTCATATGCCATCTTTGCGGGAACCATGCTGATCGTGATTTCTCGATCCGGCTTCGCTGACCATACTGGCGGTTCAGTTTCTGACCGAGCGGCAGTATAGCTGATAAAGGTCACACAGCTTATCCATGTGATGACATGTATTTTCATAATTTGTGAAATGACAAAGAATTTCCGGGAGCTCTTGGTGTTTTCGCTCCCGCGCGACTGGCAATTTCGGGCTATGAATTCGAGGGACCGATAGGAAGGTGTCAACGGCTGGGAGAGAGGGATAAACGGTCCTACGAGCCAGAAGACCTCGTCTTTAAATTTTCTTATGCTCCTTTATCTTAAATGCGCATCGGCCGCGGGCTCATCGCTATTAGATTTGGTGGTTTCGTGACCACCGCCAGAGGGGCACAAAATGCCGCAACCAGCAGATCCTGACTTTGAGAGGGGCTTTCCTTTTCGTCAAGACTCTGTCACGGTCCGTCGGACCCGATGCATGAGATTTTGATCGGAACAGGAACTACTGCCTGTGCAGGGTTGCTTCGTGATGTCGAGAAGCTAGCTTGAGGGATGCGCACATTCCGTTCCGTGGCAGCAGTAACGCTTTTCTTCGCACTCGTGGTTGCGAGTCTCGCAAATGAAAGTGAATCAGAGCAATCAGGCGAACTTGCGTTCGTGGATTTGTTTAACGGTAAGGATCTGACCAATTGGATCGATGTGAATACTTCACCCGATACTTGGTCAGTTAAGGACGGTCTCCTAGTTTGCACCGGTAAGCCAATCGGAGTGATGAGATCAACGAAGATGTATGAGAATTTCATCCTTGTCGTCGAGTGGCGCCATATGGAAGCGGGAGGAAATTCGGGAGTTTTTCTCTGGAGTGATGCGAAGCCAGAAGGGAACAGGTTGCCCCGGGGTATGGAGGTGCAGATGCTGGAATTGGAGTGGCCCTACATTCATGCCCACCGAAACGGGAAGCCGCGCCACCTGGGTTACGTTAGCGGGGAATTATTTGGTGCGGGCGGGATGAAGGCTGTTCCCGAGAATCCGCGAGGCAACCGTAGTATGTCCTATGAGATGCGCTGCAAGGGCAAGGGGGAATGGAATCGCTACGTGGTTGTCGCTGTCGACGGAACTGTGAAGCTCTCCATCAACGGAAAATTTGTAAACGGTATCCGAGAGGCAGATGGACGAAAGGGCTTTCTCTGTCTCGAAGCGGAAGGTGCCGAGATCCATTTTCGCAAGGTCAGTATCATGGAGCTGCCGGCCGGACGGGCGGAAGAGCTTGGAATGGTCCTTGGGGGAGACGTAAAGACGGAGAGTGATAGAAAGACCGAGAGGTAGCGACTTTGATGCCAATAAAAAGGGGGCGCTTGGGAAAGAGAAGGATCTTCGAGCGTTATCTGGCGATCAAGTCGGACATCCTCGGGTCCCATGCCAGTGATGCCACTTTCTTCAAGCCGCCGTCCGGGGAGATCCTGTAAGCGCTAAGGCTTGCCCCGACGGTAGCGGAGACCAGTAAGAATTTTCCATCCGGAGAGAGAGTCAGACCCCAAGGGATTTTGTCGGCCTCAGTCAGGCCAAGGAACTCGGCCTTTCCGTCCTCCAGCACACGGTAGCGGGAGATGCGGTCAAACTCCTGGCGGTGCCCGCGCAGGCCGGCAAAGAGGTATTTCCCGTCCGGGGTGATGAGAAGGTCGGATGCGCTGAGACCTATCTTGGACATGCCGGGGGGCAGGATGCTTATGTCCTGTTCCACCTTGAGCTGGCCATTGGCTTCCCGTCGGTAGGAGGACAGGCCGATGCCCTGCTCGTTGCTGAAATAGACCATTGGGAGGGTGGGGTGGTAGGCCATGTGGCGGGGTCCTGATCCGAGGGGAGGCTTGGCGTCCTTGGGTTCGAGGGGGGTGATCTTTCCGGTCTTCCCGTCGTAGGCATACTGCAGGAGGGCAAGGTTTCCCTTTACGTAGGGTATGTAGATGTTCTTGCCATCCGGGGGCAGGAGGACGCAGTGGGCTTCCCGTTTGCCCTCGTCCACCGTGGTAATGGCCTTCCCGGGTATTCCCTGGTCGTCAAGTGGGTAGACATTGAGCCGGCCGTTCCCATAGCTGACTCCGAGTAGGTGCCTGTTTTTGTTGTCGAGGGAAAGATAGCAGGCTCCGTCATT
This sequence comes from Akkermansiaceae bacterium UBA5689, assembly GCA_002420305.1. Classification (GTDB taxonomy): domain Bacteria; phylum Verrucomicrobiota; class Verrucomicrobiia; order Verrucomicrobiales; family Akkermansiaceae; genus Roseibacillus_B. The sequence continues at coordinate 78,691 of DIHT01000169.1, read as the reverse complement.
GAAGTTGATGTTCTGATGCTTCTGGTAGGAGCCGTCCTCTGTCAGGTATACTGCCGCTCCCGGCACCTTGCCGGGATCCCCACCCGTGGCCGTGACGTAAAGTAGTGGTTTGCTTGGATGCGCGGTGATGACACGACCGGGAAAATCGAGATTCACCTTTGTAGCGAGCTGCAGATCGAGGCGTTCTCCCCGCGGTGTTGCCTTCACAATCCAAAGCGTATTTTCCTTCGAACTTGGAGAGTAAATATGAAACGGCTGAGAAGCCTTCAGTTGGAAACATGAAAAGAAGAGGGGAATGAGGAATACGTAACGCGGTGTCATTTTTCGCTGTGGGTGGAAGAGCCTTCAGTTGTCTTCTGTCTGACCGTCAAATATTTGCATGACTACATCATCCGTCTGTCGAATAAACGCGTCAAATTTCCCGTAGAACTCAGTGAGGGATACGCCCATGTGTTTCCTGAACGCTGCAGATTTTCCCATCCGGGGAATATCGTAATACCAGTCCCTCAACACGATTTCCTCTTCGACTTTAAGAACGTGAATGAGGTATGCGGTGGCCCAGGCCCCTAGCATGTAGTAGACCTGTGCGAATTCACCTGTATCCCAATACCCCTCGTCATGCAGTTGCCAGTCGGAACTTTCACGGAGGAACTCGTTAATGCTAGGGCGACCAATGTTGGCTCCTGAGGTTCTCAGCTGAAGCATGTAGTCCTCGAAATCGCTGAGTCCCAGATTTCCCATGAACTTAGCAGAGCTGTAGGTCGCCATGCCCTCCGATATCCACGAGTTGATATTTTTTTCAGAGGTTCGCTCCTGCTTGGTGTCGCAGTGGGCTATCTGAAAGACATGGTGGTACTCATGAAGAGCTCCCCATGTATTTTCAACCGGGTCCTTCTCTCTGCCGTGAGCGTTCGTCGTGACATCCTCGTAGAGAATCGGAGGATCCTGAGTCCATGTCAGTCCTCCTTCCGCCTTGCCCGATAAAACGGATCTTATCTCGTTAACGACATTTGGTCGGCTGAGGAACTCCTGCGTTTGTTCTTCCGGAGAGCCCAGACGAGCATCCGGATTGGCTCGGGTCAGGGCTCGCTGATGATAGATGTGGCGCACGCTTTGCTCGCTATCGGATCCCAGTAAATAGACATAATATGGCCCGTAGCGGCCGAAATACTCGATGGCGTATTGTAGGCCGCGTTGATAATTTCTGACCAGTGATCCGTTGGTATTTAGTCCGGCAGCGACAAACAGGACCGGCTCGGCTACTGTCACTGCAGCGATATTCGGCGCGGTAGGAGTGCTTTCGAGTGCGTCCGTTGAGGTGTTCTCGGTGCACCCGGTCAGCAACAGAGCCAGGATCAATGGTGGCAACGGCTTCATCGAGGATAGGAACGATAATGGGTGCCTCAGGCTTGCACGGGAAATTGGGTAAGCGTGTCGAGGCATCCGATTGGACTGGGTCTCACTGAATGATGGCTTACCTTATGAATTTAATGGATCCTTCACGATGAGGAATGATGACGGCCTGATACGTGCCGATGCCCTCCTGTTGATTCAGCGCTTTGGTGTCTCCTAATTCTGGGTCAGTAATGCGAGCCGAGAGTCCATTTTTGTCAGAGGTAATAGACTTGAATTCAGGTGTGACATACATCGAGTCGGATCGAATGGCCACCAGCATCATGGAGTTCTCGAAATCAATAGATGGCTGCTTGAGTAAAGGATCCTCGCTTGGAGGTGCTGGCTTGGTTCTCGTGATTTGACGCTTTGGAATCTTGGTCACAAAGCCCTCATAGTCGGCTTGACTACGGATGATCATCTCAGACCGGCCGGAGGCTTGATCTGTGAGGTCGAGTGCCACTCGACCATGGTAGGATGCAATAACATGAATCTCCAACCCAGTCTCTGCCGTCGCATCCTGAAGTTCTTCTGCCTCTCTGCAGCCGGTAACCACAATGCCTACTAAAAGGGGTATCAGCGCTTTCACGGGCAGGGAGAGTTCAGCTGAGAGCCCTGTACAATGAAGGGCCTCTTGAAATAGTATTAGTCACGAAGGAGGGTCAGGTCCTCTGCAGGTTTTTTATAGTTCTTCCGGGCGATATAAGAGCGGGTTTCATCGATCATTTCAGGCGTCACGACGAAATGATAATTACGATAATCCTTCAATTTGATCTCTCCTGCTCGAAAGAAGCCCCATTGCTCAAAGAATTCTGTCAGGTCCACTTTGCCTACATCACAGCAGATACGGACGAATTGGAACTGATTACGAATGGAATCGTTTCCCCGTCCAGCATCAGGCTGTTTACGCATTTCCTCCATCACGTCTGCATAGAAGTCAGGGTGGCCGTGTTTCGTGAAGAACAAGTGCAACTGCCAGAAAGGTACGAGACGGTTGAAGACGTCTGGGTCCTGGAGATAGGAGATCTTTGGCTCAGATTGAATGATCGATTTTCGTGCTTTGGTATAGTTGTCCTGGTTGGCGAGGCGGCTTGCATTACCCATCTTGCCGCCAGTGTACATCGAAAAGATGTTGCAGCTTACTTCAGTCATTCCGCCCCAAGTGATCTGAGGTCGTAATTGAAGGACGTGGCCTGCCTCGTGGCAGAATCCCCAGCAGGGGTCTCCCTTGGTTACGACGTCGGGATCTGCCACCATTCGCATGGTTCCCTTGTTTCCAAAATAGGCGACTCCGTCACGGTCCCTGAACATGTAGTAGTTGTAATTGACTCTCGCGAGAATGCGGTTCGGTGGGATCTTGTCGTATTTGACCAGACCCAGAATAGTGTAATGGTGAAGGAGGAGTGTGTCATAATTCCGCATGAGTTCCGCTCCCTTCCCCCGGGTGTGAACGTTAAACCACTCTACGGGGTAAGCGACTTGGATGTGCTTGCCACGGGCATCAAGAATGGGGGCTACGGCATTATCGAGAAGCTTGTTCCAATCCTCGTTGTCGTGTTGGCTGCTATCGAAGTATCCATTCACCTTGCCAGTCAGGAAGTGAACCAAAATCCGAGGAGCCTGCTCGGGTTTCTGGTCATAGTAGTTCAGGTAGACCAACCCGGACTTCTTGACTTCAATGGTGTTCAGACCGGGCCTGATGCCGATTTCCTGGCGCTTCAGTCCCCAGCCAGCGGGGTCTTTCGAGGGCTCAATTCCCGGGGGAGGCTTCCGCATCCATTCAGGAATCAAAAGAGAAATTTTTCTGCCACCTGTGTCTCCAACGAGGACAACATGACGGCCAGCTTCGAGGTAGATGCCAGTGATGTTCTCGTAGCGGCTGAACCCATCCCCAAGCTTGATCATGCGCTGGAGCGCAGAGGGTGACGGGTAGGCTTGATAGGAGGCGGCTCGATGTCTTGTGTCGTAGCTTCCCTCAAGAAGTTGTCTTGCTACGTTCCGGAGAAGAGTAGTTTTGAAGCGGGTAAGATCCCTCTTTCCCACTTGAGTTTTGAGAACCACGCACGTCGGGTCTTGAAAGAAAGCGAAGTCCTCCTTCAGTTCCGCCTCCTCTGCGCCAGCTCCCAGCGAGAGCGCGGAGGTAAGGAGGGCGGAGCCTAGACAAAGTGAGGCAATTGAAAACGTTAGGGACATGGCTGTAATTTGGAGTGGTGCCCAGTTGAAAGTTGATCGTTGATGAGGAGTTCTCCGTAATCAAATCAATTTGACTGGACAACAATGTCGTCGAGGTAAAAGCCTGCAAAGCTCTGAGGGTCAGAATCATTACTGACAAATCGGAATTCAAGGCGGATACGTTTCCCGCTTACTGAATTGGGGAGGATCACAGGTTGAGGAGTGTCCCAGGCAGTGTCATTCCATTCAATATTACCGACGATTTCCTCGATGAGACGATTGTTGTTATCGGCGTCAAGAACCCGGATTGTGCCGGCATCCCCATCGCCCTCTGTGTCGAGCCACTGCCGGTATCTGAGGGTCGCTCCAGATGCCGGGATCTGGATTGCCGGCGTAATGAGAGAAATGTCCTGAGACCCCGTGTAGTCTCCAGAAAGGTTAGTACCTGCGCAATGAGGGATGCTGCGAGCAGCTATCGGCCCGAAGAGAGTCTCGCCAGGGATGCCGATCTCCCACGCGGTTGATCCAGATCCAATAGTTGCCCATCCCGGGGGTAGGCCTTCAACGCTGTCAAAATTTTCGTTAAGCAGGGTGCCAAGGTCTTCTTCCACAATGGCAAAAAAGCGTTTCGCACCAATCAGGTGAACTCCGCGAAGGGTGTTCATTCCGGTTCCTGCATCCGGGATGTTGGCGAATTCAATTTCTCCGTCGTTGTATGGCTCCCAACTTGCGGGAGGGGTTCTGAGGCTCTGGCTACTGACTAGGTCATACTGCTTTCCGTCCTCGCCGTTCCACGAAAAATCAAGGAGTTCCCCCGTGCGTCGTATTTCGAGGACGAGGTCTTTTTCTGATACCCCGTTTCCGGGTCCAGGCAGGTATCCATACGCGGTGACTTGCGAGCGGGAGCCATCCACGGTGGTGTTGTGATAGGTCGACCAGCCAAAGGAGTCGTCAGCCGGCGGGTTAGTGCTTTCGATGATAAAGGTGCCGCAGAGGCCAGCGAATGGATAGAGGACGTTGTTATTGGCTAGCCGGGCGTAGTGGTTCTTTTCGAATTTCCAGACCGAGTGCCGTCAGAAAGCGAGAGGGAGTCTTCGACACGAGAGGGTGGTCCCCAGTAGAGCGCAGAGGGCTGACCACTGAAAAATCCGGGTGCCGCATAGTCATTCGGTTCGTGGAACTGGTTGATAAGGGGGTCTGGATGGCTTGTCGTCAGGTCCCACGAATTTCCAATGCCGTGAGAAGGGCTGTTCTGAGAATCGCGGTGCCCACCCCAGATATCCATTCTGACCGAGGCCATGGGGACACCCTACCAATGCTCCAGGACGCATTCGACACCGGTCTCAGTATAATTGTTCTCGCTGAGATTGGTGATGGTATCAGCGTTACTGATCCAGAATGAAACATCTCTGGTCCATGCCCAGTGGCCACTTATGATATCGTATCAATATTGGTAGTCTCCATCATCTGAGATCGTATGTCCGAGATATCCCAACCGAGCCACGTATTCATGATTGGGGTTCTCAGGGTTGAACTGAACAGAGTTTCCTGAGGAAAGACCCATGATCTCGTCAAGAGGGGGCAATGCGGCCAGCTCCGCGTTGTGGGTAAGACAAGCGACAGCAACGGCAAGGGCGAGAACCAGTGAGTGGCGTTGGCCGGGCATGAATCCCCAGTGTAGACACCACCGGGGATCCCTCAACCTGAACGAAGAAAAAAATAGAGGAGTCAGTGAAACGGGTAGAGTTTCTACTCTACGAGTAGATTTCCGAGAATCTCGGAGGCAACCCTGAGGCTTATATCGAGGCTCTCGGTGGAGATACGCTTAAGATTGTCAGCTTCTGTATGCCACCAGAAGAATTGCGAGAAATCACCAATAATATCCAGCGTTGGAATGCCCGCATTATTCAGGGGGACATGGTCGTCGAGAATTGGGTTGAGGGCTTTCTTATATCTGTCTTCGGCACCTGCATTTCGCGCTGCTTTCAGTAGTTCCTGTTCAAGGAAAGCTGGAGTGTCGGAGGGGTATCGAATAGCGAGATTCCGGTGGCCTACCATGTCGAGAATAATGCCAGCGGCAGGTTTCTCTACGGACTTTCGCCAGTTTTCCGCGTAATACTTGCTCCCGTAAAGTCCATCATTGGGGCTAATGTTCTGGCCGAAGGCTTCTTCTCCATCGAAAAAAACAAGCTCTACTCTGGATGCCTTCTCAGGGTCGTTACCGATACGTCGCGCAATTTCTAGGATCACTCCTACAGCAGAGGCTGCATCGTCAGCTCCTAAGAAGCGGCGATCTGGATAGTATTTAGAGTCAATGTGGGCGCCAAGCAGGACCTTGATTTGAGAGTGCGTAGACCCACTATGGCGGGCGATCAGATTTGTGAACTCTACTCGCTTCCCGATCGGGGCGACCGTCTTAGTGAAGGGTTGGAGAAACGTTTCCCATCCATACTTCTCTAGTTCTGAAGCAATATACTCCCGCGTTTTTTTCAGTGCTGCTGAGCCGGGTGGCCGGGGGCCGAGCGAGACGATCGCTCGCGTGTGTGCGTAGGCAGCACGACCGCCGGTGAGCTCTCGTTCTGGGGGAAGATTGGTTGATTCTTTCGAGCAGCCTTGAACGAGCAAGAACACGGAAAGTCCGGCACAGGTAAATTGTTGCACAGTCCACCTGCTGTTGGAGTCGCCGTACATGAAGAGGACAAAGGGCTGTGGTTACAGCTCTTCGGGGGGAACTCCAAGCAGTTCGAGAAGCCTGCCAAGATCATCGTTCCCATAATACTCGAGCTCTATGCGACCCTTTTTAGGGGAGTGGGATATTGAGACATGAGTGGTAAAATGCTCTCTCAGTCGAGAGGTTAGTGCCCGGAGCATAGCTTCGGTTTCGGGGTCTGAAGCGTTGCTCTTCTCCCCGCCAGAACGCGAGTTCTCACCAGCTTGGAGTTTTTGGACGAGTTTTTCAGTCGCTCGAACGGTGAGTCGCTGACGCATCACCTGGTCCGCCACTGTTCGCTGATCGCGCTTTACTTTGATGCCGAGGATAGCTTTTGCGTGTCCGACGGTGATTAGTCCGTCCGCTACAAACTTCTGAACGTCCTTCTGAAGATCGAGCAGCCGCATGGAGTTTGCTACGGTCGCGCGTGACTTCCCGACACGCTTTGCGATTTCATCCTGCTTCATGTCGAACTCCTTGGCTAGTTTGACATAGCCGTTGGCTTCCTCTATCGCATTGAGGTCCTGGCGCTGGAGGTTTTCCACGAGAGCCATCTCGAGGACTTCCCGGTCCGTGGCCTTACGCTGGATTACCGGAACGGTGGCAAGGCCCAGTTTTTGAGACGCCCGCCAGCGCCGCTCTCCTGCAATGAGCTCGTATTTTCCACTCACTCTTCGAGTGATCAGAGGCTGAATCACACCGTGAGCCCGAATGGATTCGACGAGTTCTTCGAGGTTGGCCTCCGGGATTTCACCTCTTGGCTGAAGAGGGCTGGTTACGACTTCCTGAATCGGGACTTCAGCGACCTCGGATTCGGAGTTTTTAGGGCCTTTGGATTTGGCGCGTTTTTTGCTCGCTGACGTTGCCTGCTTTTTCTTTCCGGCCGGAGCGTTTTTCTTCGCAGTCGGTTTTTTTATGAGAGCTCCTAATCCCTTTCCAAGCGCCTGTTTCGCCATGTCGTCCACTATTAGGACAGACAAGATCGTAAGATCAAATATCATTTCGTTATTTAACGAGACCGGAGTTCCTCCATGGGCGAGGTGGGGTATGTGGTGAAGTTTGAAGTCAAGATTGACAGGTTCGCGGTGCTTGACGAGGAGTCCGACTTGCCCCAGAAATCTCCCGTGAGCCGGACGCTTTTGATGCTGCTGATTGTGGCGTTGCTGGGAGGTGGCGGCGTATCAGCCAAGCCTGAAAATACTGAAAAGGTACCCAAGGAGGTCCTTGATCAGGCGGTGGATGCTACCCGGGTGATGGGTCAGCAGGTTCTCAAGGGAGATTACAGCGTCGCTCTTGATCGCATGTATCCTCGCTGGAAAAACAGGGCAGCTAAGAGGCTTGCGGGAGGACAGGCGGAGCTGGCAAGGCGTTTGGCGGATATCCCGGCTAAGATGGCAAGCCAGGGGATTTCGATGCTGAAGTATGAGGTTGGCGAGCCAACCGGCGCCCACGAGGTGGTCCTGTTGCGAGGCAAGGACAGGAGTGGGAATGATGTAAATATGTATTTGGAGTGGTTGGTCTTTGTCCCGACCAGGGCTGAATATCGTATTATTGATCCTCAGACGCGACTAGCTCGCCGGATCGAAACCACAGGATTTCAGGTGGCAGTGAACAGGAAGGGGACTGCTGATTGGTATTTTATCGATGGGCGTAATTGTAGTATTGCGGATCTTCGGAGCTTTTTCCCGGGTCTTCCGGAAGATCTCGGCCTTCTTGGAATCCCCAAGGTGGGAGGTGGTGAACTCGGGCGAGGGCGATGAAAGCCAGTACTGGTCGAACCAATTCAAATTGAAAGGCGGCAAAGCGGCGAATAGCTCATGGGTAAATCAGCGAAGAACAGAGACGGAGGGAAAAAGGGGAGCCAAAAAGGGGGAAGCCTCAAGGAAAAAGCGCGTAAGAGGCGCCAACTGGAGCAGTTGAAAGAGCGTGCGAAAAGTGAATATTGTGAGGCTCGATCCTCTGAAATTCATGGAACAGGGGTGTATGCGATCAAAGACATCCCGGTTGGGAAGAAGATCATCGAATATCTTGGAGAGAGGATTGATAAGGAAGAGAGTGAAAGGCGCGCGAACGCGCAGATGGAACATGCTGAAAAGACAGGGGATGCGGCGGTTTACATCTTCACCCTCAACAAGAAATGGGACCTTGATGGGAACATGCCTTGGAATACAGCTCGTCTCCTGAATCATTCATGCGCTCCGAATTGCGAGGCTTGGATTGAGGATAAGCAGATTTTTCTCTATTCCCTTAGAGATATAGCCAATGGGGAGGAGCTGACCTTTGATTACGGATTTGATATCGAAAACTACGAGGATCACCCCTGTTTATGTGGGAGTGACGACTGTGTGGGCTATATTGTGGGAAGGGATCACTGGGAAGAACTGGCCGCACGTCTGGCCAAGAAAACATCCTGAGTGAGTTCAAAAAATAATGGCTTCTCTAAGAAGAGGTTGCTTCGAGTGGTTCAAGCCTCCCTGTAGAACGGAAGTGTCTCGTGAACTGGCACGATTGCCGGTTGGCAGATCATTCTCAAGAGTTATGATCGAGGAGTGATGCGCTTAATCCTGCTGCTGCTACTTCTCGGTGTAATTGGTCTGTCTTCGACCAGAGGAGGAACACCCGAGGAGGCGTTGCGAATTCGGTCTTCTTACGAAAAGGCTCTTGAGGAGTGGGCTGGTAAGCTTGCGATTGCTGCGCCCGAAGAGCAATTGAACGTCTGGGCGAATCGCCCGGTCTCATCACATCATGGGGGGCTTATGTGGAATGCGATAAAAGGGGCTCTCGATCAAGAGTGGGCGATAGACTATTGTGTCTGGTTGCTTGAGAGAGCTCCAGTCTACTCAGTCGGGCGAGAGGAGGGAAGTGCTGTCTCCAGAGCGGCCCGCATTGTTGAGGCCCTGCGCACAGTGCATTACCAGAGCGCAAAAGTTGGGATGCTTTGTCTGGCCCTTACAAGTCAATCAGACCCCGCAATCATGAAGGTTGTTGAAAAAGTGGAGGCTCAGAATCCCAGTGGAGAGGTGCAGGGGCAGGCGTCTCTTGCAATTGCGATGATGCTCAAGGGTTTGGGTGATGACCCTGAAATTATGGAGAGGAGAATTGCTCGCCTCCGAAGTGCAATCATCAAGGCTCATGAAGTTGAGGTTGGAGATACCACGGTTTCAAAGCTCGCGATGGACGAAATTTTTATCATCCAGAATCTAACCAAGGGGCGGACGGCCCCGGATGCGATTGGAAGGGATTCGTCAGGAGAGCCATTCAAGCTGAGTATGCTGAAGGGGAAGGTGATCGTGCTGGCTTTCTGGCACACCAGAATGAGAGAGGCTGAGCGCGGTCTCAGCCTGTTGAGCAAACTTCATGAGCAGCATGGTCAGCGTGGAGTAGATCTTATCGGAGTTACTTCTGATTCGCCGGCGGTTCTTAGAGGTCTGCGTGCGAATAATACGATTCCATGGCGAAATTTTAGCGATGAAGATGGTCGAATTCATTCTCAGTTCCGAGTCAGAGATCTTCCTATCGTTTACGTTTTAGACGCGGAGAGAAAGATCAGATACATCGGTGGTCCCGGGTCCTTTGTCGATCTTACCGTCGAGGGGATGCTTGCGAAGTGAGGAGGCCCATGGCCGAGGGAGTCGTTCGAGGCACCTGCAGGCAGACAAATAACCCGGTTTCACTGTTCAGTGACCGTGCCGTGCCTCTTTTTTGCCAGCTGATCAAGGATTCCATTGACGAAGCTGGGGGAGTCGGTTGTGCCGAAGGCGCGTGCTAATTCAATCGCTTCATTAATGGCCACAGCACTGGGGATGCCAGGATCAAAGAGGAGCTCATAGCCTCCAAGACGAAGGATTGCTCTGTCAACACGATCAAGGCGTTCGGGGGAGTAATTCTCGATAACAGCAGCCAACTCGCTGTCAACTTTCTCGAGGTGGCACCGGAGTTGTCCGTAATATGCCTCAATGGAACTCGAGGCGTTGGCGAGTTCCCTCTCTGCCTTAGCGACGGCGCTGAGTTCGGGTAATTCTGTCTCCTCGTTGCCTAAAGAGAGAGAAAGTCGATGTGCGAGAGGGGTGATTTTACTCTGCAGTTCAGCGGCCATTTTTTGCGCTTCTCGCAATGCGGGAAGTGTTGGAGTGGATTCTGCGGTGGCCTCTGCTGCAGCCATAGAGGCGCGGTTGCTTTGGCTGGCGCCCCTCATGCTCTCTCTTAACCGTGACGGATCTTTGTTCCCGTTGATTTCACGGCGAATGTTTTCGAGATGTTCCTGAAGGCGTTCCTCTTCCAGCTTCCATTCCCTGAGGTGCAATCCGATATCGTCGGAGGCATCTGAACTCCCAAGAAGGTCCAGAGGGCTCAAGATATGATGGAAAGACTCAAGGAAGTTCTCTCGTCCCTGCTGAAGGTGCAATGTCGCCTTGGCGCGTGCCTTCGTGGATCTATCTCGCAATGATTCCAGCAACAGGTGCAGGACCGATGGGTCGAGGCTCTCTGGGAGAGGCTCGGAAGGTTGCAACGCATACAGAAACTGTACCACTGCTTCCCGCATGCGGCGACGTGAAGACTCAGGCATTCTTTGTTTGGAATCGAAGGCTTCCCTTACTGTCGAGTTCTGAGAAGACATCCACCATCGCTGCTGCGGTACGAGCAGCTTCGGTTCCGCGGTTAATCTTATCTCCAATGCAGCGCATGTGAGCCTGGGCCTCGTCTTCGACAAGGAGAACCTCGTGGATTACGGGGGTTCGGTATTCAAGGGCAAGCTGTTGGAGCGCGTCCGTCACATTGCGGGCGACGAGGTCTGCATGTGAGGTTTCGCCCTTGATGATAACGCCAAGAGCGATCACGCAGATCGGCCTCTCGAGCTCAAGGAGGGCCTTGATTGTGACTGGGATTTCGAAGGCGCCCGGGACTCTAACAAGGTCTACGCGGGTTTCTGGAAGGTACTCGCTGAGTTCACTGATGACATTTTCTACTAAGCTGTCGCTGTACGTTTCGTTGTATTTCGATGCGACAATCGCGAGCTTTCCCGTCTTGGTCTGAAGGATGCGGGGCTTTCGTGGAAGCGCTTGGGACATTGTGGTAGGTGGGAGAGACTATCGGCTGAGAAGCATTTCAGATCCGATGAAAGCCGCTTCTAGAGGTGATGTCCAAGCTTGTCACGCTTGGTATCCAGATAGCGTTTGTTGTGCGGATTTGCCTCGGAGCGAATAGGGATTTGATCGATAATCTCTAGGCCATATCCTTCAAGGCCCACGACTTTCTTAGGGTTGTTGGTAAGCAGGCGGATCTTGCGAACCCCGAGGTGGTGGAGGATTTGCGCGCCCACACCATAGTGGCGAAGGTCCGAAGCAAAGCCCAGTTTTTCGTTTGCTTCCACGGTATCGAGCCCTTCCTCCTGCAGCTTGTAGGCGTGGATTTTCGCGGCGAGCCCTATGCCTCGCCCCTCCTGACGCAGGTAAAGCAGAGCGCCTCCCTCCTTTGCGATTTGAGCAAGAGCGGTGTGAAGTTGGCTGCCACAATCACACCGGCGTGAAGTGAAGACGTCGCCGGTTAAGCACTCCGAATGCACTCGGACCAAAAGCGATTTGCTGGGATCGATCTCTCCTCGGGTCAGTGCGACATGATGAGATCCGTCGGTGAGGACTCTGTAGAGGTGGCAGGAAAAATCGCCGTAGTCAGTTGGAAGATTGATAGTTTCCTCAAACTCAACAAGGCGCTCGGTACGGCGGCGATACTCGATGATCTGAGCGATCGTACATGCCTTGAGACCGTGCTTTTCCTGATACTCTCCAAGGTCGCCAACCCGGGCCATGGTGCCATCTTCGTGCATTATCTCGCAGAGCACTCCAGCGGGCGGCAGGCCTGCAATCCGCGCAAGATCGACAGCAGCCTCGGTATGCCCAGCCCGGCGGAGAACGCCACCATCTTCCGCTTGTAGCGGAAAGACATGACCGGGTTGGACGAGGCTCTCCGATGATGTCCCTTCGTCCGCGAGCAGCGATATGGTCCTCGATCTGTCGGCGGCAGAAATTCCAGTGGTAATCCCTTTTGCAGCATCCACCGATACCGTGAAAGCCGTGCGGTGCTCTTCGCGGTTTCTCCGGGACATCGGAGGAAGCGTGAGATTTTCCACACGTTCACGAGTGAGGGGAGCGCAGATTAGGCCACGACCATGAGTGGCCATGAATGCAATGGTCTCGGGTGTGGATAGAGAGGCGGCGCTAATCAGATCGGCCTCATTTTCCCGACCCGGATCGTCGGAGACAATAACGAGGCGGCCGAGGGCGATATCGGCTACAATTTCCTCGACGGGACTGAACTTGAGTGCGGACATGGACTGTTACCTCTTATTAAGGATTCGATCGAATACCTTCTTCTTGTGGGTTTACTTCAGATTAGCCGAAAGAAAAGGTATAGAAGCAAATGAACTGATATTCTTCTTCCGGGCTTTCTATCCCGCTCCCCAGAGGATGGACACTGTCGGGGGGGCGTGGATTCCACTCTGGGAAATACTTAGGCTCTAATACAAATATTAGCCAAGGCTAATATCTTGTTGCCTTTGGATGTTTTTTGGGCATATTCGCGTTAGATGTTTTATTGGATTCAAAGATCTTTGGCCCTTCTGCTGAGTCTCTTGCTTTGTAATTGTAAAGAAGTGGTGGATGTCTCAGCTAAACCACCGGGCTCTGGACCATATCGGATCACGGCCACAACGGGGATGGTAGCCGACCTGGTCCGACAGGTCGCTGGCGAACGGGCCCGGGTTGAGGGTATTATAGCGGAGGGCGTAGATCCCCACCTTTATGCCGCCACGACGAGTGACGTGAAGGCCCTCCGGAATGGTGATGTGATTTTCTACAATGGATTGAACCTCGAGGGGAGGCTAACCGGAGTTCTGAAGAAGATGGCGAGCGGAAAGCCAGTCTGCGCGGTCGCCGAGGCGTTTGAGGGAGCCGAGGACTACATGATCAAGGATTCGGGTGATGAGATGGATCCCCACATATGGATGGATGTGGCCGGTTGGATGAGAGCTCTGGGTGCCGTTTCCGACACTCTCCGTAGCTACGATCCACTCTTCGAATCCCACTACAGCGAGAGGGCTGGCAGCTATATGGTGACCTTGGAAAAGCTCGACGACTATGTGAGAGAGGTGATGCAGAGCATTCCCTCGGAGCACCGGGTGCTCGTGACCGCTCATGATGCCTTTGGGTATATGGCCCGCGCGTATGGGGTTGAGGTCCACGGCGTTCAGGGATTAAGCACTGAGGCTAAGCCTGGACTTAGGGATGTCGAATTGCTGGTCGATTTTGTTGTGGAGCGTGAAATCCCTGCGGTATTTGTAGAAAGTTCGGTCTCTCGGAAGAGCGTAGAAGCTCTGGTTGAGGGCGCTAAGGCTCAAGGGCACGTGGTGGTGGTAGGGGGGCAACTGTTCTCGGATTCCATGGGGCCGGCAGGAAGTTATGAGGGAACTTATGTGGGGATGATTGAACACAACGTGAATACGATCGCCCGAGCGCTTGGGGGAATAGTCCCAGTTGGGGGATTTCGCCAGTGGAGAGAGAGGAGGTAATGAAATCCTTTGTAGACGATCGGGAGGTCCCAGCCGCCGGACGCCCGGAGCATCCTGACAACATTCCATTGTCGGTTCATGACCTTACGGTGGCCTACGATCGTAAGCCAGTAATCTGGGATGTGGAGTTGAACATCCCGGAGGGAAAGCTCGTAGGGGTAATCGGTCCGAATGGTGCTGGTAAAAGCACGCTGCTCAGGGCCTGCCAGGACCTAGTGCCCAAAACTTCCGGTGAGGTTCAGATCTATGGTAAGCCCTACAAGGAGCAGCGAAGGGCGGTAGGTTATGTTCCTCAGCGGGAGAGCGTGGACTGGGATTTTCCCGTTAGCGCGATTGATGTTGTCGCGATGGGAACTTACGGGGCGCTGGGATGGTTTCGAAGGGTGGGAAAAATGCAGAGGAAATTTTCGATGGAGTGTCTTGAGCGGGTTGGCATTCCACACTTGGCCGATCGTCAGATCAGTCAGCTCTCTGGAGGTCAGCAACAACGGGTGTTTCTTGCGCGTGCTCTGGCACAGGATGCGAAACTCTATTTCATGGACGAGCCTTTCGCTGCGGTTGACGCTGCGACAGAGCAGGCGATTGTTAGCCTTCTCAGAGGGCTAAACAATACGGGAAAAACCTGTCTGGTAGTACATCATGATCTCGCCACCGTGACTCAGTATTTTGACTGGTTAGTACTTTTGAACATGCGGATAGTGGCATCTGGTCCGACCGACGAGGTGTTCACGAGGGAAAATCTGCAAAAGACCTATGGAGGAAAGCTGAGTCTACTTGATGACGTAGCAGATCGGTTGCGCAATGTGGGGAAATAAGGGGCAAAAGGGTCTGGTCTTTCCATTGATTCTTGCAATCTCAGCTCTCTTGGGAGGTGCCGCGGAAGCGGCTTTGCCGACGGTTGAAGGCAAAGTGGATGTGTGGAAGCTCGTCACCCTCCAATCGTACAACTCTCGTCTTGTCATTCTATCAACCACGCTCCTGGGAGTAACCTCCGGGTTAGTCGGGGTGTTTTTGCTTTTACGAAAACGCTCTTTGATGGGTGATGCGCTCTCCCATGCCACTTACCCGGGGATAGGGCTGGCATTCCTCGTCATGACCTTTCTTGGAGGGGAGGGGAAATGGCTGCCGGGCCTCCTTTTGGGAGCTTCTGTAACTGGCGTAGTGGGGGTAAGTCTCGTTTCAGCGATCAGGCACACTACCTTGCTCAAGGATGATGCGGCCATGGGTATCATTCTGGGAGTTTTTTTTGGGGCTGGTGTGGCCATTATGAAAACGGTCAGCAACCTTCCAGGGGCTGACGCAGCCGGAATGGATAGTTTTGTGTATGGCACAGCGGCATCTCTGATTTTCGCCGACTTTCTGCTTATTCTCGTTGTCACAGGAGTCGTCTGCGGAGCTACGGTTCTGCTTCTAAAGGAATTTACGCTGGTCTGCTTTGATGAGCCGTTTGCAATCAGTCAGGGTTGGCCTGCGCTGCGCCTGGATCTGATTATGCTGGCCTTGGTAACAGCAGTGACCGTGGTAGGGCTTCAGGCAGTGGGATTAGTGTTAATCATTGCCTTCCTGATCATACCAGCAGCGGCAGCACGGTTCTGGAGTCATAAGCTGCATGTGATGCTTTTACTTGCAGCTTCTATAGGTGGCGCCAGTGGATGGCTGGGGTCGGGCCTCAGCTCGCTCCTTGTCGATCTTCCCACGGGGGCGGTCATCGTTTTGGTCGCAGCAACAATATTCATGTTTAGTATGCTGTTTGGTTTTGTACACGGAATTCTGCCGCGTGCTGTCCGACAAACACGTCTTCGGCGTAAGGTAGGAAGGCAGCACCTGCTACGAGCAATTTATGAAATTCTGGAAAGTCGCCAGCCTGATACCGCTGAACCGGTCAGTAATCTTCCAATAGACCTCGTATTGCTTGCTCACCACCGGTCTTGGTCACCCGCGGAACTTCAGCGTCTCCTGCGTACGGCTCGGGGAGAGGATCACCTGGAGGATGAAGTGCCGGGAAGGGTGCGACTGTCAGAGTCAGGATTTGGAGAGGCAGCGCGCGTTACCAGAAATCACAGGCTGTGGGAGCTCTACCTGATTCGCTATGCAGATATTGCCCCCTCTCATGTCGATAGAGATGCTGATCTGGTTGAGCATGTTCTGGATGCTGACGTTGTGCGGCAGCTTGAATTGGAGCTTCAAGGCCGACCTGTCAGAATGTTTGTCCCGCCCAGCCCCCACTTAATCGATCAACCATCCGGGTAAATAATGGAATTCAATTGGGATAGCTTGGATACGTGGACTGTCGTGATTGGAGGGCTCAGTGCCGTCGCTGCTGCCTTGCCTGGATGTTTCTTAGTCCTGCGCCGGATGAGTATGATGGGCGATGCTATAAGTCATGCGATTCTTCCGGGAATTGCGGTGGGGTTTTTGCTGACCCATACCCGTATCACGGTGGTCATGTTTATTGGGGCAGCATGCGCAGGACTGCTCACCGCAGCATTTACACAGTGCATCAGTAAATATGGCAAAGTAGACCGGGGAGCTGCGATGGGCATCGTCTTTACCACTCTCTTTGCGATCGGCCTAATTCTTATTCGTCAGTCCGCCCAGCATGTGGAGCTGGATCCAGGCTGCGTTCTTTACGGGTCGTTGGAGTATAGCGTTATCGACATGCTGCAGATTGGAGCGATCGAACTGCCTCGTGCGGCGGTGAGCATAGGTTCCGTTATGTGCATCAATATCCTCGTTATTACATTTCTCTACAAAGAGTTGGCTATCTCAACGTTTGACCCAGCTCTGGCGACTACTCTTGGGATTAGTTCCGTGCTCATGCACTATATTCTCATGGTCGTGGTGGCGGTAACTACCGTGGCGGCTTTCGAGGCATTGGGTAGTATCATTGTCATTGCAATGCTCGTCGTGCCGCCGGCTACCGCCCTCCTGCTCACAAAAAGACTCTCTAATATGCTTATGCTTAGCGCCGTAATTGGGATGCTTTCAGCTTTCCTTGGGCATTTGGGAGCTGTGGCGATCCCGCCAGCATTCGGGTTTCAGGCTACAGTGAGCTCGGGAATGATGGCGGTTGCTGCTGGCGCTCTCTTCTTTTGCGCCTGGTTTTTTTCGCCCTCGCAGGGGTTGTTGGTTCGTCTCAGGAAGAATGGAAGCCGCTTGTCCCCGCTTGCCGGTGAGGGCCCCTAACAGTTCGTCAGCTGGGTTGTTGTTGCCTCCGAGCCGCCCCAATACTTTGCAACAATAGTTGCACGAAGTCTGGGAGGTGTGGTATCATGGCATTCTGCCGGATGCTCTGTAAGGAGCTAAACCCGGGGCGCTAGCTACCACACGTCATGACAGAATCAACGATGTCCGCGCTTAATCCGGACCGAGCGACCTTAAACTTTCTGAATGGGTTCCCCGAGAAGGTTCGGAAGAGAGGTGAAAAGGCGCAGCAGGATGGAGCCGTAACTCAGATCTTTGGGAACCATCTTTTTATTCAAGGAAGAGTTGAGGATAAAGATGGAGTTCATCGCACCACCTTGCGGCTGCAAGGTAACAGGTGGTTCGGTAACTGCACTCAGGAGAAAGAGGAGATCGCAGGTGCTGCGATGTATGCCACGATGCTTGAGAGGATGCACCGGGGCGAGGATTTGCCGGAGTCACCGAACGAGTTCGATGACACTCCGGTGATCGACTTGATTGAAGGCAAGCTGGATAGAGAGGTTGACGATCAGGAGGCAGACTTTGTCAGCAAGGTGGAAAAGCGTTATCGGCGTTATGTGATCGAGGGCGAAATCCACGATCATGATATGGTGCGGCTGAGTCCCAGATGGGAGATCAGCAGTTATGAGCCGCTCGAGCTGTGGCCTGTGCCCCCCGGTGATATAATCGAGTTCTGGAATTATATCGCCTATGCTTTCTACAAGCGGAAATTGAATTACCCAGAGTTCATGAACGCGATCACCGATCTCGGAGAGGTGCAGCGCAAGATGAGTGACTGGGAGCAGGAACGGGAAATCGCGGCTTGGTATGACCGTATCGAGAGGGTGAATGACCGGCCTCCCCAGATGACTCCTGTCGAAGCGGAGTTTCGGTTGGTTTCAACAATCAATGAAGCTCGTGTAGAGGCCCGGGAGGAAGGTGGAGAGTGGTATGCCTTGCGGGAGAAGCAAGAGATTGAGCGTCTTATGGATCTTTATCGGGACTCCGCATTGAGGATTGATGCTGCGAGCCAGATTCTGTGGGAGCATTTCCTCAGCTTCTACAGCCAGGATGGAGTGACCGGGCTGGACCTTGACGAGGAGGAATCCTGTCGGTTCCTCAATAGAATGTTTTGTCAGGAAGCGGTCAGAGGTCGGCTGGTCAACTTGGATACTCGAGAGTTCAAGGTCGTTAAGGAGCCTCTGAAGTGGGTGTGCGATGATGATCCGGCCAATCCTAATTGTTTCGCGCTCCAGCTGGTGACCAAAGGAGGGGAGGATGTGTCGCACTCGGTGCGTCTTCTTCCGGGGCGGGAGGAGCTCTACCAGTCCGATGAGACGGTCTTCCCAGGGCCTCCACGTTGGCTTGAAGAGACGGAAGTGATGCCGAGGTATTTGATTCCTAAGACCGTCATCGATAGTCTTGAGGGGGTTGAGTTTCTTAGGAAAATTGGGGCGAGGCTTCCTGAGTCTATGCGTCGACGGGTCGTTGATCTCGATCTCTACCCCAGGTTCGAGATGAAGATTGTGCAGGGTCTGACGGCAGCCGAGACGGAGCACTTGGTCATCGATGTGGCCGCCTTGGAGAAAAAAGAGCGACGAAGTGAAAAGCTGATCAAAGGAGGATGGGAGCTCGTTGAGCAGAAGCCCGTCAGAGGGAAACAACTTCTACGTTTTGCGAGAGAAAAGCTCTATCCGATACCCGGAATTCTAGGGGAACTGGGTCTCTCCTATGACGAGAAGCTCGATGCCTTTAAGACTCGAATCACAAAGCAATTCCCTGAAAAATTTGCTGAGTGGAATGAGAGAATGCCTGATTCCGTTGAGATCGAGATGGATGGCAAGTTGCGGACGATTCTTGCTGATCCAGTTTCTGCTGCGGTCAGGTTTGAGGTCGTCAATCAGGAGATTGATTGGTTCGATCTCAGGATCGTGATTGATGTTCAAGGGGTAAACTTGAGCAAGGCCCAGATCCGTCAGCTGGTTGCTGCCCGCGGTGGATACGTCCGGATGGATGATGGATCGTGGATGCGCCTCGAGATCAAACTCGATCCGGACCAGCGCGATGCCGTAACTCGTCTCGGTCTGGATCCCTTCGACCTGTCCGGAGATACCCATCGGATGCACGCAATGCAGCTGGCCGACCCCAAGGCGGCCGAGGTGTTCGATCCCAAAGCGTGGAAGCGCATTAAAGATAGCGCCAAGGAGATTAACATCGAGGTTGAGCCCGAGCTTCCGCCTGAGTTGAACGCCGATTTGCGTCCGTATCAGGTAGATGGTTTCAACTTCCTGGCCTACCTCGCAACGAATCGTTTCGGAGGAATTTTGGCTGATGACATGGGCCTCGGGAAGACTGTTCAGAGTCTTGCGTATATACTGTGGTTGCGGCAGCTTGCCAAAGATCAGGGGAAGCACATGCCAGCGCTGGTTGTGTGTCCGAAGTCTGTTCTTGATGTCTGGGCGATGGAGGCTGAGCGTTTCGCTCCAGATTTGAAGGTGCAGGTCCTAAGGAGTCGGGACCAGCTGGACCTGAAGGCATTGGAGACTGAGCTCGATGTCCTCGTCCTCAACTACGCTCAATTAAGGGTTGGAGGTGATGAGCTCAATAAGGTCAGGTGGCTGGTGGTGATCCTCGATGAGGGTCAGCAGATTAAAAATCCAGATTCCAAAGCGGCTAAATCTGCTAGGGAGCTGAACGCAGAGAATCGGCTGGTTCTTACCGGAACTCCGATCGAGAACCGGCTGATGGATATGTGGTCGTTGATGGCCTTCGCAATGCCGGGGGTTCTCGGTTCTCGAGCGTATTTCAAGAAGCGTTTTGACAAGAGAAAGGATCCTAATTCTCAGAACAGGCTTGCCGCAAGATTGCGTCCGTTTCTGCTGCGGCGAACCAAGGGTCAGGTTGCCAAGGATCTGCCGCCTCGAACCGAGGAGGAGGTCTATGCCAACATGGACGGAATTCAGATGGAGCTTTACAAGGCGGAGTTAAAACGAATCCAGAAGGCTCTGCTGGGTCTCGATTCTGACGAGGCAGTCAAAAAGAACAGCTTTGCGATTCTGCAGGGGTTGATGCGTCTCCGGCAGATATGCTGTCACCCTGGCCTCATTGATCCTAAATATCTCAAGGAGGAAAGCTCCAAGTTGACGGCCCTTTTTTATCTTCTCGATCAGCTTCGCGAGGAAGGGCACAAGGTTCTGGTCTTCTCTCAGTTCGTGTCCATGCTGGAGATTATTCGAACTCAATTGGAGGTGGACAGTCGCCCCTTCAATTATTTGACCGGTCAGACCAAGGACCGGAAGGGAGAGATCGAAAATTTTCAGACCAGTAAGGATCCTTCTGTCTTTCTTCTCTCGCTGAAAGCTGGGGGTTCAGGTCTTAACCTGACCTCAGCCTCCTATGTAATCCTCTACGACCCATGGTGGAACCCGGCGGTGGAGAATCAGGCAATTGACCGGACTCATCGTATTGGACAGAAAAACAAGGTCATCGCTTATCGGCTTCTTACCAAGGATTCAGTTGAGGAGAAGATCCGGGTGCTGCAGCACCAAAAGACAGCATTGGTGACGAATGTGCTCGGGGATGAGGGTTTTGCCAGCAACTTGGCTCTTGAAGACCTGCAGTTCATCCTGAGTCATGGAGGAGAGCTTGACGGGGAAGCGGAAGCGGGAGCCTGAACAATTGCGCATCGAAGCGCAGAATACCTTAGGAGCAGCAATCACAGTGCTTTAGGCGTCCCGTTGGGGCGATCAGCCTTGGGAGATTTCGCCTCCGGCTGGAGCCTCCTTTGAAGAGGCGATGTAGGCTTTTAAGTTTTCCGTTGTTTGATGGCGGAAGAAGTGCTCCGTTAACACTGTTGCCGGAGGCAGGCTCCCTTGCCGTCTGCTCTCGGGCACAAGCTCCCATCGAAATCGTCATGAGTCATAGAAGTCTTTTCCATTTTGTTTTAGCCGCCCTGGCTGTGTGTTTTGCCATCTCGGACAAAGCGACAGCGGAGTCTGCTGCCGACCGGGATGTCTACAAGGGTGTGGTAGTCCCAATCCTCCGGGCCAAATGCTATCAATGCCACGCCGATGTTTCGGACAATCCGAGCGGTAAGAAGAAGATCAAGGGAAAGCTGGATCTCACCTCGCTTGAGTTGATGAAGAAGGGTGGCGACGAAGCGCCTGCCGTAGTAGCAGGGGATTTGGAAGAGAGCATCCTTCTCATGCGGATCAATCTTCCTCACGACGATGAGGAACACATGCCGCCTGAGGGCAAGCCTCAGATTGAAGACAATGAGTTGAAAGTTCTGGAGTGGTGGATCAAGGCAGAGCTGCCGGTGGGGAAATCAATGAAGGATGCCGGTGCGCCTGATGATATTCTCGCTGCGGTAGAAGGCCTTCCCACCGATGAAGAAGTCAAAGATGCGCTAGCGAAGATGTATGCTCAAGCTGGGGCTAGCGCGGCACGCCTTGCGGCTGCTCGGGATGCCATGAAGAATCCAATCGCTGAGGTCTCCGGTCACTTTCCGAACTCAATCGGCTTTATTTCGCAGCAGGACAGCGATCTTACATTCACCGCTGTCAGTATGCGGAAGGACTTCAATGATGAGCACCTAGCAAAGCTCAGTCCGGTAAGTGGAGGGCTAGTTGATGTTAACCTGAGCGCGACATCCATCACGGATGCAGGCGCGGCAACTTTGGGTAAGATGTCCCGGCTTCGCAAGTTGTGGTTGAACGGAACAGGAATTACGGACTCTGGACTGGATGCACTGCAATCGCTCAATGATCTCGAATATCTTAACCTCTACGGAACTGAGATCACGGATGCGGGTCTTAAGAAGCTTGCGGGATTAAAAAACCTGAAAAAGCTGTATCTTTGGCAAACGAAGGTAACTCCGGGTGCGGTTGAGGAATTCAAGAAATCCGTCGCGGATTGTGACGTGAACATGGGTATTAAGGTTGAGTAGAAAACGGCTCTGTCCTTCTTACGGCCTTAGTTGTCACGAAAGCGGTCACGAAACTGCTGTCGGCGGTCTGCGTCCCGGAGGATCCTTTCCTGCTGATCTCCCGAGAGCCCACTCCCAGGTAGCCACGCACGTGCTCCCTCCGGGTCTCTCCGGATCCAAGAGCGGGCAACTCCATTAAGGGTTTCTGAGCGCATCTGGTCATTCGCGATCGACCCTGCCCACTCCGCGGCCATTTGAGGGTCGGACCCGTCAAGCTCATTGGCATAGCTCTTCACGGCAGCATCACGCGACTCCGAAGGAGCCATATCTTGAAGGAAGCTTCCGGCAGCTACTGGATCCTCTCGGGTCCAGCGCTCCATTGACTGGCTAATAGCGCGGGACCGGGTGGCGTCGGGCAGGTCGGCGACCCAACGGACAGCCTGCTCGGGATTTTCCCGTCCGAGTTCCTCGGCCACCTCACGGACTGCGCGCTCTGCATACTCCTGATCGGCATGGCCTCGCACCCACTCGGCTGCTGCAGCGGGATCCTCACTTGCAAATCGATCCGCAATTCGGTCGAACGCGGAGGCCTTAATGGTTCCCTCGGGAAGGTTCTCTGCCCAAGCTGTTGCATTGGGCATGCCGAGAGCGATCTGAGCAGTGGCAATGGTGTCAAGCTGCCGGTCAAATGCGTAAGCTCGTCCTCGGTCAAGCCATTGTCTGCGCTCCTCCCCAGTATCCGCATCGGCCACCTGAGCCCTCTGTATCTGGTCGAGCTCTAATACATAATCCGTGGCGCCATCTGGGTCAGTGCTTGCCATCCCGCTGACGATTCCCTGGGTGAGGACTCCCCTGGCCATTTCATTATCGACAGAGGCTAAGTAAGCCTTGGCGCCCTCGGGGTCCTTGCTTGCCCATCCTGATATTGCCGCGATGCCGGCTTGGGCCTGACGGCGGGGATCTCTCTCAAATTCATCTATTGCCTCCATTGCAGCCGACCCATCGATCTGTCCCCAGGCCCGGAGGAAGAGTGTCATCTGTTCATCCGATCCCTGGCCTCTCTTGCTTTTGAGTTCTTCAAAGATCCCCCCTGCAGAGGAGGCATCCATCGAAAGGATGAGCTCCGCAAACATGCGATTTGCAAGCAAGGGGTCGCGCTCGTTGAGAAACTGACCGATCGTCACCCGTGCCCCATCTTGGCCCCCGCCGCGGCTGATACGATTTGAATCTCCAGCGCTTCCTGTCGTATTTTCCAAAGATCCACTTCGAGAAATTGATGACTTGCCCGTACTCTTCCGGATGAGGACTTCGTCCGATCCTGCTGCATCCCCGGATGTGGAGCGGCCAAGGAGGAAGGCGCCCAATGCCAAAGCGAGCCAGGCGGTATTTAGAAGGAGATACTTTTTCATGGGAAATATACTCTTTATTATATTAGCGTGCTTAGAATGGTAAATCCGCATAAATTTTGCAGATTAGAAGGGACTAGGTATTTTTTTTGATTTCCCTATGAAGCCAAGCTTTTCCGTAGGTCCAGAGGGCTTCTGCAGCTCTCTTTTTTAGGTCCATGGCGTCAGCAGCCTCAGCCATAGTCATCCCGACAAAATAGCGAAGCTTCACGAGCTGTGATACCTGTTGATCCTCTTTCTCCAGTTTGTCGAGAGCCTCATGGACTGCAATGAGCTCTTCTCTTGGGGCTTTGACTACAATGGAAGACAAGGCGGAATCCAACTCAACTTTCTGTGCGCCCGATCCACGCTTCTGACTGAGGTGTTTCCGTGCGTGATCCACCAGAATTCGTCGCATTGCCTCAGCGGCGGCTCCAAAGAAATGGTTCCTGTTCTGCCAAGAGCCGGAGGAGGATCTCTCCAGTCGTATCCAGGCCTCATGGACGAGCGCAGTTGCCTGAAGGGTATGGTCCGAGCGCTCACCTGCCATTTTGCTTCTGGCCAGGCGGCGGAGCTCCTCATAGACGGCAGGAAGGAGATCTCCTGCTGTACACGTTCCTTCCTCGAGGCGGCAAAGGATACGAGTAACTTCGTCCAAGGTTCTTTGAGGCTCCGAAATCGTATGGGTTATGTCAATTAGACAGCTGGCGAAGAGGTTTCCACGGGAGATTGACCCAATTGACGCATTATAAGAAGTGAGAAAGTGGTAGACTTCTTATCCCGGGAGGCTGGAATTCAGGCATTGGTTCCACCTTCTGTGGCCTCAATTTATCGTTAGTTAAAGTGATTCAGCCCAAAGGTGAGGAGATGTTCCCTGTCAACAGGGTGAGGGAAATATTCACCGCAGTGATGTCTTGTGAGAATGCCAGTGCGCGGGAGGATCTTCTGAAACGTGAGTGTGATGGCGATAAGGGGCTGCAGGAAGCCGTTGAGTCGTTACTTTTTGAATCAACCCAGACAAAAAGCTTCCTGGAGCGTCCGGCGGTCGAAGATCCAACTAGGGGGCTGAAAAGTTCGGAAAATCTTGGTGCTGGTGAGGGGCCGGGCGATTACATCGGACCGTACTTTCTTCAGGAGTTGGTTGGAGAGGGTGGAGGTGGCAGGGTGTATAAGGCGGAGCAGCAGCAGCCTGTAAAAAGAACAGTTGCGCTCAAAATTCTTAAGCTGGGGATGGATACGCGAAGTGTTATTCGCCGCTTCGAAGTCGAGAGGCAGGCTCTGGCGGTGATGGATCATCCCCATATCGCGAGGGTTCTGGATGCGGGCGCGAGCCCTGATGGGCGACCCTACTTTGTCATGGATTTTGTCGAGGGGACGAATATCACAAAATACTGCAACGGGGAGAGGCTTTCTTTAAGAGATCGTATTGTGATCATGCTGAAGGTATGTCGAGCCATTGAGCATGCCCATCAGAAAGGGGTTATCCATAGGGATCTGAAGCCCTCAAACATTCTTATCGTACAGGGCGATGGTGGGCCAGTTCCGAAGGTCATCGATTTCGGGGTGGCAAAAGCAATTGATTCGCTAGGAGCGGATATGTCAGTCACCATGCATGATACAGTGGTAGGGACTCCCATCTACATGAGTCCTGAGCAGGCTTTCCGCGATGAGGTCGATGTTGATACACGGAGTGACGTCTATTCGCTCGGTGTTTTGTTATATGAGTTGCTGACGGGTTACACGCCGCTCGATGCGGATCGAGTGAGAAAGCTCGGCATCGACGGAATTCGCCAAGCGCTGAAGGAGTCTGAGTCACACCGGCCCTCTCTCCAGTTGCGTCACCTTCGTGTCGATGATCGTGAACGGATCGAGAGTGAACGCTCGTCGACTATGGCGAGATTGGAAGCGGAGATTCGGGGAGACCTTGATTGGATCGTGATGAAGGCTCTGGAGAGAGACAGAGCGAAGCGCTATGGGGGCGCGAGTGAGTTTGCGGCCGATCTTGATCGCTACCTACGGCAATTGCCGGTTCTGGCAAGTCCACCCCGCGCTGCCGACCGGATTGGCAAGTTTATCAAAAGGCACCGGCCGTCGGTAGTGGCATCGGTAGCATTGCTCGCTGTTCTCGTTGGAGGAGTCATTGTCAGTATGCGGCAGGCCCTGAGAGCGACCTTCGCTGAACAAGAGGCGCGAGAAGCTCAGAGGGAGACATCATTTGCTTACGAAAGGGCTCTCCGCGACAGGGAAGAGGCTATCCGGAGCGAATCCATGGCAAGGCTTCATGAGTATGTCGCTGATATCAGTGTGGGGTATCATGCAGTGGAGGATGGGCATATTGCGAAGGCTCTGAGCCTTCTCGAGCGGCAGCGGAAATCTGATCCTTTGGGAGAATTACGCGGATTTGAGTGGCGTTATCTTGCATCCCGTTGCCTCGGCGCCCCACACCGGACGCTGTCTCGTCAGGCCGCCCCGGTTCATTCTCTTGCGTTCTCTCGAGATGGAAGCCTGCTTGCCGTGGGAACCAGAGAATCAGTTCAAGTCTGGGACGTTGAAGCAGAAGAACCTCAGATCTCTGTAGCGGGACCTGCCTCGGCCGTCGCCTTTCTGGAGGGAGATGAGGAATTTGTCGTTGCCAACCGCAGCGGAGTCGTGGTGCACGATCTCGAGAGCGGCGAAGTGCGCCGTGAGCTGATCGGACAGGTTGGAGGGGGTGCGGTTAGCCTTTCCCCAAGTCATGAGCTTCTCGCGACGAGCGGAGGGGGTGGTGTTACTTTATGGGATACCGAGAGCTGGCAGTCGGTCAGGCAGTTTCCGAATGTGAGTGGACCACTTGCGTTCTCTGACGACGAGCAGGTTCTCGCTACCGGATCAGCGGAAGGAATCATATTGTGGGAGGTGAGCAAAGAGAGGCGGACCGTTCTTGAGGACTCGGCTGCCCCTCTGCGGGGATTATTCCCGGGGGGGAGTAGAATCCTTTTTTCGCCTGGCGGTCAATTCGTTGTGGCTCCTCATGTGGAGAAATCGGAGCTCGGAATTTTCTATTTGGGAATTTGGGATGTTGAAACGGGTCAAGAGCTGGGGTTCCTTCCCAGTAGTCCAGCGGATGAGGGGCACTCGGGAATGATAACTTCTCTTGCGGCAGATTGGGGCGCCCAGGTTATTGCTTCAAGTAGCTGGGATCATTCCGTGCGGCTCTGGGATCTCCAGAACAGGCGGCTTCTCCGCTCTCTTCATGGCCATCGGGGTGAAGTGTGGGCCACCGCGCTATCTCCAGAGGGGAATCTGATTGCGAGTGGGAGTAAGGATGGCGAGGTAAAGGTCTGGCCGGTGACGGGGCCTGCTGAGGCAGAAGTCCTTGAGGGGCAATGGAAGCCTCTAAGCTTTTCTCACGATAGTCGGTATGTTGGTGCCCTTAATCGAAAGGGTAAAGTTGCCATTATTAATCTCGATACCCGGGAAGTTGTCCATGAGGTCAAGGTTGATTCTTCTAACGAGCGCTACTCTCGTTTTGTCGCGGCAATGACCAATGATCTGGTCTCTCTTGCGGAGGCGATGCCCCTGGGGAAGGTGAGAATCAGGGACTTGGATAAAGGCCAGGTTATTACGGAATTCGAGAGTGGAAGTTCACGGGTTGATCAGATCGTCATGGCTCCCGATGGACTCACGATGGTGACCGTGGGTTGGCGAGATGACCTGGCATGGTGGGATATGAATGATCTTTCTGTGCCAATCGCCCGCATTGTTGGTCGGCAGGCAATTTTTTCTGCTGACGGGAAGACACTCGCTACCGTTGAAAGGGGAGGAAGTAGTGTTATCTGGGATACGGGCACAAGAACAGAGCGCCTGCGGATCGAGCACGGAGACCAGTCGTTCGGATCAAGTGTTGCTATATCGCCAAGTGGGACTGTGCT
Organism: Akkermansiaceae bacterium UBA5689; assembly: GCA_002420305.1. Lineage (GTDB taxonomy): Bacteria > Verrucomicrobiota > Verrucomicrobiia > Verrucomicrobiales > Akkermansiaceae > Roseibacillus_B. Next base: position 51,447 of record DIHT01000169.1, on the reverse strand, counting down.
GGCGCTTACCTTTGGTATTGATGACTTCGAAAATGCGGTCAGCCTCTGGGATACGGCCACCGGAAATCATCTGGGAGCCTTGCAGGGGCACAAGCAGGCAATCTGGTCGGTGGCATTCGCTCCTGATGGGAGAACTCTCGCGTCCTCCAGTGCAGATGGAAGCCTCAGGTTGTGGAATGTGGAATCAAGGCGAGAGTTGATGTCGCTCGAAGAAGGTGGAGCTGGTCTTGCCCATCTGACGTTTTCTCCTGATGGCTCTTTCCTTGTAGCAGGCACTCCTCCGTTTGCGGGGTCGGGGCAGATTCGTATCATTTACGCGCCTGCCATCGGTCCGGAAGGACCCGAGAGGCCGATCATTCCCTGACCTCGGGGAGTTCGGGCAAGGAAATTCCAAAGAGAGAAGCAGTGGCCTCAACAAAGTCGGTATGTTTCTCCGGCACAGCCCGGTGCCACTTTGTCAGATACTGAAGAAAGGTTTCTCCTTCAGGAGAGGGCGAGGAGTTTAACCATCGGATGGCATTCCAATGCTCCGGATTTCGTTCGAGCAGGGTCAAGAGGACGAGGGCAATAGCACCATTTTTTTTTCGATCGGTAGGATTATCAGAAAGATGGGCTGCATGTTTCCGGTAATACACGGGTAACCCAATGCGTAGGATCTCGATATAATCATCCCGCCCTTTCTGGATGTTGTCAGCGTAGTCGAAGAGAGCAGGAGAGAAGCTTCTCCAGTTGCCATAAGGAGGAGTAGTCCTCCATTCCCGTGACATCGCCCGCAGGCAGTAGAGCGACGCTGTCTCACAAAGAGACTCTTCGAACCATAAATTCCCACGATAATCATTCTCGTATCCGCAGAGAACGTGGCAGATTTCGTGAGAGAACTGGTAGGCATACTGTGCCCAGAAGGTTTTCTCAGTGGCCAATTTCACTAAGTATTCACCTTCCTTGCCTCGCTTGAAGAGTGCAATAGGCCCATGCTGGCCCCGGCTTACCTGGACGGTAAGGGCCGGCACCCCCTCCATCTGTTTCATCAGCTGGTCTCCCGCTGATCGACACACCGCTCCAATATCTGCTCTTGAGGCATTGAAGTTTTCAGGGTTGATCCTGATCTTGAGAGATTGTTTTGAGTCGGCATGGCAAATGTTCGTGGTCCAACTCAGTAGGACAGCCAAGGTTGCTGAAGTAATTGGTGTGATTTTCATTGAGGTTTCGACTGGCAGAAACGCTTGCGCGATTCGTGCGCTGGATCTCAGTAAGCCCCTCGGATATGCTGATGAACTTCTTCCCGGTAGAACTGGCAGAGGGCCAAGTGAAGGTCTGATGAGAGGGGAGGAATCTTGGTGACACCGGCGTTTTCGCGGGCATGAGCGGAAGAGCTCGCTCCGGGAATGATAACGGAAACCGCACTGAAGTCTAAAATCCATCGTTGGCTCATTTGAGCCATTGTCATTCCCTCTGGGACGAGGCCGCGGAGATGATCAGCAAGCTCAAGACCTTTTTTAAACGGGATTCCAGCAAACGTCTCCCCGACATTAAAATGTGCCCCATCGCGATTGAAGTTTCGATGGTCATCTTCCCCGAAGACGGTCTGTGCAGTGAACTTTCCGCTGAGTAGGCCGCTCGCTAGCGGGAGCCTGACAATGATGCCTACCCCCAGTTCCTCCGCACGGGGGAATAGCTCATCGATCAGCTTCTGTCTAAACGGATTAAAAATGACCTGAAGGGAGACAAGGTCACTGTGCTGCAGGCAGGTTAGCCCCTCCTCGACGCTTTCCACACTCGCACCAAATTCTCGTATCAACCCCTCATCTTTCAGCTCTCGTAGCCAGTCGAAGATTGCTCCGTCGAGAAGCACTGAGTGAGGGACGCAGTGTAGTTGAAGGAGGTCAAGATGTTGTAACCCCAGTCTGGCGATACTTTCCAGGGTGGATTTCCTAAGGTTCTCCCGACTGTAGCCATCGGGATAAACCTCTCTTCCGGTTTTGGACGCGACCGTAATCCCCGCGCCATGATTCTTCAGAAATGCGCCAATGAGGGACTCGCTCCGCCCGGCGCCATAGACATTTGCAGTGTCGAAAAAGTTTGACCCATTATTTTTGGCTGCAAAGAGGATCTCGTGCGCCGTTGTTTCATCCAGTGGTCCAAATTCGCTTCCGCCGAGTTGCCAGCATCCGAGTCCAATCTCGCCGATGTGGCATCCATTCCTTCCGAGAGTGCGTGTGTTCATGTTTGTGGTGACGATGAGCTTGGGAGGGCAATGCACAAGAAGGTAGTACGAAGAAATAAGCCTGAGGTTTGCCTCTTAATGCAAGCGGGCCGCAGAAGAACTGCGGCCCGGGTGCAAATGAAGTTATAAGGAAACCAGGGTTATTTATGGTCGGCAGGCTTCACTCCCTTTTTAAACCCGTTAAAACTGTAGAATGTGGGGTTGTATTCACCGATCGGAGTAACATCTGCCTTGCCGTCGATTTTGTCTTCCATTCCGAGGCCCCAGAGGACGCCGTTCACGATCATGCGTCGAAGACCTTCGCTTTTAAAGTCGGTTGCGGCCCCCATGGTTGTGCAGAAGAGTCTGTTGGTGTTGCCCTTGGGATTCTTTAATTCCCGAGTCCAAGCCACGGGCATGGCGGGCTCGTTTACGTCCTGGACCTTTCCTGTGGCGCGGTTTTTCTTCTGCTTTCCGGTGACAGGCTTTGAATCCGGCTTCAGAGAATCAGTAACCAATCCACGCATTAAAATTGTGGCGTCGGCGGGTGGGGCTGCTTCGTAAGTGTCACTGTCGGCAAAGATATCAGTCGCACCCTTAAGAATAGGATGGCTTTTGTTGCTTTCCTCTACGACCCCCCGGCAGCCCTCGCGCTTGTGACCGCCCCAGTGGCTGACCCAGCCTTCGCCAAGGACTTTCTTGCCAAAGCTGTTGAAGTCCCGGTAGGAGCCTTGACGAAGTTGAAATGCATGAGTGCTCGTTCTCAGTCCGATGATTGGTAGGCCGCGGTGATAAGCGTCTGCAAAGTGCTTCATATCCTCGTCAGGCCAATTGCGGAATCGAAGTGCAATGATAATGAGGTCGGCTGAGGCCATGGCCTTGGAGTTGGTGACGCTCTTCTGGTTGTTTGGGTCGATTTCACCCTTATCGTTCACCGAGAATAGAACCGTGCAGTCGAATCCATGATGGTCTGACAGAATACGGCCAAGCATGGGGAGGCACTCCTCTGAGCGGTATTCCTCATCGCCACTTATAAGGACGACGTGCTTGCCCTTACCCGGTCCGGCTTTTCCCTTGTAATGAACGGAGAGGTGGTGATCAGCCTGAGCTGAGGAAAGGCCGAGCGCCGTGGCGGCGCCGAGGAGGAAAATACGTTTGAGGAAGTTCATGGATAGAAGGTAGTTCAATTTGCAACAGGCTGCACACCCACCGACAGGTAGCAAGATTTCAATGATAGGATTCCGAGTGTCATCTGGTCGCGCATCGTGGTCTTAAGGTGCTATGGAGTCCCCGTGTTTGAGGAGGTTCCTTGCGTAATGGCTTCGGACAGGGATGAAATATTTTCCTGCATGACGGTCAGGAAATCTCCTTTCGCAGGTCGTGCTCCACATGGGTCCACCACGATATTGATAAATCCGGCCATTTTGATTTTGTTGGTGTTCTCCTCAGTGGGCGGCCCTTCCCAGATGAAATATTTCACGGGGGATTTCTCGTCCTGAATTGCCGCGAGTTCGCCCATTTCAGGAGTGCCAAGTTTCTGCATTGGTTCCCAATGCAGGGCATGGGCCGAGAGGCCATAAGCGCGAGTCCAATACTGGTAGACTGGATGAGATGCTACCAGGGTAGTGCCCCGGAGAGGAGCGGTTACGAGTTTCATCTGGCGATCGAGGTCCCTCATCTCCTCGAGAAGAATTTTAAGTTTGCCAGAGATAGACTCCACATGCTCCGGGAATTGTTCGCAAAGAGCGTCTGCGGTTGAAGAAGCTTGTTTGCAGGCCAGTTCAAGATCAAGCCAGGTCGTTGATGCAAATCCCCCATGCGTATGACTAGTGGTTCCACTCTTATGAGTGTGGCTTGTTCCTTCCTCTAGCTTGATGAAGGTGTCCTCGAAAGATGACGATGTTATTACGGTTGCTTCGTATGGAATGGTGCGACTCGAAGTCCACTTTGCGTAGTTGGCTCCATTGAGAAGAACAAGGTCTGCTGTCTGGATGGCGCCTACTTGGTCGTCGGTTGGATTCCAGTAAGCTGGATCTACGTTTGGAGGGGCCTCAAACAGAACATCGGCAAATTCCCCGGATAGCCTTTGGGCAAAATAGGCAAGTGGGTAGTTGACGGTTGCGATGATAGGCTTGCGTCTCTCGGAGAGCGACAGGATCTCTTTCTTAGTGGAGTTGTGGCATGAACTTACGAGAGTCGCGGTGACGAGAATGAGAAGGGCAGGAGAGGAGGTGGATTTCATAGGTAGAATTCTGAACGCTAACTGATCAATCGGGTGAGCAGGTCTGGTGCTGCTGCTCTGGTGAGGGTGATGCCGATCTGTGCAATAATGGTCGCGGCAACGGCAATTATGGTTACCTCGGCTCCCTGCAAGCAGAGGATTGCTAGTCTCGTTGCGCCGATCTTTGCGTAGGTGCGCATTTCCCGCTCTCGAAGTCGAAAGGAGAGGAGAAACACCATCAGGGCCAGAGCCAGTGCAGCGATTCCGAGAAGGCTGAAGGCGACCAAAGCAAGACGCTGGGTAGCAAAAAGGGTGTTGGCGAGGTGCTCGACCGCGGTGGCTGGGATGACGATTTGCTGAGGATTTACCGGATCCTGGTAGGAGGCAAGGGCGAGCGCTCGATGCTTCTTATCAGACGGAGCAAGAATCACCGAAGAAAGTGGGTAGTTTCCGTAGTCTCCATGAAAGTGGAAATCCCCTAGGTTTGCCTCAGTCACTTCGTTGAATTCAACAACTGAGGCATTGGCGCGAAGGATAGGCCCCGCGGAGTTCCGGCTTGAGCCCATGATTTCAGCTTGAGAAAGTTTCTGATGGCCGTGGGCGAGGCCCTCAATAATCCACGTAGTTTTCAGGTCGACGAAGATCGCGTGATCATCAGGTGTTCTGTTAGGTGCGAGAATTCCAGTGATGCGCATCCGAAGAGGATACACTCCCGCTAGATCAAAAATGTTTTCAGGAGATGATGTTATTGTGTCACCTGGCTTCAGGTCTTTGCTTTCGGCAAGGCGTGCTCCGATGACACAATCCCCAAGGCGAGTCATCGATCGGCCGGTATCTATTGAGAGTGCACGGAGTTTGAAATATTCTAATGAGGTGCCGACGATTGGAGAACTTCCCGAGCGGAAGCGCGAGTGAATTGGGATCGTGTTCCCTAAATCCCTTCGAGCGAGATTTTCATAGGAAGAATAGTCAAGAGGGGGGAGTTCCTGAGGCGTAAAATAGAGAGCGTTGAGCGTAAGGTCTATCGAGCTTCCACGGGGGCCAATGAGAAGAGGGGTGGACCTCGCTCTTGCGCCAAGAACTTCCTCGCTCCGGGCAATGAACTCCTGCAGAGCGCGGGGAAAGTAGAGTGTGAGCGCAATGGTGCCGATTAGAAGAAGCGATCGAAATGGACGATGCCGAAGTGCCTTCCAGCTGAGATATGCGATGCCTGCAATTCGCATGCTGTCTATTTCTGTCCGTGTTGGTTGATCTCCTCGAACTGAATGACAGCATCGAAGGCGTGGACGAGTTCGAGGTCATGTGTGACCACCAGCAATCCCTGTTTGTGCTCTTTCGCACTAGAAAGCATCAACTCGAGGGTTTTCTCCTTATTCACGGGGTCGAGATTTCCCGTGGGCTCATCGGCCAACAGCAGTCTAGGGCGTGCGCTGAGTGCTCTGCAGATGGCTGCGCGCTGTCTTTCGCCATGAGAAAGGCTTTCCGGGAGCGCGTCCCAGTAATTGAGAATGCCAAAATCGCGAGCAAGATCCTTCGCTCTCTTTTCTATGACGGCTTGGTCTTTTTGGGAGCCGAGGTAGGAGGGAAGAAGAACGTTGTCACCAACGGACAGGTGCTCAACCAATTCGAATTCTTGAAAGATGAGGCCAATTTCCGAAAGCCTGAATGCAGCTGAGGCCGCCCGACTGAGTGAAGTGATTTCGGTTGTGTCGATGTAGATGCTTCCTGCAGAAGGATTGAGGATTCCCGCGATCAGATTAAGAAAGGTGGATTTGCCACAACCACTCGGTCCTACCAGAGCGATAGTCTGGCCTTCTGCGCACTCAAATTTTGGGATGAACATCCGGTAGCCATTTCTGGAGTATGAAAACTCGAGAGAGTGTATGCTGAGCAGGGTGTTCACTCTGGTAGACGCGGTGCTGATTGCTGGGCGTCAGGATTTCTCTCGCGGCCGTGGAGATCAAGTCTGGTTATTTTCCATGTCCCACTCGATGGTTCGATGATGAAGGTGGCATTATAGCTATTGGTGCGGTCATGAAAGTGGCCCCAGTGCCCAACCCTTCCTGAGGCCTGCCACTCGCAGAGAGCTTCAAAACCGGGGCGCTCTTTCAGGTCGCTCACGGTGCACGCCGATATGTTGATGGTATTGACCCTTACCCGGGACCCATCTCTTTCCCTGCTGCGAAGGGTGCGTTGTAATTCGAGAAAAATCGGAGTCAGGGCTTCGCCGGAGGCAGCAAGGCTCAACTCTTCATATTGCTGTTCTTGGTTCGTGTAGTTGAAGGAGTGGTAGATTCGCCGAAGGAGAGGATCAAGGATCTCCATGGCGTCTGTGTCGCTGACAGCGTTCCACGTATTCTTCAGGGGGACTTTGATCGAAATTGCTCTGGCTGGAATAGCGCCCAGACCGATTAGAATAATGGCGGTCGTTCTCAGGAGACTCTTTTTACGAGCGTGTAGCAGGCGAAGTCCCCAGAGAGTGGCAGCAGCAAGGAGAAGGACGCTCATCCACGGAAGAGTCAGGAGGCTAGGAGGGCTATCCACGATCGATGGAGGGAGGGGCGGAGGAGTGCGAGCGTTCGGGTGAAAGCGACCGCGGACATTCAGGGCAGGGTTAAGCCGGCTGAGTTCAAACTTTCGGGTCCCTTCTGGATCTGCTACTTTGATGGTCACAGAGTCGGGAGCCTGCGGCATGAGGTCCCACATCAATTGGAGTGCCTGTCTATGGTCAGATTGCGGGGTAGAAAAGACTACACTAATCCAGGTCTCTCCTGCGGTGACGGTTTGATCAGGGGAGATGGGGATAAACTCTAATGAGTCTGGTTGGATAAAGTTAATCCTGTCGAGAGTGAAAGGAACAGGCTCGTCCCGGATCGAGACCGGGCATCGTGCGGCAAGGAACTTACCAATGACTGGCTTGAGGGAGTTTCTATGCTCCGGTGAGAGAAGTGAGTCAGGTTGAAGTTCGAGCTCCAGCCATTCCTGGAGCGCCAAGGGTGTTAGCAGAAATTCCTTTTCGATTTGCCATGGGTCGAGATAGAGGGACCCTGAGATTGTCGCGGGTTCCGTGCCGGGTTCAGCTTCCCGCTCTGTTGTCTGGGCTGTTTCTCCTGGTGCAATGACCGCCAAGTGAGTGAAAAAAGCCAGGATGAAGAGTTGTTTGCTGATCACCATTCCCTCCAATGAGCCATTAATCTGCGCCAAACCTAAGCGGTAGTGTTGAGAGGATCAAGATCGGTGGTCTTTCTCCTACTAGCCTTTAATGTTTCCCACTAGATCGCGAATATGACTCACAGCCAGACAATTATGACTCTCGTAGGGGGGGTTGGAAGGAGATGTTCACAATGGGTCTAGCAAGGTAACAGGGTTGCAAGGTTCTGTCGTCGCCTGAAGAGAGTAATTCAGGATGGTTGTCTTGTCAGGTCACCCCCGGAGTGTCACATTTTTCCTTTCGAGGTTATGTTCATGAGACAGATTCGCGGGCTTTCCCGATTAAAGGTTCTGGCAGTCAGCCTGATAGTGCAGTGCGCCTCTATCCATGGCGAAGAGATCAGCAAAGAATCGGGTCCTCGTCCGGTTAGCTACTGGAATGATATCCGGCCTCTGATGCAGGCAAGTTGCCAAGGCTGTCACCAGCCAGCCAAGGCCAAGGGAGACTACATTCTTACGGACGTAAAGCGATTGATCCTTGGCGGAGAGAGTGGAGACGCGGCGGTTACTCCCGGGAGCCCCGAACAGAGTTATCTGCTTGAGCAGATCACTCCAGATTCAGATGGAAAAGCAGAGATGCCTCCGAGGGATAAGGCTCTTCACGAAACAGAGATCGCCATTATCCGGCGCTGGATTGCCGAGGGAGCTGTTGATGATACTCCGGAGAATGCTTTCCAGAAATACGACATGGAGAATCCTCCAGTTTACGCCGACGCCCCGATTGTCACCTCCATGGACTATTCGCCAGATGGTTCTTTGCTGGCTATCGCGGGGTTTCACGAAGTGATTTTACAGGATGCCGCTGAGGGTGCGATGGTTGCTCGTCTCGTCGGACTCTCCGAGAGAATCGAGAGTGTCGCCTTCTCTCCGGACGGTAGTATGCTGGCTGTTACGGGAGGTCTCCCCGGCAGGATGGGAGAGGTGCAGGTATGGGATGTTGCCAAGCGCGCTTTGAAAATTTCAGTCCCGGTAACCTATGATACGATTTATGGAGCTGCGTGGTCTCCGGATAATACGCTAATTTCGTTCGGTTGTAGCGATAATACGCTGAGGGCAATCCGGGTCACCGATGGCAAGCAGGTCCTTCTCATGGGTGGGCACAACGACTGGGTTCTTGATTCCGTATTCTCACGCGACGGCAAGCAGGTCATCAGTGTAGGCCGGGATATGACCGCGAAGCACACCGAGGTGGAAACGGAGAGGCTGATTGATAACCTGACCTCGATTACCCCGGGTGCATTGAAAGGGGGAATAGCCACGGTCGCTGGTCATCCGCTAAAGGACGAGGTTCTGGTCGGAGGATCTGATGGACAACCTCAGGTGTTCCGTCTGAAGCGACAGACAGCCCGGAAGATTGGCGATAATGCCAACGTCGTAAGGAAATTCCCCAAGATGCCGGGCCGGATCTGGGATGTCTCTTTCGATGCAAAGGGTAAGCACGCTGCAGCAGTCAGTAGTCTAGATGGAGACGGGGCAGTAGCGATTTTTAATGCGGATTACGACAGCTCGATTCCCGATGATATTAAAAAGATCTTCAACAAGACTCCGAGCGGAGGGGAGAAGCAGAAGCTGGAGGCTTACTGGTCGAGAGAGGTATCGGCCCTCCACTCCATCAGTGTCCCGGGAGTAGAAATTTTCTGTCTGGCGTTCTCGCCCGATGGAAAGACCCTTGCGGTGGCTGGAGCAGACGGAAGAGTACGTTTCATCGAGGTGGAAAGCGGAGAGGTGATCCGTGAGGTAGCCGCTGTGAAGGTCGGAGGGGGCGAGATTGCTGCCTCGTTGGAAAAGTCAGAGCGGAGGAGATTGAATCGGAAGCGAGGGAAGCGTGCAGAGCTCAGTGAGCGAGTCATTTCTGCTGATGAGATATCGGCGCTCGTTATGGACCCTGCAGAGATTGTGCTCACTAAGCCAAATCACTATTCCCAGATTCTGGTAACGGCGAGGCTCAAGACCGGAGGCCGGGTTGATGTGACGCGCCAAGTTGTCTCGGAGGTGTCAGGTGATCTTCTCACGGTCAGTGATCGTGGACAGGTCAAGCCTCTCAGGGATGGAGAAGGAGTTCTCTCCGTGAGGATTGGGGGCAGCACGGTTGAAGTCCCGGTGAGGGTGAGTAATGTTCAAGCGGCGCATGCCCCGGATTACGTCCGCGACGTGAAGCCGGTGATTAGCAGGATGGGTTGTGATGCGGGGACATGTCACGGGGCCAAGGATGGGAAAAATGGATTCAAATTATCACTTCGTGGCTACGACCCTCTTTTCGACGTCAGGGGTTTCAGCGATGACATATCGGGACGGCGGGTCAATTACGCCTCTCCCGATGATAGTTTGATGCTGCTGAAGGCGACTGGCGCCGTTCCTCACGAGGGGCAGCAGGTGACTGAGCCCGGCTCCGAATACTATCAGATCATCAGAGACTGGATAGCCAATGGATCCGACCTTGAGGACCCCAAACCGGTTGTAAAATCGATTGTGGTGGCGCCAAAAAACCCCGTCATCCAAGAGGTTGGAGGTCAGCAGCAGATAAGGGTGGTAGCCACTTACACTGATGGGTCAACGCGCGACGTGACTCGGGAGTCATTTCTTGAGAGTGCCAATCAGGATGTGGCTATTCATGACGATTATGGGTTGATGACGACCCTGCGAAGAGGAGAAGCCCCCGTGCTCGCTCGGTATGAGGGCGCATATGCTGCCACTACCCTGACGGTCATGGGGGATCGCAGCGGTTTCGAATGGGCGGAACCACCAGCGTGGGGCGAGATCGACAAGCTGGTGGCGGAAAAATGGCAGCGCATGAAAATTTTGCCTAGTGATGTGTGCACCGATGAGGAGTTTTTACGCCGGGTTTATCTGGATCTAACCGGGCTTCCACCTAAACCCCTGCAGCTGAAGTTGTTCCTGGCCGATCCTACTGAATCCAGGACAAAGCGGGAAGAGGTTATCGATGACCTGATCGGGTCGCCCAATTTCGTGCAGCATTGGACCAATAAGTGGGCCGACATGTTAATGGTTAACAGCAAGTTTCTTGGTGGAGAAGGTGCCAAGATATATCGGGAGTGGATCAGGAAAGAGGTGGAGGCCAATACCCCGTATGATATTTTTGTTCGGAAAATTCTTACCGCTACGGGATCTAACAAGGAGAACCCTCCAGCATCGTATTTCAAGATTCATCGCAGTCCTGATATGCTCATGGAGAACACCACCCATTTGTTCCTGGCCACGCGCTTTAATTGTAACAAGTGTCACGATCACCCCTTCGAGAGGTGGACCCAGGATCAGTATTATGAAATTGCCGCATTCTTCTCCCAGGTAAAGCTGGAAAGGGACGGTAAAAATGCGCCTAAACAGAATATTGGAGGAACCGCTGTGGAGGGTGCGAAGCCGCTCTACGAGATCGCGAAGGATGCGGGGGAGGGTGAGATGAAGCACGAACGAACGGGGCAGATTACCAAGCCCGCATTTCCTTATCTTGCGAAACATGAGAATCCTGAAGTGCTAGCGGGCGGAGGTCTGACGAGACGGGAGGAGTTAGCGGCTTGGCTCACTGCAGGAGATAACCAGTTTTTCGCGAAAAGTTACGCCAATCGTATCTGGGGGTATCTTCTTGGAACCGGAGTGATAGAGCCGCTTGATGATATTCGCGCAGGTAACCCTCCCTCGAATCCGGAGTTGCTTGATTACCTCACGGATCGCTTTGTTCGAGAGGGATTTGACGTCCGCAAGCTCATCGCAGAGGTGTGTAAATCCCGGACTTATCAATTGTCGTTGGGTGTCAATAAGTGGAACGAGGACGATGATATCAACTTCTCGCACGCGAAAGCGCGGCGTCTCCCTGCGGAGGTCCTTTACGATGCGGTTTACGCGGTGACTGGTGCTGTGCCCAAGTTGCAGGCAAAAGAGATCGATGCGAAACAGGATACAAAGAGTGGACTTCTGGCGACCCTCGGCAGGCCAACAAGAGAAAGTGCGTGCGAGTGTGATCGAGCTAATGACGTTCAGCTCAGTGGGGTGATGGCTCTTTTGAGTGGTCCTGATATCGCAGACGCGATCGCCGATCCCAAGAATGCCATTGCCAAACTGGTCGCCGAGAAACAGGACGATAAGAAGCTCATTACTGAAATTTTCCTGAGGGTGATTAACCGGACGCCGAGCGAGTCTGAGATCGTGGCTGTGAGGAAAAACTGGACGGAAATCAAGAGTGATCACGAAGCGATGCTTGCGGAATTAGTGGAGCGGGAGAAGGAGTGGGAGCCGACGCGGAAGGCGCGTGAGGCCAAGCGAATGGAAGGCATAACGAAGGCCTCAAAAGCCATTCAGGACTATCAACCCCAGCATGATGCGGAGCGTAAGCGGTTGGAGGCTGAGCGGGAGGCAAAGATCGCGCTCTCGACGAAAGCAGTCGCGGATTATGAGGCTCTTCTTCCGGAGAAGGTGAAGGACTTTGCGGCCCGGATGAAAGGCGAGATAGGAACGAAGTGGCATCTTCTCAGGCCGGAATCTGTTTCCACATCGGATAAGTCCAAGGTCGAAGTACTTGCGGATGGGTCAATCCGGGGTGCCGGCGGCGAGCGGCCCTTGGATTACAAGTTGTCGCTGGAAACAAAAATCACCAATATTACCGGTCTGATAGTTGAGGCTGTTCCGGATCTGAGTTTCAAAGGTGGCCCCGGGCTGAGTAAGGACGGGAATTTTGTGGTTACTGAAGTGGAAGCAAGATGGCAGGGGCTGGAAGCGGAATCCAAAGAGATGCCGGTTGTGTTCGGGGACGCCAGAGCCACGTTCACCCAGAAGGATTTTGACGTGAAGCGAACCTTTGATGGCAACGTCGATGAAGGAAACAAGGGCTGGGCGATTGGTGGAGGAAACTACAAGATTCCTCACCGCGCAGTCTTCAAGATGAGGGATGCTATTCCTGGCAACGCTGACAAGGGAGTGAAACTAAATGTCGGGATTCTTTGCAGATTCAAGAGTCATCCATTAGGTAAATTCCGTATCTATATAACAACCGCCCCTGATCCTCTAAAGCATACGGGAATTGCGATCTGGGAATCCGGGCTACCTGCCCGGATCGCGGAGGTTGTCGAGAAAGACGCAGCCAGCCGAAGCGAAATGGACTTGGGCCTCCTCAGGAGCTGGGTCGCGGAGGCAGACGCAGAGTATCAACACAGGCTCTGGGCTGCAAAGGGACCTTTTCCTGCGATTCCGGCTGACAAAAAAATGGAGGAGCTCAAAAAAGCCCTAGAATATGCTGAAATTCCAATTGAAGAGGACCCTCGGCTGGTGCGTTTTCGCAGAGACGTGGAGATGAGCGAGGGGCAACTCAAAAATTTCCGCCTCACCGCTGCCCAAGATCTCACTTGGGCATTGATTAATAACCCGGCTTTCCTGTTTAATCATTGAAATAACCTAATCAGCGCCGGACCAGCTCCTTCGCTACACTCCAATAAACCTATGTTCCGTATTAAAGGGCCGAAAGGTCGAGATCTTTGTGATTCCCATTTAGGGTCAACCCGTCGTGATTTCCTCCGGGTGGGAGGAGCAGGCATGATGGGGATGAGCTTGAATAACATTCTTGCTGCTCAGGACCAGTCAGCCGGAAGTCCGCATGCAGGCAAAGATGGATGGGGAAAGGCGAAGAGCGTGATTCTCATTTATCTTCAGGGGGGGCCGAGTCATCTCGACCTCTGGGATCCCAAGGAAAATGTTCCAGACAAGATCCGGTCTTCGTTTAGTACGATTCCCACCCAGATCCCGGGAGTTCATTTCACTGAAATTTTGCCAAAGCTGGCCAAGGTGAACGACAAGTTTACCACAATTCGCTCGATGAGTTATACGCCAAACGGCTTATTTAACCACACCGCGGCGATTTACCAGATCATGACAGGGTATACGACGGACAAGGTCAGTCCATCGGGGCAACTTGAGCCACCATCGCCTAAGGATTTCCCAAATTTCGGTTCAAATATCATTCGGATTAAACCAACGGATGAGCCGATGCTGCCTTTCGTTATGCTTCCACGACCGCTGCAGGAGAGCAATGTCGTGGGTAAGGGTGGCACAGCGGGTTTCCTCGGAAAGGCCTACGACCCCTATTATCTCTATCCGCCCGGGGATGACATGAAGATAGACAAGATGGATGGGCTGAATGTCGAAGATCTGCAGCTTCGCCCTGAGGTCTTTTCAACCCGTCTAAGGAGGCGAGCAAAACTGCGGAAGACTATCGAAGATCAAATGCCAGCCCTCGATAAGGCGGTGGAAAAATTCAATCTCGATAATTACTACGACCAGGCTTTGAACCTGATCGTTTCAGGGAAAGCGCGCGAGGCCTTTGATCTGGACATGGAGAAGGATTCTCTCCGTGATCGTTACGGCCGAAACACTTTTGGACAGAGTTGTCTGCTAGCTCGGCGCCTCGTGGAGGCAGGAACACGAGTTGTTGAGGTAGTGTGGCCCAAGGTGGCGAATTCAGATAATCATTCGTGGGATCATCATAAGGACCTCAGTAAGCGAATGAAGACCCAGTCTGGGCCAATGTTGGACGGAGGTCTTGCTACTCTTTTTGATGATCTGGATGAGCGCGGCATGCTCGACGAGACTCTGGTTGTTGCGATTGGAGAATTCGGGAGGGCGCCGGAGAAGGGAGTTAGCACTTCTGGTAATGGGAACAGTGCAGACGGTCGGGATCACTGGCCTTATTGTTATACTTCTGTGATCGGGGGAGCTGGTATCAAGAGGGGGTATGTCCACGGAAAGTCGGATAAGACCGGATCGGCACCAATTGAGCTCCCTGTTCACCCAAGCGAAGTGCTGGCCACGATCTATCACAGCGTGGGGATTGAGCCTGAGACGATCGTGTATAACCACCTTAACCAGCCTCGTGAGTTGGTGAAGGCTCAAGCGGTCGAGAAGCTCTTCGCGTAGAGAACTGGTCCGTTCAGGGCTTTCTGTTGTAATCGGAAATACGGAAGTGGTTCCTTCGTGTGGCCTCTGGGCTCATTAGGGTTTCATTTGCTTCGTCTGGGCCAGAAGTGACTGGCTCGCCTTGTAGAAGGCCTTTGCGACATGAGATTCGGCAGGGCCTGTAAGAGCGATAGGTTGCCCCTGGTCACAGCGTAGTCGAGTTTCGGGGTCAATGGGGATCTCAGCGAGAAGGGGAACCCCCAGCCGCTCTGCCTCTAGGCGTCCTCCATTCTCTCCGAAAAGGTGATACCGCTTCCCTTGATCGCACTGGAACCACGACATGTTTTCGATAATGCCTAGAATCCTGACGTTGACCTTGGCAAACATGCTGATCGCCTTTCGAGCGTCGATCAGAGCGACTTCTTGCGGAGTAGTGACGATAACGGCTCCATCCAAGGCCAGAGTTTGAACGATGGTCAATTGGATGTCTCCTGTGCCGGGAGGAAGATCAAGAATCAGGACGTCGAGCTCGCCCCAGGCCACCTCCTTCAGAAACTGCTGAGTGTAACGGGTTGCAAGAGGGCCGCGGACAATCACCGGGGAATTGTCTCCCAAGATAAAGCCCATGGACATCAGCTTGATGCCGTGTGCTTCAATTGGAATAATGCGCTCCCGGGAGTCTGCCATGGGTTGCTGGTCGGCTGCTCCGAACATCAAAGCGATGGAGGGGCCATATAAATCGCAGTCACAGAGGCCGACCCTCAATCCTTGCTTTGCAAGAGTGATAGCTAGGTTTGATGAGACGGTGGATTTCCCTACTCCCCCTTTCCCTGACGCTACTGCAATGATTTTCTTTACGCCCGGAATTGACTGTTTCCCTGCCACCCCTCCGGGAGTATTGGCGCTTCCCGGGGGATCCTGAACGTCGATGGATATCTGGACCTTTTCCGCTCCGCCTGCAAGTTGGTCGAGCACGGCATGGCAGTCCTTAAAGATTTTTTCTGGGATTTTAGGATCCCGGGTTTGTACCTGAATCTCAACCCTGACAGAGTCTCCTTGAATTGACACGGACCTTACCAGACCAAAAGAGATAATGTCTCGGGAGAAGCCCGGGTAGCTGACAGAGGAGAGTGCAGTTCGGATTGCGTCTTCGGTCATGCGCTGGAAGTAAAGACTTGTGGTCAGGCCGGGCTGAGTTGTCAAATGTTACGGCAGCCCAAGTCGTAAAATTGTTCAGGGCATAAGGATTGGTGCAGAGAGGCAGTGCCAGTTGTCGTGTGCTGCTATGGCCCCGGAGGAGAGAGATGTTCTTCTCGCAGTGAACCGGAAAGCCAAGCGATGGTGAGAAGCTAGAAGCTGCGTCTCAGGTGGCTTGGCAGGATGTTGAGCTGTTCACGATATTTTGCGACAGTCCTTCGAGCTAGTTTGACTCCTTGTTCGGCAAGAATTTTCTGGATAGCTGAATCTGAAAATGGCTCCTGGCGGTTTTCCTTCTCGATTATTACCTGTAGTGCCTCCCGGACTCCTTGGTTGGAAATGGCATCGCCACCTGTAGTGGTGTAGCCAGATGCGAAGAAACGACGCATTTCGATTACACCGTGAGGAGTGCGAGCATGTTTTCCTGCCACTGCCCGAGATATCGTAGCTGGATGGACCTGAATTACTTCAGCGATTTCGTTCATTGTCAGGGGCTTTAGAAAGCGGGAGCCACGAGCCAGAAACTCCTTCTGACGGCTTATGATTTCCTCGGATATGGCGAGAATGGTAGCTTGGCGCTGGTCGAGAGCCTTGATGAGGGTGCGGCCATCGCGCAACTGGTTTCTTAGGTAGCTTCTGAGCTTGCGGTCGGGGCTGGTGGCAACGAGGTCCTTGTAGGTCGTGCTCAGCCTTAGACGAGGCAGATACTCATTCGTGAGTATGGCGGACCACTCTCCTTCTTGATTTCGTTCGAATGAGACATCGGGAACGATATAAGGATTGCCCGAAGGGTCAAAAGAGGTTCCTGGCGAGGGGTCTAGTTGTGCAATGTGGGAGGCCGCTTCGGCCACGTCGTCGACTTCAACGCCCAGTGCGCTGGCAATCTTGGGATAATGCTTACTCGCGAGATCGCCGAGGTGACTTTCGACAATGCGAAACTCCAGGGTGTTGAGGCGGTCCGAGCGGTGTAGTTGAACGAGAAGAGATTCTCTGAGGTCTTCCACAGCGATCCCTGGGGGGTCAAAGCTCTGCAAGCTTGTCTTGGCGCGTTCCAGTTCCTCGAGAGATATGCCAAGCCGTCGTCCAACCTCACTGAGAGGTTCGTCAAAGAAGCCTCGCTCATCCATGTTGCCGATCAGGGCCATTGCCGCCAGGCGAACTTCCGGCGACGGTGCGGAGAGGTTTAGCTGGCCGAGAAGGTGTTGCTGGAGTGTTTCTGGTGCGACGATGGAGCTGTAGAGGTGCTCCCTGCGCTCCTCATCTTCCTGGCTTGATCCGCTGGTGCGGCGTTCCATAATTGCCAGTTCACGCAGATCATCGTCAGGAACCTCAATAGGTTGATCCTCGTCACTACTCCCGGGATCGAGCTCCTCAAGGGACACCGAGGCGAGGTCGTGTTCTAGGACCGGGTTAGTTTCAATAAACTGCCGCAGAAGGTGCTGCAATTCCAAAGCATTTGCCTGTAAAACCTCCAGACTCTGGCGCATCTGAGGCGCCAAGGTCTGTGATTGATTGAGGTTCTGATTTAAGGAAGTTCCAGCCATTTCCTCTCCGGGTTACAACCAGTATTACAGGGATTGGCATAGAAGCGAGATTTTTG
>DIHT01000169.1:0-33730 GCA_002420305.1 Akkermansiaceae bacterium UBA5689 | reverse complement strand
CCAAAGTTACGGTCTCTGGGTCGCTATATATCGGCATTGCAAAGTTAATTCGGCTTGGTGGCCGACCAGTTCGAGTTCTTTCACTGGGCGCGAAGAAGGTTCGAGTTGATTAGGCTTGATAACCTCCGCCGCTCTCCCTTGACTCTCCCATGGCGGATTTGACTCTGGGGTTGTCTTTTGATGACGTTCTTCTTGTTCCTCAGAAGAGTGAGGTTTTACCAACTAGCGCAGTCTTGGATACAGCGTTAACCACGGAGATCTCCCTGAAGATTCCGGTGATTTCTGCGGCAATGGATACAGTCTCGGAAACGGATTTGGCTGTTGCGCTGGCGCGCGAAGGCGGGATCGCTGTGATTCACCGCGCCTGTACGGTGGAAGAGGAGTTCGCTATGGTTGATAGGGTCAAGAGATCCGAAAGCGCTGTTATCCAGAGACCAATGACCGTCAGGGAAGAGACGACCATTGCAGATCTTAAAGGAATAATGGAGGAACAGGGGTTCTCCGGCTTTCCCGTTGTGGATGAGGGAGGGGTGCTCGTGGGCATGGTCACAGGGCGTGATATTCGTCACTTTGGAGATGATGCGGCCAAAGTAGAAGATGTGATGACGGGTCGTGATAAGTTGGTCACTGGCGCCCCAGATACGACTCCTGAGGGTGCCAGAAGGATTCTCTATGAGCATCGAATAGAAAAATTACCGCTGGTAGATGGTGAGGGGAGGCTCGTCGGGCTGATTACAGGTGGAGACATAGAAAAGCAGATTACGTTTGTCGATGCCGCCAAGGATCCAAATGGGCAGCTACGCTGTGGCGCTGCAATTGGTGTGGGAGCGGATTGGAAAGACCGCGCGGAGGCCGTCATTGAGGCGGGTGCGGATGCTCTTTTTATAGATGCTGCGACGGGGCATACGGCTCGGGTTCTTGAGGTAGTGGAGGAGTTGGCAGCGCTCTCTGGTCGTCCAGTAGTGGCTGGGAATGTGGTCACAGAGCAGGGTGCCCGGGATCTTGTTTCGGCAGGGGCACGCGCGATCAAGGTGGGAGTCGGGCCGGGTTCAATCTGTACAACCAGGGTGATTGCAGGAGTGGGAATGCCCCAGTTCACGGCGATACAAAACGTCGCTCCGTGGTGTCGGGAGAATGGTGTCTGCGTGATTGCAGATGGAGGGATTCGGTATTCGGGTGATGTTGTCAAGGCTCTCGCCGCGGGTGCCGATATTGTCATGTTGGGTTCACTTTTGGCGGGGACGCGTGAGAGCCCGGGGCAGACTGTTCACTTTCAGGGCCGTCGCTTCAAAACCTATCGGGGTATGGGGTCTCTGGGAGCAATGATGAAGGGAGCTGGGGATCGTTACGGACAGGGCGCGAATGGGAAGCTGGTGGCAGAGGGGGTGGAGGGTCGAGTGCCTTATAAGGGGCCTCTATCTGATGTGATTTATCAGTTGATGGGAGGCGTGCGATCAGGAATGGGTTACGTGGGAGCAAACACTCTTGAGGACCTCCGATCGCAGAGTGAGTTCGTGAGGATTACGCCCGGCGGGTTGCGTGAAAGTCACACACACGATATCGTGATTACTCAAGAGCCCACCAATTATCAACCGATTAGCTGATTCTGAAACGCGTATCTAATCGTCGTAAAACCATGGAAGAACAAAGGCATGTAGCAGTCGTTGATTTTGGGTCGCAGTATACCCAGCTCATCGTCAGGAGGGTGCGAGAGCTGGGCTTTTTCGCGAAGCTCCACGCGGTCGAAGACTTTGAAAACCTGGGGCATCCCGGAGCGATTATTCTGTCAGGTGGTCCAAGTAGTACGCGGGAGGAGAACGCCCCTGATGTGGATTTTGACCGTTTGCAGAAATACGCAGTTCCGGTTCTTGGAATCTGTTACGGAATGCAACTGCTCAATATCAAGTTTGGCGGTCAGGTGGAGGCCAGTGACCGCCGTGAATATGGACCGGCAGACCTGATTCCAGAGGAAGGTGGAGGCCTTTTCAAAGGCGTATCAGAGAGTTCTCAGGTCTGGATGAGTCACTCAGATACGGTGAGTGATCTGGTCGAGGGTTGCCGTGTGATAGCACGCAATGAGCATGGGACTCCTGTCGCCCTGCAGTGGGGCTCTTCCTGTTTCGGAATACAATTTCATCCGGAGGTCACCCATAGTCACGAGGGGCTCAAGGTCCTGCGTAACTTTCTCGAAATGGCTCATGGTCTACAGGAGTTCCGAATCGAGGATTTCAAAAGAACTCTCCTTGAAGAGATCAAAGTGCAAGTTGGGGGCAAGCAGGTGGTCTGTGGAGTTAGTGGGGGCGTAGATAGTACTGTGCTTGCTGTCCTGTTGAAAGAGGCGGGGATTCATATGAGGGCAATCTTTGTTGATCATGGGTTGCTGCGGAAAGACGAGGGAGAGGAGGTTCGGAAGAACTTTCAGCGGATGGGTGTGGATATCGAAACAGTTGAAGCCTCCGAGATCTTTCTGAGTCAACTAGCCGGCGTTACCGACCCCGAGGCAAAACGTGAGATTATAGGAAATCTCTTCATCAAGGTCTTCTGGGACTCGGTGGGGGATGCGGATATGCTGGCGCAGGGCACGCTCTACCCTGATGTGATTGAGAGCGCATCAAATGCGAAAACCAAAGCCTCTAAAATCAAGACTCATCATAATCGTGTAGAGAAAATTCTTGAGCTGCAGAGGCAGGGAAAGGTTCTCGAGCCCCTGGCGGAGCTATTTAAGGATGAGGTGAGAGAGCTGGGACTGTCGCTGGGGATCCAACCTGACATAGTCAACCGGCATCCTTTTCCTGGTCCGGGTCTTGCCGTCCGCTGTCCCGGGGAGGTTACAGAGGATCGCCTCCGGATCATTCAGGAGTGCGATTCGATCTTTATTTCCCTCCTCAGGCAGAATGAATGGTATGACAAGGTATGGCAGGCATATGCTGCACTTGTTCCGGTGAAGACGGTAGGCGTAAAAGGAGACGAGCGGAGTTATGAGTTTGCGGTGAGCCTACGTGCAGTAGTGAGCGAGGACGCAATGACGGCCGACTGGGTTGAATTGCCCTACCAGATTCTCAGGGACTCGAGTAATCAGATCCTCAACAATGTTCCCGGTGTTAACCGGGTTCTCTACGATGTTTCTACGAAGCCGCCTGCAAGTATTGAATGGGAGTAGTGCGAGGCTGTAGGTAGGAAGGGGACCTCAGGGACTACGAAGGTCGTTGATGTGAGAGAAGCTAGTCCGGTCTGTCGGCAGGCTTGCTAATGACGTCGACAGGAATTGGGCCGAGAGCTTTTCCTGCAGCAAGTGTCATGTGAGGGAAGGGGATTTCGATGTTCTCCTTATCGAATCGCTCCTTGAGTTCCCTCGGAAGCGTATTACGTAGAGTTCCATAGTCTTCCTGAACACACCAGGCTCCCAGGAGAAAGTTGAGAGAGGAATCTCCAAATCCAGTAAAAATGATCAGCGGGTCGGGTTCGTTCAGGCATTGAAGATTTGTTTCTGCGACCTCTTGCATCACCTTGAGGACGTGCCCGATGTTTTCGTCATAGGCGACGCCGATATCGAGGTTGAATCTACGTATAGGGTGTCGAGTAATATTAATAAGCTTGGTCTTGACGAGGGTCTCGTTGGGAATGCGTACTGAGCGGTTGTCGAAGGTGCGAAGGGTGAGAGCGAGAAGTCCTATGGTGTCGACGGTCCCGGCAATTCCATCCACCTCGATAACGTCGCCAAGTTCAAATGGCCTCTCCCCGATCATGAAAAATCCGCTGATGATATTCGAAAGGGAGGTCTGTGCGGCAAAGCCAACCGCGATTCCCGCAACGCCAGCGGCGCCCAGGACTGCGCCTAGGTTCAGTCCCATATGGTTAAGGGCTAGAATGAAGGCAAAAGCATATCCGATGTAGCGGACGAGCTTTTTGACAACCATTGTGCCCTGAGGTCCTAATCTCTCTCCAAATATGGCGAGTGATGCCCGAGAAAGAATGGCTACCGCAATAATTCCGCCGATCAGGATAACTACAGCGCCAAGAATCTTCCACGGAAGCTCGGTCGCAAGAAAGTCCTGAAGCCACTGGGGCAGTGCAGCTAGGTAGAGAGAGGTCACGGGAAGGTTTTAGTTAATGACATCAATGACGGAGGCGAAAGCGCGGCGGAGGGTAGAGCGGCTAGTTTTTCCCTCACGGGCCGGGGCGACTTCTCGTCCGCTGTCAGCCGGACTAATCGGAGTCGAATCGTAGGTGATATCGTTTCCTTCCTCATCGTTTTCGGTGATGCGAATGTGACAAGCGTTTGCCCAGAGACGCTTTTCGTAACTGAAAATAGAGAAGTGACCTAAGTCGAGAAACAGCCGTTCGAATTCAAAAGTATCCTGACTCTCATTGTGCAGATCTACACTGATGATAATGTCATGATCGAGCCATTCGCTGGGATCAAAATTGCGGCGAGCGCGTGTCTTGAGAGAGTAGCATACCTCGCCCGCCGAGCGGTCCCCGTGCCAAGTCTTGCTAAGTGTTTCAGAGGGAATGCTGATGAGCTTGCGGAGGTTTCCCCCACACTCCCCGTGAATCTCCAGATCCATGGGGATTCCGATATAGAATAGGGCATTACCCCCGGGTGCGATAGAAAGCGAGGTATTCGGCTTGGCTATTACCGGAAGGTTGGGAAGCGCCGGCGTGAGGCAGATACGCGAATCATCATCGTGGCAATCCCAGCGTTGCCATTCTAGGGTTTCGGGGAGGTCCTCCGGCTTACCCTCGTTACCCTGAATGCCGTGCTCTTTCGCGCACGATGTGCTCACGCGCCACTCGTCGTAGCGCCTCAGCAGGGTAATCGACAAAGGGCCCACGGTTGAGTGGAACCATCGGCTACTTGCCAAGGTTCGTTCGTCCCACGAAGTGATCACTTGGGCACGATGAAAAGAGCGGAGGACATGTCAAGCGGGGGCGCGGCGTGATCGCGTAGAGATTGTTAATAAATTGTGAATAGTGGTGATCTGTTGCGTCGCGGAGGCTAATCCACTGAAAGGCTGAATAGTAGAAAGATTCCAGAGGCCATTGGCTGAATTATGACTGAACGTTGTGAGCGCTTAGCGTTGACGGCTCCGCCTGCTGTCTTTAGGTGATGTCTGAACAGATGAACCTGACGAAAACTGCTTATGGGACATGGAGCGGAGGGCGCTACATGCATTTTGGGGAAGCCCTTGAAGAAGATCGTTACATTCAATGTATTCAGCTGGCTTATGCTCGTGGCGTTCGAACTTTTGTCACAGCAGATGTTTATGGGCAGGGAGAGGCGGATATCGTCCTGGGTAAGGCTCTCGCAGATTATCCGCGTGAATCCTACTGCCTCGTTGGCACCATTGGTCACGACTTCTACACAGGCGTTCGTGCCGGATCAGGAGGTTTCCCGCGATTCACTGACACTGATCTTCGAGGAGCCGATCAGTATGCAGAGTTTTTACGAATGGCTTGTAGTAAGTCCCTCTCCAACTGTGGAACTGATTACTTTGACCTGTTGATGCTCCACAACCCCGACGAGACGGGATACACCAGCGAGGATGTTTGGAAGGGAATGGTTCAGCTGAAGGAAGAGGGGATGGTTACGAGGCTGGGGATTGCTCCGGGGCCGGCTAATGGTTTTACTCTTGATCTGATTCATTGCTTTGAGCGCTTCGGAGAGGTGATCGATTGGGCAATGATCATTCTCAACCCGTTGGAGCCTTGGCCAGGGCGTTTCGTCCTTCCTGCCGCTCAGGAGCACGGGGTGGAGGTTTTGACCAGGGTCGTGGACTATGGCGGGCTTTTTCATGGTGATATGAAGAGGGGGCACGAGTTCAAGCCCGGTGATCACCGGGCATATCGGCCGAAAGGATGGGTTGAGGCAGGGCACGACCGAATCGAAAAGATGGGGGCAGTGATTGACCGCCATGAAATGGATCTTCTTCACTTCGCCTGTCTGTGGAATCTCTCTCAGGCTCCGGTCAAGAGCGTTGTGCCAACATTTATTCAGGAGGCTGGGGAGTCCGCCCGGAGCATAGAATCGAAGATTAAAGAGTTTGGGAGGCTGCCGGATATTGAGTTTACTGCTGATGAGGTGGAGGAAATCATGGCAGCCGGTGACAATACCGGGTGTATGAAGTTGAAAGGTGCCAGTCTCAGGCACGAGAAGAGTGAACGCCCCGACGAATGGCCAATGCGTCCGGAGTTATTGGAGCTTGCGGGGCGTCATGGATTGGGCACAGAGTGGTGACTATCTGTCATACACTGGCAGGGAGAATTTAAGGTCATGAAGTGCCCCCGATGTGTCCAGAGAGTTCATAGCAGGGCCCGGGAGTGCCCTCATTGTTCTTTCAGTATCACGGATGTAGATCGAGTCTTCGGGCAGGACGATGTTAGGTTGCGAACCTTGACAGATGCTGCAGGAGTCTTGCGCCGGAAAGAACGGATTGCTCTCCGAGGGCGCCTTGATCAATTCCAGCAGAATTTTCCGCAGCTCTTTTTTGGGATCTATTTTGGTAGTTTCAAGGAAACTCCCAGTCTTCGGCAGTTTGGCTTCTGGTTGCTGAATCGTGGCGCTTTCGAGGACGTTGATGTGTCCCGGCCGAATGAGGGAGGGATACTCCTTAGTGTTGATGTTGGAGGAAAGTCTGCGGGAATCACTTCTGGTTATGCGCTTGGACCCTTTCTTTCAGAGGACGCAACTTTTGGGGCGCTATCAGGCGCGCACCCATACTTTCTGGAGGGGCAGTGGTTAAGGGCCAGTGAGTCGGTCTTGAGTAGGATTACGAAGGTGTTGGCAAAGCAGTCGCGTCGGGCCGAGAGGGAAGGCAATGAACTGAGAGCGCACCACGAGAATGCGGGGAGTTCTGACGAGGGTTTGCGTGGGCTAAGGGAGCGCCACAAGGGAGGGCGGAAGAAAAGTGAGGCATGAGGCTTGGGTTCTGTCTTTGTCTTTTTCCGCTTGTTGTTCAGTCTCCTCTTGGAGCCCAAAGTGCGGGGCCTTCCGACGATACGAAACCCGATAGGGGCCAAGCCGAGGCATCTAGAGAGAAGCTGAGTTCAAGGCTGCCGGAACTTCCTGTATGGAGTCCCAGCGATTATGAAGGGGTAAAAAAGGGAGAGATCGTGGCAGGAGAGAATTTCTTTGGGCAAGCAACCGTTGATCCAGAGGCTACTATTGAGCCCCCGGTTTTAGATCTGCCGGAGGATGTGGAGCCGCTGCCTGAGCAGCTGGATCAGAACGAGCTGTTGCTGTCCTCTGAGCAGATGGCAGCCTATTTTCGTTCGGCGCCTGAGGAGCCCCTGGGGGAGGTCGCCCTCATTAAAGATCCTCAGGATCTACTCTCTCAGCAGGAATTTCGCGACTGTGCGAGTTTCCTGAGTTACCACTCCAATGAGTCTGAGATAGACATCGCGCTATATCTCTTTGATGAGCGGCAGGAGCTCTCCGAGGAATACAGTATCGACAAGGTTCATCAGTTGGATGGGGACTTCTTCAAGGACTCTGGCCCGGTAGTCTCAGTGTATTTCCACCTCGGGGCTCCTAACCGGGCCCAACTTATGATGAGCCCCGAAATACGTGCCGTTATTCCTCAGGATGAGCAGGAGAGGGCGCTTCGAGCTTCGATAGTCGAGGCATTTGAGAAAACTGATGAAGCTCTTCAATTGGACAGTTTTCTGGGTGAGCTATCAACGCGACTCTATTGGATCGAGAGAGAACT
Source organism: Akkermansiaceae bacterium UBA5689 (assembly GCA_002420305.1). Lineage (GTDB taxonomy): Bacteria > Verrucomicrobiota > Verrucomicrobiia > Verrucomicrobiales > Akkermansiaceae > Roseibacillus_B. The sequence continues at coordinate 26,021 of DIHT01000169.1, read as the reverse complement.
GGAAATCGCAGGGCTTCAGGAAAAGATAGCAGGGGTTCAGCCTGTTGAAGATTTTGAGGTTCCTGAACGTAGCCTGGAGGCAGGTAGCTTTTGGGTCGCTGCGCGCGCCGGCCTTATCCTCTTGGTTGGCTTGGGTGGATTTATTGTCGGGGTGTTCGCATGGCGCTGGAATTTGAGACAAAGAAAATACTATTTTCCTGAAGTTGATGATGAGCGCGTCTTTGGAGCCCCTCATGCTGCAGGAGCTGGTGCAGTGGTGACGTTTGCGGATCAGCACCTGCCTCCTTCCAGGCAGCGGCATCAGGAAGCCGAATTGAAGCGTTGGTCTGATTCGTGATGCAGATGTTTAAATGCGAATGGCGGTGAACTGGGAACAATCATACCAGGAGCAGGATACCCCGTGGGATCTTGGAGAGGCGGCTCCTCCTTTAATTTCACTTCTGAAGAAGGAAGGGATCAATCTTCTGACGGGTGAAACAGTTCTGGTCCCAGGTTGTGGCTATGGGCATGACGCGGAGGCGTTAAGGAGAGTTGGTCTAGAGGTCACGGGCTTGGATCTAGCGCCCACTGCGCTGAAGTCCGCTAATCAGCTTTATGGAGATGCTGTTAGATGGCTGGAAGGTGATTTTTTAGATGCCTCGATGGTGCCGGAGCACTCTGTTGATATGATTTTCGAACATACGTGCTTTTGTGCGATTGAGCCCGAGCAGCGGAGTAACTACGTGAAGTCGGCTAAGCACTGGCTTGTTCCTGGAGGATTTTTACTGGGTGTCTTTTTTACGGACCCTCCCCCACGGGAGGATGGAGAGCCTGGACCTCCGTTTGGCGTTAGTCTGGATGAGTTGCGTTGTTTATTCGGGGAGGGCTTCACGATCACCAGAGAGCAGTCACCTAATCGTAGTCATCCTGATCGATTAGGTCGCGAGGTGATTATCGAGATGGTCAGAAACACCTGACCTTCAGTGAATCAGGTCGATCGGAATTGTGCTTGCCAATTTGGGAGCGATCGTAAATCAACTTAGCACCCTCCTTGTGAGGGTTGGACAGCCCAACAGGCGTTGGCTACAGGTTAGGGGGTTTCCTGGGCCAGTTTTACGCCGTTGGGTTGTCTTTTTTCGGCTTGGTCGTTGAAGTGCCAAACGGTGATGCCTAGATTGCCGCAGCGGTATGAAAAAGCATCGTCTCACAGGTCTTCGGTTGTTTTGTTTCTCGGTATGGTCGCTGGGCTGCTGCCTGGTCCCTGCAGCTGAGGAGGCCGAAGAGGATCGACAGTATTTCAATGAGAAAGAAGTGCCGGAGAATCTCCGCGATCTCCGCAACATTCAAAAAGCACTGCAAGAAACTCTACCTCAGGCACGGGCTGCGACGGTGTCTATTGATCTCGGAGGCGGATCGGGTAGTGGTGTAATTGTGTCTGGCAAAGGGTTGGTTCTTACAGCTGCCCATGTGAGCGCTGGCGTCGGGAAGGAAATGACGGTGATTATGGAAGATGGAACGAAACATAAGGCGATTTCTCTTGGCCTGGTAGCCTCAACGGATGCGGCCATGATTCAAATTATGGAGGAAGGGGTTTTTCCACATGTAGAACTCGATCGAGGGGATTCAGCTTCACTTGGTGATTGGGTCTACGCCTTGGGTCATTCTGGAGGCTTTGAGAAGGAGAGAGGGGTAGGGGTCCGGATTGGGCGACTTGTAAGAATGGCGGAGCAAACCATTAACTCGGACTGCAATCTGATCGGCGGTGATTCAGGAGGTCCGCTTTTTAATATGAAGGGCCGGCTGATCGGAATTCATAGCCGGGTAGGCGCGAGCCTGGAGCAGAATATGCATGTGCCCTTACGCGAATTTCTTAAGAACTGGGATGCGATGTTGGCCAAGGAATTCATAGGAAAGGGACCATTCGCTCAGGAAGCAGTTGCTTTTCTGGGAGTCTCTACTGAGGACCGGGAAGAAGGTGGTGTTGTAATTAAAGAGGTCGGTGACAAGACTCCTGCTGCCGATGCGGGCTTGCAGGAGGGCGATGTCATTCTGACGTTGAACGGAGATGAATTAGATGGGGCAGAGCAGTTCTCAGCATCGCTGAAAGGCCTTAAGCCCGGGCAAAAAGTGAAACTTAAGATCCTTAGAGATGATAAAGAAAAGGAAGTCGAAGTTGAGTTGGGTGAGAAGTAGAGGTGTCCCGGTTCTCCTGTCATTAGTTGTTTCTGCGGCTTCTGCGCAGCAGCAGGTGGGACAGCTCGAGGGAGAATTTCGCCTCAATGGGAAGGAAACATGGAAGGCGTTCGATCCTGTTAGAGAGGTGCTACAAGAGAGTAGCGCGGTGGTCTATAATGGATGGAAGTCTATTGCCTATGGAGTCATTGTGAGTTCCGATGGTTATTTGGTCACAAAAGCCAGCGAGATTGAAGGAGTGGAGGAGCTCAGTGTCAGAATCAACCGAGAGCATTTCAAGAGGGTGAGAGTGGTTTCCTCCACGGTGGAATGGGATGTGGCCCTCCTCAAGGTAGAGGCGCAGGGCCTGCCCGTTATCGAATGGGCGGAGCCGGAGCCGTCTCATGGCACCTGGGTAATTAGTAACGGATCAACAACTCGCCGGGACCGGAGACTCCGGGTAGGGATTATTAGTGCGAATGCTCGCAAGGTGGGGGAGGGAAGAGCTCCAGTAGTTCTCGGGGTAACTCTTGATACGGGTGGGGAAGAGGAAGGGCTTCCGGTCAAGGAGGTGCAGAAGGATTCCGGTGCCAGTGAGGCGGGTCTGAAAAGTGGTGATGTGATTCTGCAGATGGAGGGCCGTGAGGTAAAGAGTATGGAGGATTTGCAGGAGTTACTCGGTAGCAAGGAGCCGGGCGACAGAATTCAGGTAAGGTTGAGACGAGACGGAGAAGACTTAGAGTTGGAAGTAGAATTAAAGAGGCGAGAGAGCGTCTTCGAGGAGAAGAAGACAAGGAATGATGCGATGAGTGGGCGGGTCTCCCAGAGAAGGAGCGATTTCCCGAGGGTACTACAAACGGATTTGCCGCTTTCTGTCCGAAGTGTTGGGGGGCCCCTCCTCAATCTGGAAGGGCATTGCGTCGGGATGAATATCGCGCGCGCCAACCGATGCGAGACTTACGCGATTCCAGCCAAGGAACTTCGAGCAATAGTGGAGAGCCTCACTGATGATGAGCAGCCCGGGAGCGCTGTGGAGTAGGCTGTGGCTGGTCGCAGCCCAGAAGCTATCGGTGTTCCTCGATGGGCTACTTCTTGTCCCTGAATTTCCACTTCGGAATTCAGGACTTTGCTAGAAGCTTCCGAGCCTTACGCGTCGTAGCCTGGCTCAGCTTGTTGTCTACCCGCCGGGAATTATCGACAATCTGAACCAGCTCCGCGAGACTGGATTCGGCTGCTGCGAGCGACTTTTTGGAACTTCCGTATTTTTTGTCGCTGAAATATTTAGTGAATGTAGTGCCTGCTCTGCTCAGGCAGAGGCGCCAACCTTGGAAAGCAGTAGTCTCATAAGTGAAGCGGGTGAGGTTGCGTTTCGATTTCATGTTGCTGGCGGGCGCGACGATATGCCTTTATGTATGAGACAATCCAATACAAAAGTAATTGGATTTGTTAGGTGGAGGCGAAGAGGTTTTCGGGGCAGTAACGGTTGCAATTTAGGGTTGCATTGGCAGGGGAGATCACCTTTAGTCCCGGGCCGCGAGACTCTACAATCGCCGTAGGTCCTCTGGGCAGCCAAAAATTTTGGTTGCCATCTCGCCAGAGGGAAACCCGGCAACCCCATAGAATAATGTCCGAAGCATCTCTTGCTGAAAACGAAAGTGTAAACGAGCCGATCAGGCTCGACCGGTTTGAAGTTCCAAACCGTCTGATTAAGAACGAAGATACCGCCACTGATTCCTACGCGCAGTTTGTGGCCGAGCCATTTGAGCGCGGCTTTGGACACACAGTGGGGAACTCGATACGGCGAGTCCTTCTGTCCTCGCTGGAGGGAGCGGCAATTACCTCGGTAAGGATTGCCGGAGTCCAGCATGAATTCTCCACCCTGCCCGGAGTTGTTGAGGATGTTACGGATATCGTCCTGAATCTCAAGAAGGTGAAGTTTCGTCACCATGACAAGGAGCCTCGTGTTCTTTCGATCAAGATTGAGAAAGCGGGAGTGGTCACAGCAGGAGATATTGACGACGATAATATCTACGAGGTTATCAACAAGGATCAGGTGATTTGCACTCTGGATCGCTCAGTTAAGTTTGACTGCGAGTTTGAGGTGCAGGTCGGCAGGGGTTTTCGAACAGGTGACGAAAACAAGAGGGAGGAAATGCCAATAGGGGTAATCGCGATTGATTCGATTTTCTCTCCAGTCACCCGGGTCAAGTATGCGGTGGAAGACACTCGTGTCGGACAGATGACAGACTTTGATAAAATCATCTTTGACGTGTGGACTGATGGACGCATTGAGCCTCACGAGGCACTGCTACATGCTTCGGCAATCTTACGACACCATCTCGATGTGTTTGTGAACTACGATGATGACGCTGTCGAGTTCGAGGAGGCTCCGGCCGAGCAGAGTGAAGAGAATGCTGCGCTCAAGAAGCTTCTGAATATGAGTGTCAATGAGATTGAACTCTCGGTGAGGGCTGCGAACTGCCTGAACAACGCCAACATCACTTCAGTCGGACAGCTTGCAATGAAAACGGAAGCAGAAATGCTTAAATACCGCAACTTCGGCAAGAAGTCTCTTAACGAGATCAAGGACAAGCTGTCAGAGCTGGGCCTCAGCCTTGGGATGACATTCGATCCATCGCTCCTCAGCGGGCCAATGCCATCAGTTGCAGCGCCGCGCCTGGGTGCCGAAGATGAGGCTCCTGTCGGATTGGCAGACCTTATCGCGCAGAACATCGACGAATAACCACCAGACTAGAGAAGTCATGAGGCATCGTAAAAAAACCGGAAAGCTCCAGCGTAATGCGAGCCAGAGAAAGGCTCTCCTCTCGGGGTTGGCATGCGCTTTGATCCGAGAGCGAAAAATTAGAACTACTCTTGCGAAGGCTAAGGCTCTCCGCCCTGTTGCTGAAAAGCTTGTCACCCTCGGTAAGCGTGGGGACGTGCATGCGCGGAGGCAGGCAATAGCCTTCCTGCGCCATAAAGAGATAGTAAAGACTCTGTTCGAAGATGTAGCTCCTGCGAGTACGGACCGTCAAGGGGGCTACTGTCGGATTACCAAGTTAGGACCTCGATTTTCGGACGCTGCTCCCATGGCTCTCATAGAGTGGGTTGATCTCGCTGTTGAAGCTGGTGCAGAGGAAGACGAGGAGCTCGAGGAGGTGGCTGAGACTACCGCTTCTGACTCCTAGGTTGTCTGGTCAAGAATCGATTTTTTTCAAGCGCTCTCCCTATTTAGGGAGGGCGTTTTTTTATCCAGGAAGAACCTCTTCCCCGGGTGGGAAGCTAGGAGCTCAATGCGATGCCGTCTACATGTTCCCGGGGGAGGTCGGTGGGGGCGTAGCGCTTATGTAGACTCGAGTGCCGATCGGAATGATTTCGTAGAGAGCAGCAACATCCTCTCGCCTCATACGGATACATCCGTGAGAGGTCGCGCTTCCGATCGTATCCTCGTGGTTGGTCCCGTGGATGTAGATGAAGCGTTGGAAGGTGTTCTTATTGTCGGGCTCCAGGCCGCTGAGTCGTAGAATGCGGCCAAGAATCAGATCGTCCCCCTGCAAAGACGCCTCATCAGTCCAATTGCCAATAGGTTTGCGGCCCTTGAAAATAGTATTCCATGGATGACCTTCCCCATATTTTTCAGAAATCTCGAACGTTCCCAATGGGGTTTTGTTGCTACCCTCGTCGCTACCAGTGCCGAACATCGAGGTAGACACGGGATAAGAGTTGATCAATTCGCCGCTCTGTCGAACCTCTATTAGTTGGTCCGCAATAGAGACCCTAAGCACGTGTGGCTCCATGAACACATGCCGTATTATTCAGCCGAAGGAGACAGGGGCCGCTCCGGGCTGGAGCAAGGGGGAGGGCTAGTGCGATCAGAGGCCTTTGCTTCCAATCCTAACCTTCCGAGAAGGGCTAGATCATTTTCCACGGCGGGGTTGGCGGCGGTGAGAAGTTTGTCTCCATAGAATATAGAATTTGCGCCAGCGAAGAAGCATAGCGCCTGCGCTTCATCGGAAAGACGAGTGCGCCCTGCGGACAATCTGACTCGGGCCGCTGGGACCGAGATACGTGCTAATGCTATGAGGCGGGCTACGTCGAAAGCATCTACGGACTTGTTGTCTGAAAGCGGAGTGCCGGGCATCGGCATGAGCGAGTTGATGGGTATACTTTCAGGGGGAGGATTGAACTCAGATATAACTTCGAGCATTTTGAGCCGATCCTTCACGGTCTCCCCCAGACCCAGAATGCCCCCACAGCAGACGGACATTCCGGAATCTTGCACATTTCGAATTGTCTTAAGCCGGTCCTGAAATGTATGTGTACTGACAACGTTGGGATAATGTTCTGGGGAGGTATCAATATTATGGTTGTAGGCTGTTACTCCTGCTTCTTTCAGGGCAGAAGCCTCCTCTGCTCCCAATTCTCCGAGAGTGACGCATACCTCCATATTGAGCGCAGCTACTTCACGAACAATCTCCAGCACGGACTCAAAGCGTTTCGTGCCAGAGCGGACTCCGCGCCACGCCGCGCCCATGCAAAACCGAGTGGAGCCGTGAGATTTAGCAGCACGGGCTCGGTCGAGGACCTCGTTCTTCTCCATGAGCCGCTCTGCAGCTACGCCGGAGCTGTAACGGGCTGATTGAGCACAGTATGAGCAGTCTTCAGAACAACCGCCTGTTTTAATAGAGAGAAGCGTGCACAGCTGTACGCTTGAATCGGTCCAGTGCTCTTCGTGAATCCTCCTTGCTTTCTGGAGGAGTTCGAAAAAAGGCAAATTATAGAGTTTTTCTAGTTCAGAGTAGAGCATGTGAATCTCAATAGTCGTTCAACGAATCCATGACCCAGACACTGTAGGCATGATGCCTTGGCCAATACCGCTATAGTCGGTTTTTCCGATTGCCCCGATCAGAGTGTTCCCTATCTGACGCCGCCATGAGCGGCTCATGCTTTCCCCGGTGTGACACCCGTAGCTTTGGCATCGTGCCTCACGGTGAAATACATTCCTTCTTATTATGGCGAGATCTTTCTGATGAATCCACGCCTTTGAAATTGCCATGATATCACTTCCGTAATCCAAGAGGAAAGCATGGCGATTGGAGTGTCCAAAGAAATCAAATGTCCGAATGGATCGCGGTGATCGCGCGTTAATGGCTTTGATTGCCTGCTCTCCGGTCTCAATCCAGATTAATTCACAGTTCCTTTTTTTAGCGAGGGACTCAATCCAATCCAAGTAAGGTTTATTGTCGGCATTACCGCGGTTCAGGTAGCCGCGGCGATAGACAAGCCATACTAGGGTGGCGCCTTCTCCATGCTCGAGACGAATCTGGGACATGCGCAGAGTTGAGGCCCGGATGAAATTGGCCCACCAGCGGTCGTGCTGCTCATGCTCCCTTCTCAGGTCTTCCCATTGACGGAGCGCTGGTCCTCCACACAGGATCACATGATCATCAGCCCTCGCAACAAAGGGAGTCCCAGGTAGAAAAAAAGCGAGGAGGAGAACTAATCTCACGCGCCGAGAATGAGTCAGGCGCACGCACGGGGCAAGAAGGGAGTGCCGGCAAGTTCGCTCTATGAGGCGAAGTGGGGTGGAAACAACAAGTGGCCGATTGACGAGTAGTGCTTCCCCAGCAAGGGTGGGATCAGTGAAAGTGAGTGTCGTAAATTTCGCTGAAGAGGAGGTCGAAATCCGGTCAGTTCGAGATCGGGTTTTTGGCGAGGAGCAGGGGGTTCCAAACAGTATCAATTGGGATGGGCATGACGGGCGGTGCCAGCACGTCGTTGTCCGAGACGGAGATGGTAAGGTGATTGGGACGGGGCGACTCGCGCCTTGTGGGAAAATCGGCAGATTATCCGTACTGAAGAAGTTTCGTGGCAGAGGAGTGGGTGGTAAGTTGCTCGCGCGGTTGCTTGCTATCGCTAGGGCGTCGCACTTGCCGGAGGTGTTTTTGCACGCTCAGACCAAAGCGGTAGGGTTTTATGAGGGAGAGGGGTTTGAGGTTGTGGGATCTCCATTTTTTGAGGCGGGGATCAAGCATTTACGAATGTCAAAACGTCTCAAAAAAAATGAGGATGAGTGAGGCCCTAGGCTCCTCTCTCTATTGCTTTTCTGATTCCTGAGATCGCCTCTTCCAAGTGGGATCGACTACAACCGAAGTTGAGTCTGGCATGTCCCTCTTCACCGAAATAACGGCCGTCCGAGAGAAAGATCTGGGCTTCTTTCTCAAGGAAAGAAGCAGGATGGGAAATGGTAGTTTGTTGAAAGTTCAACCATGCCAGGTAGGTGGCCTCAATATCTGGGATAGTGATGGATCCTATTTCCTCGCGACAAAATCTTGTGACAAGATCGCAATTGCTACGAAGATAAGAGATGAGCTCCAGTCGCCACGGTTCCCCATAGCGGTAGGCAGCCTCCGCTGAGTAGTAACCAAGGCAGTTAATTTCAGCAAGCGTGTGGCCCTGTGCTGCAAGAAAGCGCTTCTTGAGTTTTTGGTCTGGGATGACCGCATAGGCGTATCCCATTCCTGCGATGTTGAAGGTTTTACTTGGCGATAGAAGGGTTATAGTTCGGTCCGCATAGGATTCAGGCAGGCGCAAGGCGGTAAAGTGAGGAGTCCGGGTCTCGTCGAGGATGAGATCACAATGGATTTCGTCTGAAATAAGGATCAGGTTGTGACGCTCACAAAATGCTGCCAGTTGTCGTATTTCTTCCTCTGAAAAGACTCGGCCGAGGGGATTCTGAGGGTTGCTGAGGAGAAAGAGCTTAGTGCTTGGGGTGACAGCGTCTTCAAGACTTGCCCAGTCGAATGTCCATGTTCCTTCAGACATGATGTATGGGACGGTAGTCAGGCTGAGGTTTGCGTCTCGGTGTACGTGCAGAAATGGAGGGTAGATGGGAGTACAAGTAAGGACGGATTCGTCTTCTCTGGCAAATGCCCTACAGGCTAGGGACAATGCAGGCACTAGTCCTCCTAGATGTACTAGCTCGTCAGGTGAGCTTGATACGCCATGTCGCTTTCGCAGGTAATCGAGAATCGACTCGATGAGTCCATCATGGGGCACCGCGTAACCAAAAACCCCGTGTTCGACGCGCTTCCTAAGTGCGTCAATGACCTCTGGAGGCGAATGAAAATCCATGTCAGCCACCCAAAAGGGACGAAGTTCTGGTCGCTGGTCCCACTTCAGAGAGCCGCTACCTCTTCGTAGGGGCATGACGTCAAAAATAGACATTCCCTGATCGAAAGGTCAGGAGAGCCGGAAGTCAAATCATGTCCCGTGTAACCGAAAATTTTGCTCCGCATCGCGGGCATTGAATGGAGATCGCGGTTTCACCCTTGAATAGATCGTCTGGTTTGTCTCGCCAACCTCCAAGAATCGGTAGGATTCGATCAAGATTACATCCGCAGTGCCAGCGGAACCTTCTTGTCTCAAGAGTCTTCGTCTCCTCTACCCGCTCGATCTTTGCTGCATCCTGAGCGTCAAGGGTGTGAAACCAGTCTTTATCGAAATCTGGTTGTGCTGCCAGGAGTACATAGTTCTCGTCAGGTAATCGGAAGATTCTCCCCGGCCTTTGCTCCGAGCGTTCATAGAGCTTTTCGACCCACTCAAGCGGGTCACTGGTATCTACTTCGAGAGAACTCATGCGTGGTTCCTTGTCTGCTACGGTTGTCTGTGAGTAGAAAAGATTATGAGGTGGTTCTTTGACATCTTCTGTGAAGCACCTCCCGGTGATTTGCTCGTTAATGGATGACCCTGTGACAAAAAGATTCACACGAGGGGCGCGTATGCTCGCGGTCCAGGCTATCGTTTCAGCCCAAGGACGAGCTACGAGATGAAGGACAAGCATCGCCATGGCATCCTTCAACTTGCTATCAAGTTCCTCAGTATACCGTAAGGCATGCTGCATCAGGTGAAGGTAATAGTCTGTATAAATAGGGGTGAAGCACCCCTTGATCATAAGTGTATTTCGATGTCGTACGAAAACTGACTCAACCTTGACGAATTCCTCTGTAATATTCTGGTTCATGGGAGTTGGTTCGATCGTTAAAGAGGGAGTTCGGGATCGGCAAGTGGTGGGCTATCCACAATGCTGTCGGTAGACCCCTTGGCCTCGGCGGTTTCAATTCGTTCCTTGGCAATCTTGAGATATTCGCTATCGATCTCAAACCCGATACAGGTCTGGATCTCCATGCTTTTTGCTGCGACCGCCGAAGACCCGATGCCCAGGAATGGGTCTAGGAGGACCGTGCTCTTGCCTTGTCCGTGTAGTCTGATGCACTGCTCAACGAGTGCGGGCGGGTAGGATGCAGGGTGCGGGCGTTGATCTTTCCGTGAGCGAATTGTCTCGTATGGAATGAACCATGTGTTTCCCCGACATCTTTTGTCGGATCCTCCGGTGTGCTTCCAGCGCTTAATATTCGATTTGTCTGCGTAGGGAACTCCGGCTGAGCGGCGGTCGATGGGGGTCGAGCCGCTTTTGGTCAGGTGGAATACGAATTCATGGCAGTCATTGACATACCTTTGTGAGTTAATTGGTTTAAAGTGCCCGGCACTGATGGTTTTTTTGTCACGGGTTTCAAGCGAGATTGATTTGATCCAATGGAAGGTGTTCTGCAGCTTGAAAAGATCGGGAGGGGTTAAAGCAAGAAGGAGTTGATGAGGCAAAAGAGGATTACTGGGGGATCCGCCCAGGTTGAGAAAGAACGATCCTGTTGGGCGTAGGATCCTCAGGACTTCAATGGACCAGCTAGTGCACCATTCGAGGAACGCGTCACGAGGGGTGTCATCGGCATAGCTGCGATAATTGAGACCAAGATTATACGGTGGAGAAGTGACTACGAGATCCACACTTTCGCTCTCAAGTTCTCGCATCCCTGCCAGGCAGTCACCGTGATGAAGTTGGAATGAGGTGGCGATTGTTCTAGGGGGAGGAGATCCTTGAAGCCTGTGGGTAGTAATGATAGACGGCAAGTCCGGGTTTCTTCATGGCGCTAAAAATCAGATAATCAGTGTGTTGCGCCTTCCAGAAATTTCCCGGATAAATTTAGGTTGACCGGTAAAACTTCCGTTTTAAGCATATGATTGAATCGATGAAGGTCCTTGCTGAGGGAACACGCACTACGCGCGCGAGAATTCTAGTCTCTGCGGAGGCTCTTTTCGCTGAGCGAGGCTTTGAGGTTGTTTCGCTCCGGGAAATCACTGGGGCTGCGGGGGCCAATGTGGCAGCGGTAAATTACCATTTTGGCTCGAAGGAGAAGCTGATTGATGCGGTTGTTACAAGGCATCTAGTTCCGGTCAATGAGGAGCGTTTAAGGCAATTGGACAAACTGGAGAAGCAGTTTTCTGGGGCGCCGATTCCGGTGGAAGAAATTCTCAAGGCATTCTTGTCTCCTGTGCTGCAGCACATAGCGAGTGGCGAAATGTCTGAGGACCTGTTTAAGAAATTTATGGGGCGATTGATAGGAGAACGCGGCTATTCTCTTCCACCCGGAGCCTGTTCGCTTTTCGCGGTGATGGCAGGTCGATTTGCGGCAGCTTTCCAAAGGGCGGTTCCACAACTCGATGAGGAGTCGGCCCTCTGGAGGATGCACTTTTCCTTTGGCGTGATGGCGCATACACTCACCAACGGCGAAACTCTTCGCCAATTGTCGGACGGAAGATCCGGGAACCCTTCAATTGAAACTCTTTTGGGTAACATCATTGATTTCTGCAGAGCAGGAATCGAATTCGAGGGTCGAGAGCTATGAGGGTTCACGTTGGTAAAGGTATAGGTTTTTTGGTCGGAGGGGTCCTCGCGGTAAGCGGTTGCTCCCCGTGGACCGCGGGTCGCTCCACAGGCCCGCTAGCCAAGGGGCTTCCTTCCACGTGGTCTGCTGATAAGGCCCCAAGTCTTGGTGTAGATCAGGAGTGGATCGCCAGATTCAAGGATCCCCAGCTAATTAGGCTTGTTGAGGAGGCTATGAATAACAACCCTGATTTAAAGGCCACCGCTGAGAGGGTGCGCAGGGCTGAAGCTGTAGCCAGACTTGCAGGGGCAGGGAAAAAGCCTCAGGTGTCCGGTCAAATTAATACTCTTCAGCAGAAGCAGAGGTTTCCGGGTTTTCCAATCAAACTTGGAAGCAACACAGCTGAGTCCTACGGGGCCTCTCTGGATGTTACCTGGGAGCCCGACTTGTGGGGGAGAGTGCGGGCTTCGCAGCGTGCTGCGGTCGTGGAGAGTCTAGCACAGGTTCAGGATTACAGGGCTGCACGAGCCTCTCTTGCGGGGCAGTTGGCAAAGGCTTGGTTCGCGTTAGGAGAAGCCGGGGAGCAGATTGTGCTCGCGGAGGCCGCGATCGACGTGCGGGTGAAAACGGTAGCTTCGATTCGGGAGCGTTTCGCGGCAGCATTGGAGGGTGGGCTCGCCTCTCAGTTGCGCCTGGCCGAAACAGATCTGGCCAGTGCTCGCGCATCGCTGGCCCGATGGCAGGCAGATAGAGCTCGTGCCCGGAGGCAGATAGAGCTTCTCGTTGGTCGTTTTCCGGACGGCATGGCGGTTCAACCCGCAGGGCTCCCTGTGGCGCCACCTGTCCCTCCGTCCGGATTACCTTCTGAGCTTCTTGAGCGTCGGCCGGATATCGTTGCGGCTGAGCGGAGATACGTTGCTGCGGGAAGTCGGAGAAGTGCGGCTAGGGCTGCGCGTTTTCCGAGTTTCTCGCTTACAGGTCGTGCGGGAACGAGTACAGGTGCGCTGGAGGACGTTCTTGATAGTGGCTTTGGAATCTGGTCTGTCGCAGGCCGGGTGGTTCAGCCTCTGGTAGCCGGAGGGCGGCTGAGGGAGGAGGAGAAGATTGCGGGTCATGACGAAACGATCGCTCTGCGGGAGTTACAAGGAACTATTCTGAGGGCATTCGCCGAGGTTGAACAAGCGCTGGTAGCAGAGCAGTTTTATGCAATAAGAGAGCTGGCGGTGAGGAATTCGGCTCGAGCCGCGAGGGAGGCAGCTGAAGCTTCCATCCTTGATTTCGCGGATGGAGCTGTTGATGCCCTGACTCTTCTTGCAGCACAGGATAGGCAGGTGCAAACGGCTTTTCAGCTAGTGACTCTACGGAGATTACGGCTGGAAAACCGAATTAACCTCCACCTCGCTCTTGGGGGAGATTTTCAGCTCCGCGCTTCACGATAAAAGAATGAACAAAATCGTTATGCCCAATTCTCAGTTACTCCGAAGTTGTGTCTGGGGAGTGCTATGTATCGCTATACTTGCAGGTGGTGTTGGTGTGATGAGATTTCTTATCATGAATGGGCCAAAGGCATCTACAGCGGAGCCAGAGGAGAAGATTGTCACGGTGGTGACAGAGGCTGCAGTAGTTGCGGGGATTCAAATTCAGTTGAAATCGCAGGGGGAGGTCAAGCCGCGCCACCGGACTCAGCTGATGGCCGAGGTGGGAGGCAAACTGTTCTACGTGAGTGACCGCTTCCGTGCTGGTAACACCTTCGAGGGTCCGACTGGCGAAAAGGAAGGAGAACTCCTTCTGCAGATAGAGAAGGGAGATTACGAGGCCGCAGTCGCGGCCGCCCAGGCTACTCTGGCTGAGGCCAAGCTGGCCCTCACCATGGAAGAGGTGAGGCGGGCTCAGGGTATGCGCGACTGGGACAAGATCCGGAAGGGGCAGGAACCTACCGAGCTCGTGAGACGGGTTCCGCAGATCAGAAGTGCGGAAGCTAAAATCAAGGCCGCAGAGGCGGGGGTTGAGACTGCTCTTCAGGATCTAAAGAGAACAGAGATTAGAGCGCCTTATGACTGCCGGATTGAAAGGGCTTATGTTGATGTTGGTGCTACAGTGATCCCGGGTGCGCCGATCGTTGAACTGGTGTCGCTTGGTCCTGTCGAAATTCGCCTTCCACTTTCTCTAGAGGATTATGGGTATCTGGAGAGAGAGAAAGGAACGCTGAAGGGCAGTGTGGTAGTCACCGGAGAAATTGGTGGTGAAACGGCCAAGTGGGCTGGTGAGATTATCCGGTCCGAAGAAATCGTAGAGAAATCGACCCGTTCCATAAACGTGGTGGCGGAGTTTGGTAAGAATGGTAAGGGTGTCCCCCCCCTTGGAATGTTTGTCCAAGCTTCCATTCTAGGGAAAACTATTCCCGATGCCGTAAGGATCCCTCGATCTGGAGTGGTTGATGGAGATAAGGTGTTGCTCGTCAAGAATGGCCGTCTGGATATTCGCCCGGCGAGAATTTTGTGGACCGAAGCCTCTCATGTGATTGTTCGTGGTGGCGATGGAGAAGGAGAAATTCCAGAGGGTTCGATAGTGGTTACCACGCCGCCGAGTCCTCTGGTTCAGAATACCCGTGTTCATGAGGAACCCGCGACGATTGGCAGCGAAGGTGATTCAGCGGTGGGAGGAGAGAGTGCGGAATGAAAGGTGTTATCAAGTGGTTTAGCCGTAATCACGTAGCGGCCAACTCGCTGATGCTTGCGGTTCTTCTTGGGGGCTTCTACACGTGGTTCCAGCTCCGGAAAGAGATGTTCCCGGAGGTGTCTGTCGACGCGATATCAATTGGGATACCTTACCCGAATGCCAGTCCCGAGGATGTCGAGGAAGGGGTTGTCATTCCGGTAGAGGAGGCGATTGCGGATACGGATGGAATTCGTGAGATCAACTCGTTAGCTGCGGAAAATATGGGGGTGGTTACTGTGATGGTGGAAAATGGGTATGAATTGAGGGAGGTTATGGATGAAATCAGGGCGCGGGTTGATGCCATTGATAACTTTGCGGAAGAGGCAGAGCGACCAGTTCTTGAGGAGGTTCTTCTGAGTTCTCAAGTTCTGAGCATCTCGGTTTCTGGAGATGTTGATGAGCGTAGCTTACGAACAATTGCGGAGGAGGTGCGAAGAGGCCTGCTGGATTTCAGGCCTGCCATACCGACATTTGATATTCGGGATCCGGTGCCTTGGTTTTTGTCCAAGATCAGGAAGGAAAGTAGAATCACGAAAGTCGAGCTGGCAGGAGCCCTACCCTATGAGATTTCGATTGAAGTATCAGAGGAAAAGTTGCGCCAGTATGCGTTGACTATTGGTGACGTTGCGAATGCGGTCAGAAGAGCTTCACAGGATCTTCCGGGAGGGTCAGTTCAGACCGCTGCAGGAGAAGTTGTAATACGTGCTCTGGGTAAGCCCGACAATACATGGGAGTTTGGAGAAGTCGCGGTGGTCACCAGAGAGGATGGGTCAGTAGTCAAGCTGAAGCAGATTGCGACCATCAATGACGGGTTTGAGGATCTAGAGATGACAAGCTCCTTTGATGATAGAAAGACGATTCTGGTAAACGTCTATCGAACCGGTCAGCAGGATACTCTGCGGATCAGGGAAGCGATCACGGAGTTTCTTGCGACTACCAGGGCTGAAATTCCAGAGGGAATCCATCTTGAGGTCTGGAATGATACCAGCGTTTTTCTCGAAGGGCGACTATCTCTGTTGAAGCGAAACGGGATGTGGGGGCTCTTACTGGTATTTCTGGTTCTGGCCCTTTTCCTCCGGCCGAGCCTCGCGCTTCTCGTGGCTCTTGGCATTCCAGTCTCGTTTGCTGGAGGCATATGGCTCATGCCGCAGATGGAGATTTGTATCAATATGATCTCGCTGTTCGCGTTTATTCTCGTGCTTGGGATCGTGGTGGATGATGCGATCATTGTTGGCGAGAATGTGTATCGGCGCATGCGTAATGGAGAGGACCCCCGTGAGGCTGCATGGAGGGGAACTCACGAGGTTGGGATGGTAGTTATCTTTGGTATTCTCACTACGATGGTCGCCTTTACTCCCATGTTGGGATTGAGCGGTGTGAGTGGCAAAATCTGGCCGAATATCCCGTTGGTCGTCATTCCAACTCTGATGTTTTCTCTGGTGCAGTCAAAGTTAGTTCTCCCGGCTCATCTTGCGCTTCTTCGCCGAAGCGATCCTAATCGCCGACCATGGCTCCTTGGCAGAATCCAGCGTTCTATCGCGCTTGGTTTGGAGCGATTTGTTAGTGGAGTCTACAGCCCTTTTTTGAAGTTGTGTCTGAGAAGGCGTTATGTGGTTCTTTCTATCTTCCTCGCCGTGCTTTGCATGACGTTCGGTCTCGTCAAGGGTAAGTGGATTAGGAGTATGTTTTTCCCCGAGGTAGAGGCTGACCTCGTTATCGCGCGATACGAGTTACCAAGGGGAGTCGCATTTAGTGCCGCTCAGGCGGCAACAGAGAGGATCGAGAAGGAGGCCTTGAAAATTGCAGAGTCCCGTGAGTTTGTCACGAGAGACGGTGGGCCGGTTGTGCGGCACATTCTAGCCAGCGCAGGAGTTCAGCCCTTCATCACAGGTTTCTCAGCGGGGGGAGCGAGATCAGGTGTGCACCTCGGAGAAGTGACCATGGAGCTTGCGCCTTCGGCAGAAAGAGATATTTCCTCAGACGACATTGTGCGGCAATGGCGGGAGCAGGTTGGCAGTATTCCCAGCGCGGTTGAGCTAACTTTCGTTGCCCAGGCTGCTGGGGGAGGAAATGCTATAGATCTCCTTTTGACGGGGGCAAATCAGGAGGACCTTAGAGCTGCTGCGGATTACTTGCGAAATAAGCTTGAGGGTTATTCTGGAGTCATCGACATCGCTGATACGGATCGCCCAGGTAAGAGGGAGCTCGTTTTTGAGGAGCTTACGCCGGAGGGAAGAGCGGCAGGACTCCGACTGGGAGAAGTTGCGACTCAGGTGCGAAAGGCGTTTTATGGGGATGAGGTTCAGCGACTGCAGAGAGGCGACAATGAGGTCAAGGTCATGGTGCGCTACCCCGAAGCAGAGCGAGAATCGGTAGAAAATTTCGAGAGGATGAAACTGAGGACCACTCAGGGAAGTATACCTCTGACGCAGGTGGTCAGGGTGAAGGAACGGAGAGGGCCAGATACAATCCGCCGCGCTGACCGAAACCGCGCAATTCGGATCACGGCAGATGTCGATTATACAATAGGTAATGCGAACGAGGTTGTAAGGCGTTTCAAAGAAGAGGCCTTATCCCAGTTACAGTTGAATTTCCCCAGTGTGAATTATCGGTTTGAGGGTGAGCAGTCTGACCAAGCGGAAAGCGTGCGCGAGATTGGCCTGGGATTTGTTTTCGCTCTGATCGTGATGTATGTTTTGATGGCCATCCCTCTGAAGTCCTACCTTCAGCCATTGATTATCATGTCAGTGATTCCTTTCGGGATCGTAGGTGCGGTACTCGGGCATGTCGTCATGCGGACGGAACTGAGTATCATGTCGATGTGTGGATTCGTTGCTCTCGCTGGTGTTGTGGTTAATGACAGTCTCTTGATGGTGGACTATGTGAATAGAAAGAGAAGGACCTCGTCGAATATCCTGGAAGCAGCAGTAAGTGCCGGGGCGGTTCGTTTTCGCGCGATCCTATTGACTTCCCTGACGACCTTCGTAGGCCTCACTCCAATGTTAATGGAAACGGACATGCAGGCTCGCTTCATTATTCCAATGGCGATTTCGCTCGGATTTGGGATTCTTTTTGCCACTACCATTACGTTACTGTTG
The DNA here is from genome assembly GCA_002420305.1 of Akkermansiaceae bacterium UBA5689. Lineage (GTDB taxonomy): Bacteria > Verrucomicrobiota > Verrucomicrobiia > Verrucomicrobiales > Akkermansiaceae > Roseibacillus_B. The sequence goes on along the minus strand of DIHT01000169.1, from coordinate 8,332 downwards.
GTGCCCTCTACTTACGTAATCCTCGAGGATCTACGAATGGTGGGGCGCTGGCTGACTGGTCGACGTCAAGACCCGTCGATACAGAGTGTCGAGGAGGTCACGATTTCCACCGTCTCCTCGGACGACTTGGTAAACCGCCTGTAACGGCGGGCTTGGGTCCTCGACCGAAAGCAATAGCGCCCGGCGGCGCCGAAGCACCTGCCGGGCGCCGCCCTGCCTTGCCGTTGGGACTAGATAAAGGGTAAAGAGGAAGGCCGACCCGGTCCTCAGGTTCCTGGGACGTAAATTTCAGAGCCTTTAGCCAGCAGTAGGCTACCTCTGAAATCCCAACCATTGAGAGCATTGAGCTGCTCTGGCGTAGTGCCGTGGCGTTTCGCAAAGTCACCAAAGGTGACTTCTTCCGAGACAAAGACGGAAGAAATTCTCTTGGGAGCCATCATGGGCTTCGTCTTTCCTGACCTTAGATCAACAGTGGAAACGTCGGGCGTTGTTGGAGCTTTAGCTCTTTCCACAATTTTCGTTTTATTCTTTGTAGGCAGCTTCTTGGCCGTACGGGGGTTAGTCTGAATCGGTTTGTAAGTAATGGTCTTCGGTGACGGCGTTCTCTTTTTCACCGTTACAGGGGTGGAGAGAGGGGTGTTTTCTTGTGGTTTCCTGCCGGCTTGTTGCCCGAGTGCGATGTGTTGGCCCACCAGAATGCGGTCCTCTACATCAGGATTGAGGCTACGAAGGCGGTCCATACTAAGTCCATGGCGTCGAGCGATGCCGTACAGAGTGTCACCGCGTTGAACCTTGTAATTTTTTACTCTGTGTTTGGTCGGATTGGGGCGATCGGAATTGACCACTGATGGGATCTTTGTCTCCTCCTCAGCTACTGGGACAGCTTTGGGAGGAGCCTTTTTGAAGAAGGGAGGAGAGGAGGGAGTAATCGAATCAGATGGCAGGGCAATCTGCTGTCCTGCTCGCAAGCGGGTTGGATCCTCAATATTATTTGCTCTCATCAGGCTGACCACCGAGGAACGGTGCTCGCGGGCAATCGACGAAAGGGTGTCCCCAGTAGTGACGACGTAATTTTTGGCCTTAATTGCTCCAGAACTGACTGCCGAGGATGAGGAGGGGCTGGTCACCTTGGATCGACGGCGCTCAAGAGCGAGTTGACCATGTAAAGTCTCGATTTCATTCTCCAAGGTGCGAATTTGTCTCTCCTGCTCGTTGCTACGAGCTCGGAGGATGTCTAGCTGGTCCGTGGTTTCAGCGTGAATAGGAAGGGCACAGAGAAGGATCAGGGTGAATGTAGACGCTCTCATGGTAAGTCCTATTATTTTGCAAAATTAATAGGACAGTCAAACAAAATTTTAACATTTGTGAAATATTAAGGGCGCATTCCGAGGAGGATCTAAAAACTTATGCGGTTTGAGAGGCTGGTCCCCAATCTAGAACCGTGCAGGGATAGCACTGAGGGGAAGGACTGGACAGGTCGTATTGCGAGGGACCCAGGCTCTGAGCCCGTTCGCGAGCTCGATATAGGCCCATTCGCCTCGGTTGGCGATCAAACGGCAAAGGCTTCCGGGAGCAATGGGGAAGAGTCTCTGTGAGTTCTTTGCGCTGCTGTTCTCGTTTTCTTCAGGGGTCGTCGCACTACTTCCAGCCATCACCGGGGCAGAGTGTATCATTACAACGTGCTCTTCGTCGGCAGCAAAGTCGCTCAAGGTCGGATAGGATATCAGGCCAGTTCCTGAGGCTATTGCAGTCACCGAGCCCACCCAGAGGCAGGCGCGGTAGAGTCTACGGAACCGATGAGCCTGTAGCAGAGCTAGAATAGCGAGAAGGATCAGCCAAAGACCGGCAGCGAGAGCGGTTGAATACGTGTTGCGGCTGACTGAGCTGATCCAATTTTGGTAACCGGTTGCAGTGGGGAGAATAGCGCCCGTTTCCTTCTGTATGAACTGAAGGTTCTGGAGAGCCTCGGGGTGTGTTGGGTTGATCTGTAGAGCACGATGGTAGTAGAGTGAGGCCAATCCACTCTCTCCGATCTTAAAGTGGCAATTGCCGATGTTGTAGAGGATATCGGAAGAAGAGGGGCGATTCTTACTGGCGGTCTGATAGAGCTCGAGTGCGAGGCGAAAGGCCTTCATGTTCCAAGCTGCCTCGGCTTGCAGGTAGACGTTTCGCTCTGGTTCAGGAGGAGGCGAGGCCTCGACGTTGCTAATCACAAGAGAGGTCAAGAGGATAAGCGCAGAGGTGTTTTTGATCAGTCGTTGTCTGAGGTGTCGAATGATTTCCTGACGTCGGACATCGGTAGTGCGATGGGCGCTCTTGTCAGGGCGAAAGCAATGCTCATCCCTGTTCGCGAGTATGTCGCGGATTTCTTCATCTCGGGAGTCCTCGGGAATGGATTGTTCGATAAGTGAGCCGGCTTTTCGTAGAAACGTCTTAGAGTCCAAGTCTTTCTTCTCGAGTATGTCGATCGCCTGCAGGATGTCTGGATCACCCTTGGATGAAGCCAGAAGAGGCAGGATGCGAGATCGGATAATTTGCAGAAGAAGCAGGAAAGAGAGGGTTCCAGGGATAATGTGCCACCCGCGAGAGATTGGGTCTCGCGGGCTGTTCTCAAAGAGATTGGAGGTTTTGATTCCCAGAATGGTCTCTACTCCGGTGAAGAAGCCGTCATCAGCCGTGGGTAGGTCCCTTTCTGCCCCAGGGTTAGTCGATCCATTGGTGGTCTCCAGCGAAATAGGGGCTGAATAGGCCGTGAGGTATTGCCCGGTTTCTGGATTGAAAGAGACAAATCGGAACGGTGGAATGGTGGATTGATAACCTTTGGGGCGGACAGTCTGGCTGAAGGTTACGGATCCGGTTAACCCGTTGCCGTTTCTCTGAAGAGGAAGGCGATGAGGAGGGTAGGATTTCCAGGATTCTGTGTTTCCACCAAAGGATGGCGGAGCAAGCGTATTCAGGTTTCCCGTGCCTTGGATCGTGAGTTGAACAGAGATCGGATCTTGCTCGCGGATACGACCGGAGTTTACTTGGGTCCTAAAGGAAAATGTTCCTACCGCATTGTTGAAGCCCTCGGGCTGGGGAAGGGGGAGAGGTCGAGCGGTTGAGGTAGCCAAAGGAAGTGGTAGTTCGATTGGTATGGGCACGGTTGCAGTCAGCCCGCGGCGGGATATGCGAGCGAGGAGGGTCACCGGAGCCTTGCCTGGCCCAACAGAAATCCCACCGCCAGTGAGCGGTGTAATGCTGCTTCGGTAGGTGAGTCCTGTGTAATCTTTTTGTTTTAGGCGGACGTTCGAGATCAGGATCTTGCCTCCCGGTATGACCGAAGAGACATCGAAGCGTCCAGCTGCAACCCCTTCGCGAGCTAGTTCAGCGATGGAGGCTTTCTCGACCTGAAACTGGGAAGGGAGGTAGAGCTTTGCCTCGACTTGGATAGGTTCTCCTTCAAAAGGTATCCGGGGCGGTAGGCTAGTTGTGCTGGCAAAAAACTGGAGCTCACCTCCTACTTCGGAGGTGAACCACGCGGTCTCAGGAAGAGGATGCACGTGGAACGGTAGAGATGGAGACTCCAGCAGGGTTCCATCATGATTGAGAGAGAAGGGCGGAATGAAGTGAATCCCCTCCTGATAGGACAAAACTACATATCGATAGGCGTAGGTTCGCTTATTGGTTGAGTGAGGGAGGACGGTCTCGCCAAGAAACCTGAAAGATATGCTCTTTGTGTCCGGGGTTTTTGGTTTCCCTAGGGGTCGGGTTTCAGAAGTTAGGGTAAGCCAGAATTCGCTTTCCTCTCCCGGAAGGACGTAGCTGGTTCCTAGCCACGCACTCAAGCGTTGGTCGGCAGGGGCGAGCCCTGCGCTGTTGAGCAGTATTAGCGATAGTATAAAAGTGAGGTGAAGGGATCTCATCTTCTCACCAATCCTTCCTTGAGCGTTGGCCTTTGGAAAGCTTCCTAGGGATGAGCTTTGTCTCGAAATCTGCATTATCACGAAGGATACGGCGGGCAAATTCCTCGGAGGTTTCGCCGGCTGCAGGATCTTTCGATTGTGCAGGAGGATTAGTCTCGCGATCTGTGTTTTCAGGCTCATCCGGTTGTGGGATGGGGTCGGAAGTCGGGGGAGATTTATCTGAAGTGGAGGTGGGAGGGGGTGACGGGTTCGTCTGCTCCGGTTCATTGGTTGGCGGTTCTCCCTCGGGCGCCTTATTTTTGGGTTCTGGAGGTGTTGGGTTCTCGTTGCTGCCTTCTTCCGGATTCGTTGGATTAAGTCGCTGCGCAGAGTGTTCCCCAAATCTCCGTTTAACGTATGCTAGGTTTTCGGCAGCCTTTGTATTTGATGGTTCCATCTTCAGGGCCTCCCTGAAATGTGAAATAGAATCGCTCCAATGGAGGAGAGCGCTAGAGGACTCTGGCGAGGCGGCGAGGCTTCCTAAGCCGCGGTAGAAGGAGGCATTTCCGAGTCCAAAATGCGCTTGTGCCTGAACTGCCAGATCCGTCGAGAGAAGAGCTCCGGAGTAATATTTCTGGGCGGTAGGATAGTCACTGATTCTGTAAGCGGCTGCGGCTGCTCCAAGGTTGAGCTTGGCCTTCCGCTCCCCCCTTGAAGTCCTTATTTCCTTCTCAAATAGAAGGAGGGCCTTTTCGGGTTCCCCTTTAGTAAGGGCGCGTGCTGCGGGGGTCGATATTAGAGGTGCGGCTTGGGAGGGAAAAGCAAAGGAAAAGGAAAACGCAAAGATGAGGAGACTGCTAAGCACCGGTGACACAGGAGCTCCCGACCTCCGCTTATCGTTCCTTCGGCCAAGTGGGTATCCAGAAATAAGAACCATGCCTGCGGCGAAGAACAAAATAGAGGGAGCCAGAAACCATTGAAACAGTGGGCTCTCGATTTGCCTGCTGGATCCCCCAAACTCAACAGATGCCATGCCTTCGATCTCGGTCTCCACTTGAGAGAGGAAGCGTCTGCCTGCCCCCTCGGAGTAAGTTCCTCCGGTGATTCTGCAAAGAAGTGCGAGGGGTTCGCTGTTGAGAGAACTTATCACCAGTGATCCATCACGGTCATACAAGTTACCGTCTGTGGATGAGGGATCCGGAATAGTGGAGCCTTCAGTGGTTCCAAACCCTACGCAAAACACAGTTACTTTGGCAGCAGCAGCTTCGGAAGCGGCCTCTGGGACGCCCAGGTGATGGTTTTCTCCATCGCTCAGGATGATAAGGGATGTCGACGGCGGAGCATGCTTCTGGAGTGTCCTCACAGCCAGTCTTACTGCGGATGGAAGATCGGAGCCATCCCTAGGAATCCAGTCGGGACTTTCACCCGTTGGGGTGTCTAGTTGCTCCAGAGTATCGCGTAGTGCTTGGTGGTCGAGGGTAAGGGGTGCTTGAACCCATGCCGTGCCCGAGAAGGCAATAAGTCCAATCCGGTCCGATGAAAAGCGATCGAGTAACTCAAGCGCCGAGGCTTTTGCAGCATGAAAGCGATTCGGCTGCAGATCTGTAGCGAACATTGACCGAGAGACATCGATCGCGATCATGATGCTACGAGCCTCGATTCTTTCCGGCTCCTCCCGGCTGGCTCCGCTCGGAGATGCCAAGGATACAATCAGCAAAAGGAGAGCAATAATCAAAGAGGAAAGACCAGCCCAAGATCGCATGACACCGCGGGGGTGATAGAGCAAGGTCTGTAGACGTTTCCCGACGAGAAGCCTTACTCGATTCGCGACTCCTCTCCTGTAGATTATTGCTCCTGAGATGAACAGAGGAAGCGCCAGGAGAAGAAGTAGATACTCTGGAAGGACGAATCTCACAGGATTACGAAAGGGTAGGGCGGATGAGGGCGAGGGATCCCACGGAGAGAAGCGCAAAGGTTGCTGACGCTCCGAGCAACCAAGGATAGAGTTCTTTGGAATTAATGATAGGGGCTTTCTTTGCTTCGGATTTCTCCAGAGAATCGATGTCTGAGAAGGTTCTACGTAAACGACTCATGTCAGAAGCTTGAAAGAACTGCCCTCCGCTGGTTGTGGCTATTTCTTTGAGGGTTTTAGTATCAAATTCTTCCCGGGTCTGGATGGGGTTGTTCCCGGAGCGGTCTCGGTTCTCCGCTCCGATTGCCACGGTGTAGATCCGGGTCTTCAGGGAGGCTGCAGCATCTGCTGCCTGAATGGGAGTAAGAGGTCCTGAGTTGCTCTCCCCATCTGTTACTAGAAGAACAATTTTACTCTTGGACTTTCGAGAATCAAGTCGAGTGGTCGAGGCTGCAACTGCAGATCCTATAGCTGTCCCATTGGAATCGAGGTCTCCAATCCGTAGGTCCTCGAGTCTTTCCGAAAGCCATCCATGGTCGAGTGTCAGAGGGCAGACTGAGTAGGGCTTGGCCCCAAAAGCAATCAGGCCAATCCGGTCTTCTTCGCGACGCTGGATAAATTGCCTGATCACCTCCTTTGCGGCTTGGATGCGCTGCTTTCTCTGGCGGAACGTCCCCGTGGAATTTTTTTCGAAGTAATCCTCGGTCTTCATGGACTCTGAGACATCGAGAGCAATTATAATATCGATGCCGCTGGCTGAGCGATCCACGCGGATGTTTCGCCACTGGGGGCGTGCCATCGCGATGCAACAACAGAGAACCGTGAAAGTAAGCAAGGTTGGCGTAAAGGCGCCATGGCGGGATCGAACACGTTTGCCGATGGAGGAAAGAATCCCCAGAGAGGAAAAGCTGAACCCTGAATCTGAGCCTGGAACGTTCCTGAGAAAGTAAAGGGGCGGGACGAACAGGAGAGAGAGAAGCCACCACGGGTTCTCAAAGCCGAAGTGCTCGAGAAACGCGTTCATGCTATTTCATGCTTCCTGGTAGATTCCAGTCCTTGCAGGATCTGAAGGGACTCTTCGACGATTTCCTCGCTCGCTGCTTGGTTCGCTTTGCTCGGTCCGTATTTACAGAGCGCGAGTTTTGAGAGAAACGGTGCGAGTTTGTCCCGTGCTCCTCTGGGCAGATGTTCAAGAGCTTCAGGGCGAAGGAGAAACTCGTCATGCGTCTCATACAGTGCCCGGTCATCGATATGAATACGCATATAGGCCCGCAGCGTAAGAGAGCAACAAGTTGCAACGTCAGCTAAGGGTAAGCCTCTCAGCTGTTCTCTAAATGCAATTAACTCCTTTCTGCACGACTGATAGGAATTATCATGGGCATGGCTGACTTGTGAAGCCTGTGTGCTTTTGGTTTTTATAAGCCACGCAAGAGCGATGACCGCAATCGCCGCAAAAGCCCAGATCCACCATGCGATCCTGATGCCCGGAAGCAAATTGCCAGGGTCGGGGATGTCATGGAGTGCGATCACGGTCTTATGCCATGTATTGAGTTTGGGAGGCTCGCGGAGAGCAGGGAAATAGATGGTGGCTGGAGAAGCTGTAATTCATGAAGCGGCAGGAGCCCGCGTCTTTAGCAGGTGCTGTAAGGTGGGAAGGTAGTTCTCCACTGTGGAAAGACTGACATGGTCGATCCCATATCGGTGAAATTGCCGACGCATGCCCTCACGGTAGCGGCGTGACAGCTTCTTATAGGCCATTCTAACATTAGAGTTGGAGGTGTTCACCATTGTGAGATGTCCGGTTTCACTTCCACGAAAATTAACTTTCCCTACGGCAGGAAGCTCTTTTTCCAAGGGGTCGCTCAAGTGAAGGGCGATCGTCTCGTGTTTGTGGGCTAGGGTGGCCAGAGGTTGTCCTAGATCAGTATCCATAAAATCAGAGATTAGAAATACCAGTGCTCTGCGGCGAACTGAGCGGACAAGAAACTTACAGGCTGCCGGGAGGTTCGTCGTGGGAGTATTTGGCTTCGAGGTAAGAATCTCCCTGATGCTTCGCAAGATCTGTTTGCTGCCTTTAGCGGGAGGAAGATACAGAACAGGTTCACTGGCAAACAGGAGAAGCCCGGTCTTATCTCCGTTTTTATGAGCGCTAAAGCCCAGAACAGCCGCGAGCTCAGCCGCGAGCTCGATCTTGCTTAGATCTCGGCTGCCGAAGTGAGTGGAGCCTGAGACGTCTACCGCGATCACCATTGAGAGCTCCCGCTCCTCCCGGAAAGTCCTGATGTAGGGAGTCCCTGTCCGGGCAGTAACGTTCCAGTCAAGGAAGCGAACATCGTCTCCGTGCTGGTATTCGCGGAACTCGTTGAAGTCGAGGCCCTGCCCCTTAAAGGAGGAATAGTAATCACCGCCGAATGTCTCTGTTACCAATTTCTTTGCGCGGATTTCGAGGTGCCGCACCTTTTTCATGGTGGCCTCAACAGCGGCTGAATCAGACATTGGACGGGAAGTTGTAATGCTGTTTAACGCCGCGACGGAT
>DIHT01000147.1:24629-24890 GCA_002420305.1 Akkermansiaceae bacterium UBA5689 | reverse complement strand
CTTGGATCTCAGCCGCCAGCGATTCGCTCCGGCCTGCCTGCCCATGTCAGTGATTCCTCCAACCAGTTTAACTCCTTTTTTCCGTGCTCCCATTGTTTGGGGTACATTTTGGGACCAGAAAGGGACCAGAAAAGGAAAATCCCAAGGGGATGAGACAGGGGTAGAGGCAGGGTCGATATCACCAATAAGGCTTAAAATAAAGGGTATAAACGCTTTAAGAGCCCCTCAGACGCCCCGGTAGTTCAACGGATAGAACAAGGG
>DIHT01000147.1:0-24323 GCA_002420305.1 Akkermansiaceae bacterium UBA5689 | reverse complement strand
GGATAGAACAAGGGTTTCCTAAACCTTAGATAGAGGTTCGATTCCTCTCCGGGGTAAGTGATCAAAGCCCGGGAAAACTCTCGCGCTTTTATCTGCGTGCCTCGGGGCAGTGATTTTGAGTCTCGGTGCTCTACCGTGAGGCATTTCGCCCTAATTGTGGGTTGCGGAGGGCGCCTCGACCTATAGGCGACGACCTTGTTGGCAGCTTGGGAACCGCGGCCCAATCATGTCATGCTGTGCATCATGCAGCAGTTAGCAGAGGCTTAGGAGGAGTGGGTAGTATGAAAAACGCGGGCGCGGGAGGAACGAGATTACGCGACCCGGTCCTGAGTAGCGATCGGGCCATACTGCAACGAGCGGTAAGCGGTCAGGATCGCGAGCCAGACAATCGGGACGGCGAAGATCATGCCGACGCACAGAGCGATGGCGCCGGCCAAGACGATCAGCATGCTGAGAATAGTCAAGCCGAAGAGGCTCATCCGGTTGTTGTTGGTGATGTCAGAGCTGTATGCCAACGAATCGAGGACGCCCAAGTCACGATCGACGATGGCGGTCTGGTATTGTCCGAATCGGATCGCGAGGTAGATGCCCGGCACGATGAGGAGAATGAGGCCGACGAAGACCATCAGCCCGTAGAGAATAGAGGCCCCGATGGTCCGAATTAGCTTGGAGCCTTCGCCAAAGAGCATTCCGACCTCAGCGGGTTCTCCCGAAACTAGCTTGAGGCCGATCCGGGTGGCTCCCAGGCTGAGGAAGATAGCAACAATGTTGCTGATAAGGTTGAGGATGAAGGAGACTCCGATCGCGGCGGGGGAGGCGGTTCGCATTGTGTTGTCGACCCCAATGTTGCCGGTCCCGATCCCCATGGCCACCTCAACAACACCCATGACGATGCCGATGCCCGTCATGATCCCAAAGTAGATTAGGCTCGTGAGGAAGATGATACCAAAGTGGCGCTTGGTGAGTTCAAAGCCCCGGGAAATGCAGGCCCCGATACCGAGTGGCTGACTGCCGGGCGCGATTTCGGGAACACCGGAAAATGCGGACTGGCCGTAACCGGGCGCGCCGGGGGAGGGTTGGGCCATGCTCAGGGAGCCAGGCATGGGAGGCGTGAAGGTGGGATCGGCGCCGAGCTGCGGGGTGCCGGCCGGTGCGGCGTCGGGGAAAGGCGGCGTCAATTCGGGAATAGTGGCTACGGCTTGCCAATCGGCCATGCCCTCCTTCCAAACAAGGCAGGTTTTGGCGTCGAGAACACCACTGGAGATCAGGTGCTGAAGCTCGCTGGCCTGCACGGGGCCCAAATGCTGACCCTCTTGAGAATAGTGCCATTCACTCAATAAGGAGGGAGACTGTCATGCTGAAATAGCGGAGACAAGTAGAGATGCGCAAGTTAGCCCTGTGAAGCAGCATTCGTCCGCTGCTCCGTCCCCGGAAACCAGTCCCCGCTCACGACGAATCCCCAGGCCTGGGTATTTTTCGAACACCCCGATCCAGTCGGATTTTAATGTGACCGGGCCTAATCCGAGGTCCTCGCTTCTTTGATCAACGCTCGCGGATCGTGAGAGCCTTTACTTCTAGGATAGTGTGCTTGCCGCCGTGGCACAGTTCGAATCCGATTGCGCCTTCAGCGGGCCCATCCTTGTGCACGATATCGATCGTCTTCACCCCATTGAGCCAACCCTGCAGGTGGTGCCCCTTGGTCAGGATGTACCAGTGATTCCAGCCACCGTGATGGACGATATTCTCCGCGTGATGCTGTGGAAAGCTTTGTAGCATCCCAACTCCGCCCTCTTCCCACAGGCAACCCCAGTAATTCGACCCCATATCGAACTGGTATCCCGGTACTTCCTGCGCTGACTTCGGCCGGAGCCGGATTCCAACGCCAGAGTTTGCTCCAGCGCCAGTCATCTTCACTACCGCATGCAGTTCGAAGTCGCGGTAGTCCTGTCTCTTCGTCCATGCGAAATGGTATTCGCCACCTCGTGATTCGCCGCGCAGGACGCCGTCCTCCGAGAGTTTCCAATACTCCGTCTCTCCCTTCCAGGCATCCCAGCTTCCAAGAAGATCGACCCACCCTTCGCCGACCGGCTTTCCATCGATCAACTGCCCCTCCTCCGGCAGGCTGATCTCGAGATCGTTGAAGAGCTTCGTGATCCGCTTCACCGTCTCATCGACCAGCACCTGGCCGCCGGCGGGACTCACCGGACATGTCTCCGGGATCGCGCTGTATCCACCACCTGCGATCGCTTCCGCGGTCGGAAGATAGTAGGCGGGCCCGGCAAGCTGGACGACACAGGTCATCTGCGCATCACTTCGGGCGACCATCCGGAGTCCATACTCGGTGAAGAGTTCGAACTGGTTCGTGCAGACCGCGACATCGCCGATCCGTAGGACATGGATCTCGGTCGGATAGCAGCCATCGGTGCTCTTCCGCAGGTTCTCCTGGACTTCCAGGGTCTGCGCCCGCCACGAAATGGGACGTGCCAGGGCGTTGGCCCTATCCGGATGGCTCTTTAGATCGTCCACGAATCCGTCATGCGCCGTCCGGATGCCCGCAATCTCATCCTCACTCAGCTTCCATCCCGGTAGCCGGATTTGATCGCTGCGATGTTCGAGCACGATATCGCCTTCGCGCTCCTCGCGAACAAGCGCGTAAACATCGAGAACTGAAGCGACAATTCGCCGGGCGCACTCCTCGACCCACCCGTTGCTGCTGCGCAATTGAAGCATCCGGTTTTCAGCATCCGCATGGAGACGCGGTCCCGGCATCTGGTCGCCGGACGCGCCGCACCAGCAGAGCACCGTGAGTGCCTCACCGAATTCTTTCTTCAACTGTTCGCGCACTGGATGCCAGAAGTCTGCGCTGATCTTCCGGTTTCCCGGAGACACCTGTGCTGGGCACCACGAGTTTATGGCTATGGCGATAGGATGGCCTCTCGAGTCGAAGAAAAACAAGAGGGGCATGCCCCGGTAGACCGCTCCTTCCGGTCCTTTGTAGTCTGGAGTCCGCATCCCTCCGAACATCTGTCCGCGCCCGCTGAGATAGGCGGTCCGCCGGTTAAAGCCTATCTCAGCGTCGCCAAGACCCCATGCCATGCTTCCTGCGCGCATGTTTGCGCAGGCTGCTACAATGGCGTCCGAAACCTGCTTCGCGAAGAATGCGATGTAGCTTCCCACTGTCATCACGCCATCCGGAATGATGAAATTGTCGCGCATGACGACGGGCGCCTGGTGTGTGTGGGTCGTGCTGATGAAGATCTTATTGGTGTCGATCTCAGGAAGCGCCTTTCCCACCTGCGTGCGGACCGCATCCAACATCTCCCACGGCAGGTGCACGAGATCTGCACTGACCATGATCGAGCGCTCCTGAATTTTGTCCCCTTCAAGCAATTCCAGCACGAGCACCTGTGCCATCACCGGTGAAGAAACACCATCCGATACCCGGAGCCCGAAATAACCTTCGAGTGCGACGGGATGGTCAGGCGTGATGGAGGTTTCCGCCGTCCCGATATGCAGTTGTGCGGTATGAGCCAGGGCGGCGCTCAACCAAAGCGTAATGATGGTGATGGTTCTCATCGCAAGTTCGTTGCTCGACGATTTATTCCGCTGGAAACCAATCTTCGTTCACGACGAATCCCCGGTCCTTGATGTAGTCCTTTCGGTCCTCGTAGTAGCTCTCCAGTTTCGGCCGATCGAACCAGATCTCTTGCTCCTTCATAACCGAATGGTGGGACATGCCGGTCGAGACCCAGGACGGAATCTTTTCGAACTCTCCAGTTCGGCATCCATGAATGGCGAGTAAGGCGAGAGGTTCGGTGATGTTCAGAGGGACGACTTTTGGTCTGTCATAATCCAGCTGATTAGTCCCGAACTTCTCTCTCATCATTTCCTTTACCGTTATTCCCTCGTGGGGCGACTGCTTGAATTCCTTCAGGGCGGGAAAGTTCAGTTCGCGATGGGCTTCCACAACAAAAAGACCACTCTTCGGATCTTGGCGGCGCTGGATGATTTCCCTTCCGAGATGCTCCATAAACCTCAGGGTTTCCGGTGCGCGGGTCACGCGGTAGATCTCGGAGAGCCCAAACACGTAGCCGTCTTCCACTCGGGCTTTCGCACCGTAGTTGAAGGCCGGGGTGGCGCGACTGTTCTCCCCGATATCTCCCAGTCCGGCTCCCCGGTAGAGATCTCGCAGAAGTTTCCAGTAGTGAGCTTTTGATTCGGGTGAACTACACAAACGAAACCCTTGCGCCACGGCGGCAAAGAATGCCGGGGTGACGGGTCGATGCCGGAATGAGCCTCCGGGTTGGGCCCCCCATCCGTAAAGAGTTGCTTCCTCGGTGAACACGAGATCAGTCACGTCCTGTCCATCAAGTAGAATACTTCTCAGATGGTGGGCCTCCGGGTCATAGGCCGCCTGCATGTAGTTGAGGATCCACTGGTCTACTTTTGCGTGAACCTTCCTCACTTCATCGTAGCGATCATGTTTCTGGGCTTGCTCGATAGTGCCAAGGACGCCAAGGGCGTGGATCGGTACGCTGTTGACCCAACTCGAGATGATGACCCGGGCCTCATTTGCATTCGAGTCAGGATAGGCATCGACGTAGGTCTCAAGCCCGCGTCGGTAGAACGGGGGAGGGTAGAGCATCATGGGCCAGACTCCTGTTTTTTGGTCGCTCTTCGCCGCGACTACCTCAAGGATTCGATTCGCCCAGATTCGGGCTTTCACGTCGTCCTCCAAGCAGCCGAGGGTGAAGCCGCTGTAAGCTAGATCGTAGGCAAGGCCAATGAAGGAGAGTTCGCCGCCCTGAGTAAACTCAGGAAGATCTGAGACTTCTCGGACAGGGCGATTCCAGACTTTCGTAACGTCGACCTGAGTATTGAAATTTGCGTGACGGTTATACCGCATGGAGTGCCAGTTCCGAACGTAGGATTCCCATACGCCCTTGATAAATCTGGAAGTTTTGTCGGGAGAGACGTCATAGAAGAACTCATAGAACGGGAATGTGTCCTGGAGTTCGAATTGTTCGCTTCCTCTGCCGTCGCTATAGGCCTTCCCCTCGACCAGATCGATCGACATATGATTTCCAAAGGCCAGTAAACCGCTACGGGGGTAAATGTAGTCCTCAAACATGCAGATCATGGAGTCCATGACGGCCTCTGAGTATCTGGGGTCCCCTGTGAACAGGCTCATGGAAGCGAGGAACCTCAGAAGATTCTGGGATCGCTCAAATCGCGAGAGAACCATGGGGTGATTTGGGCCACCCTGAGATGGTTTTAGCCATCCAATTGTGCCGGGCGCCTTCAGGGTTTCCCGATTCAAATGCTGCACGAAAATCGCAGATTTTTCTTCCCCGTATTCATCCCGGCCGTGTGTAATGGCAGTGTCCGCAAATTTCTGTGCGGCAGAGAGGAATTCGTCTTCCCTGATCGCCCTCTTTGAGAGCTTTTTTTCTCCCACCCAGTGCTGGTGGATTCGCTTTCTGGCAGCGGCGCGATTTACTTTTCGATCCAGTCGTTCGCCTTCTGTCAATGGTCCCGGCTGAATGAACTGGACCTTGTGAGTCGAGGTGGGCAGGGGCAGGGTCTCAAGCTGTTTTTCATCGGTGATCAACCGGATCCCCTGCAAAACAACGCTAGAGTGGTTTTCTTCCGGGTTGCGGTTGGCGACAATGTGGTAATGGCCCTCTGCTCTCTTATTGATACCAAAAGCGGTGACTGGGATGGTATCCCAGAAGAAGACGCCTTCTTGGTCACCGACAGCCGGATGAGTGCGGACCGTTTCAGCGCCGTTGACGCTTATCTTCATGGAGCGGTTGGAGCCGCGACCCGGGTTTTCCTTACAAAGCCACATAAACGCCAGTGAATGCCCCGGGTCAGGATTGACGTTTATATTGAGCTCCAGACCTCCTCCCGAAACGAAGTACATGGGGTAGCCATTGAAGAGAGAGATGTCCTTGTGGTTTCGATTAAAGTGAATCCAGGCGAGGGGGTGTGAAAGAACGTCTGCGGCGAACGTGGTCGCGCTCAAGCAGATGGCATACAGGCATCCCGTAAGAAGCTTTCTGTTTGGGGTGTGAGTGTCAAGGTTGAGACTATCGGTCATGCTTCAAAGATCGCTGACGGTTTTTGGTCCTGTCGGGCTGTGGGGAGGGCCCCATGCATGAAGCCGGGGTGCTGAAATTGTTACTCGAAGGAAAGGCTCAGGCTTTCGATCACCGGTTTGGATTTATTCCCGGTGGTATCGGTGAGCTTGAGTTCAATCTGGAAGCCGTGCCCAGGTGGTAGATCTGAAACGTCGAGTTCGGCCGGGGTGCGCTTCACTTGCTTGGAAAACCCCTCGATATAGTCATAGCGTTCTCTGATCTCGCTCCATTTGCTCCAGGTGTCGATCCTGCTATCGTTATTAGTGTCTACTCCGACGCGGGCCTCGACGGATTCCACCCAGGGGCCCGGGCTGACGTAGTCGGTACGCTGCTGGGTCGCGAGGTAGAACTGGCCTTCGGCGAAACAGACATCGGGATCAGGGTGGCCATTTCCAATCTTATCGCACCAGGTGAATTGCTGGTCGATGGAAGGAGAAGTGAACCAGCCCACTGCCATCTGGTGCCCGCCGGCGGGGTCGTAGTCCCCGAAGAGGTAATACTGGCCTCCGATGCAGATGGCCGCCCAGTCCCCGTAGGCTTCCTGCTCAGGCTGATGAATCTCATATTCCGCAATGTTAGAGGGAAAGCGCTCAGGGTCTTCCTTCATCCAATGGGGGTGCTTGTAGGTGGCCACCTTGCCGGTGGGCTTAGTACGGTTGTCGACCGCGGGGGGGCCAAACTTGAATCCGTTAAGTCCGTTACTGCTGACAGCATGCCCAGCGAGGGGGGAATCCCAAGAGCGCTTGTTGGCGGAGATGGGGCTCCAGTCCTCGATGATGACGTGCATCTTGCCGTCGAGATCGCGGATGAAGCCAGCATCGGACCCGTGGGAGGGATCGGCTACTGCAAGACCCATGTTCTTGCCGGGCTCACCATCGGTGAGATCTGCATCAACGTAGACATGCGGGTCCTGGTCGTTGGGAAAGTCGTAGTAGATGTAGGCCTTGCCATCGACCCATTCGGCACTGGTCACCCACTTTGAAAACCCTTCGGTGACGGGGCCGTGATGAACCCAGGTCTTCATGTCGCGGCTTTGCCAGGCATGATAGCCGCCTCTTCCCTTCTTCAGTCCACCGGGAGCATTATACTGATTCTCGTCAGGGGTGGTCATAAGTGGGATGTCAAAGTCCTTTAGCTTCGCGGGTTCCGGCGTGAAGGATGCTTCAGGCTTCTGGCCCTTCTTGCGCTTCGATTGCAGGCCGCCATAGCGGCCGAAAATCCAGTAGTCGCCCGGTCCGACGGTGAGCAGGACCGGGGCGTCACGCAGGTTGGCAGGCCCCAGATTTTCGATAGGATTCCAGTTCTGCCAGATGGCGGACTGTCTGATGCGTAGAGAGGAAGCGGAACGCTTCTGGTCGAACTTGTAGACCTTGGTCCTGATCGTGCCGATCTTGCTGGTGGGTTCTGCCATCCCGTTGCGGATCGTGATGCCCTCAGAGGCGATGATGGATTCCTTCCATTCGGCCTCAGAGGCGATGGCAAGTGGATTGGCGGCAAAGAGGGACTGGGCCAGAGGGAGGGCAAAGAGGCTGACTGCTATAATTTTCATGAGATCGTGTTGAGTCAGCTCACTTCTTCTGCTTTCCGATCAATTCGGCCATTGCCGTGGCGAAGGAATCTCCCAGTCTTGCAAAAAAGGTGCCACTACCGAGGTAATGATAGGGGCGGTCGCTGCCTATGGCACGCCACACGGCAAAGTTCTTGGCCCAACCCTTGTCGTAGACGGCCCGAGCTCCCAGGTCGTAGACCTGGTAGCTTTCCACCGAGGTGACATTATCTTTGAACTCCGGCGCCTTGGCCGCTTCTCGCTGGGCTACTGAAACAGCGTTCTTGTCTACGCCCTCCTTGGTCATATTGGTGCCGAGGACGCCGATCACGAAGGGCATGCCCGGGGTATCGTATTCCTTGCGCACGTCCTTAATGAAGTGAACCATCATGTCGCGGTAATTCTCTCGGAATTCATCGGAGAACTGATCGTTGAAGCCCTGGAACCACACGAACCCTGCCATTTCATGTCCGGCGGTGGCGTCATAGGCAGGGTGGTATTTCTTGAGATCCTTGAGCACCTCACCGATCGCTTCATTCATCATTCGCCAGTTGAGGCCGGCATTTTTCCGGATATCTGCTGCGTTTTTCGCTTCCTTCTGCTTGTCGTTCAGCGTGTAGGGACCGGCGGAGGGTGGGCGGAAATCATAATTGATGGACTTGCCTCCCCAGGACGTCTTGATGAGCAGAATGGGACCGTCCAGTTTCTGCGCCATGGAGAGGCCGAAGGTAAATTCCGGTCCGATCTTGGTGGGGTTGCCGCCGAATCCGACCGTCAGGGGCCCGGATCGCTTGTTGCCATCGGCAATCGAGGAGATGTGGACCCGGTCAGATACAACACATGCGGAGATGACCTTTTCGGTATACGCATCGTAGGCTTTATTGAGCGTTTTTAACTCCGCTTCAGCGGCCGTTTTTTCAGGTCCCTCGGCCAGAGCCTTGAGCTTCTCGTTGGAGATTCCTCCGGTTATGACATCAATTTTCTCACCCCGTTCCAGTTGTTCCTGCAGCGCCTTCGCGGAGAGCCCGCTGTTGTTTTTGAAGACGAGCTTCGCGAGCCTCTCGTCTCTTGCGTCTCCAGGGCGATACAGAGTTGCCAGAGTATGCTGATTTGCGTGACCGACCGTATTCGACTGCCCCGCCAGAATGAAGACCTTCAACTTCTTGTCAGCAAATGCTGGACTGGTGATAGAGAGGATTGAGATGGTTACGGCGGTCAGGATCCTTTTCATGAGTGGTTTGTTGGGCATGTTTGAATCTCCTTCAGACTGAAGGTATTGGATCTTGGGTGGGCTTTAGCTTCAAGCAAGAGTTTGTCATTCGGCATCTGGTGTTGACCCGGGGCGGGCACTTCTGCTAAGCAGAGAAACTTGCGCGCGAACATGAAGGTTTTCTCGGCCAGTATTGCCATCATCATTCAGGCCATTTCAGTGCCAATCGCCGTATGTGACGATGTGATTCCTATTTCTGTGGAGTCAGGGATGGAGGTCAGTTGGCAGTCGTCAGTAGGATTCCACTACTTGGTTCAGTATGCCAAAGCGGTCGACAGTGAAGGCTGGAAGGATCTTGGACCACGTGTCTCCGGGAACGATGCGAGGCGCTCGGTTCTGGACCCGAACACCGGTATCGCGCGACGCTATCGCGTTCTGCAGATGTTTCCAGACTTCGTCCCGGCTTCCTCGGTCGTGGCGAATGGGGGCTTCGAGGAAGGGGACGTCTCCTTTGCAAAAAGCTGGACTGGCGAGGCCAACCCACCCATCAGGACGACACAGGAAGCTCATAGCGGATCGTTCAGCATGCATTGCAAGCTTGCGAACACAGGGCCGCAGCCTCAGGAGGGGCGGCTTAGTCAGCGAATACGGGGAGCGGGTTCGATGATTGAGGGGCGAAAGGTATACACCCTGTCCTTCTGGACAAAGAATGTGAGTGCGGGGCCGTCCTACGTGCAACAGTATCACCTCGAATGGCTGGGAGAGGCAGGTGAGATTCTTGCTGCGGAAAACTATGTCAACTTTCCAAGCCATCCGGGAGAGTGGAAAAGGCATAGGATTTCGGGGCTTCGGGCGCCGGGCGCGGCCGTGGCTGCAGTGATTCGATTTCGATTTGTAACTGGAGCGATCGAGGGAGCCCATGGTGAGGTTTATCTCGATGATGTGTCGCTCGGAACCGGGGATGTCGACCCAGCCAGACAACCGAGATCCATCAAAGTGGAGACGAGCCCTGCTTCACGTATAAGCTGGGTGACGAGGAGAAACTGGGTTTACCTCCCCTTTGAGGTCGCCATCGATGCCTCAGGGGGCCGGTCTTCGTTGAAGCCCGTCATAACAGGGGATGGAGGTCAGATGTCGATCAAGGTGCCTCAGGCTATTGCGGCAAGTCTCCTAGGCTCCTCGATGCCTGGCATTTCTCTTCTCTCGCCCGGAGACCTCTCAGTGAAGCAGGAGGGTCGCTCAGGGCTAAGCCTCAACTGGGAAAAAGTCGAAGGTAAGAGGGTGAGTTATATGATCCTTCATGGCGACCGCCCCGGGCTTCTTTCGCACTCGATTGATACCGGGGAAGTTCCCTCGGGTGTTATTGGAGCGGTAGAGGCGGGGTCTACCATCTACTTTGCGGTCTTGGCCATTGAGAGTAGGGAATGATGAGGTTGCTGACGCTAAGCCTTTATTGCGTGGCTTTGTGAGAGAGCCTGATTGGCAGGGGATGCTTTGATGTTGAGTTTGTGCTTTCGGCGAGGCAGGGTTTAGCTATCGCGCAGCGCGGTAGGTCATGAGTAGAGAAGGTCAACAGGTGTCGCTATATGACACGACTCTCCGAGACGGAACGCAGGGAGAGGGATTCCAGTTATCCGGCTTGGATAAATTGCGAATTGCTCATCGCCTTGACGAGTTTGGAGCCGATTACATTGAGGGAGGATGGCCAGGGTCTAATCCCAAGGACGTGGAGTTCTTCAAGGCGGCAGCTGATGAACAATGGAACCATGCGCGGATTGCGGCTTTTGGATCAACCCGGCGTCATGATCTTGCGGTGGAAGACGATCCGCAGGTGAAGCTTCTCATTGATGCGGCGACTCCTGTAATCACTATTTTTGGGAAAAGCTGGAAGCTTCACGTCACGGAAGTTCTCAAGACGACACCCGAAGAAAATTTCTCCATGATCCAGGATACAGTGCGGTATCTTGGTGAGGCTGGCCGGGAAGTCATTTATGATGCCGAGCACTTCTTCGATGGTTACAAGGATGATCATGAGCACGCGATGCAAACGCTGGAGGCTGCTGCGGAAGGTGGCGCGAAGTGTCTGGTTCTTTGTGATACGAACGGAGGCACGATGCCCGACGAGATCGGAGCAATCTGCACGGCGGTGAAGGAACGTGTGCCCGGGGTTCCCTTTGGAATCCACACCCATGATGATTGTGGAGTTGGAGTCGCTAACGCAATTGCGGCAGTGGACGTTGGAGCGGTGCAGGTGCAGGGAACAGTCAACGGATATGGTGAGCGGACAGGGAACTGTAACATGACCTCCGTAATACCCATTCTCCAGTTGAAGAGAGGAATCGAGGTGGTGAACGATCTGACCAAATTGAAGGAATTGTCCCTCTTTGTTGATGAGGTTTCGAATAACTCTCCTCACAACCGGGCCCCTTTCGTGGGTCGAACTGCTTTTTCACATAAGGGAGGAATGCATGTGAATGCAGTTCAGAAGGTGGCTCACAGCTACGAACACATCCGTCCCGGTGAAGTAGGGAACTCACAGATCATTCTGGTAAGTGAGCTTTCGGGGCAGTCCAATATTCTGATGAAAGCCGAGGAGATCGGCTTGCCGCTAGCAAAAGGAAGTGAGGAAGCGAAGGCTGTGCTGGCGAAAGTCAAGGAGCGGGAAAAGGAAGGTTACTCCTACGAGGCGGCAGGGGGATCCCTCGAGCTATTGATCCGTCGGGAGACAGGAAAGCACGTGACACGGTGGGCCTTGCGCGAGTATCAATGCAATTTCCGTCACTACCGTGATGGTCACAATCCGGTCTGCGAAGCTACCGTCAACATGGAGGTCGAAGGCATTGCTGAGCACACGGCTTCTGAGGGGCATGGAGTGGTGAATGCTCTCGACAAGGCCCTGCGTCAGGCGTTGATGCGTCATTTTCCGGCGATTCAAGGGGTCTCGCTCATTGACTACAAGGTCAGGATCCTCGATGGCCATGCCGCGACTGCGGCGAGGACCCGGGTCCAGATTGTGCATACCGACGGAGAGCGCACCTGGGGGACGGTGGGTGTTTCAGATAGTATCATCGAGGCTAGTTGGATCGCACTGACCGAGGGAATTGATCTTTTCCTTCAGCGGGAGGGCTAGGGCGTATTTGCCTTGTAGACATCGTGGGGTGATTGGGTAAAACAGGGGCATGAAATATGCTCTCCTTGTCCTGTTAGGTGTTTCAACATTGGCCTTTGCTGATCATCACGGAAAAGGGCATTCTTTGTTCAACGGCAAGGACTTTGCCGGATGGAAAGTCCCTAAGGACAATATCTGGTGGTCGGTGGTGGACGGGGCGATTGTGGCCAAGAGTGGTCCGCGGAAGCGGGGCAGTAATCTGTGGACTGAGAAGCACTACGCGGACTTCGACATGAGTTGCGAGTTTCGCTTTGACGGGAAAGGGGACTCCGGCGTGTTCCTGCGGGACGGGGGACAACAGATCCAGATCGGGATTTCGGGGTCTCTCAAGCGAGACATGACGGCCTCACCCTATATTTCTGGTAAGGGTTATCCTGTGGAGGCGGAGGAAAAGAAGGGTGTCAAGGGTGTGAAAAACCTTCTCAAGATCAATGAGTGGAACACGCTCAGGATCGTCGCGGCAGGACCGGTCTACGATGCCTGGCTGAACGGAGTCCACGTGATGACCTATACGTCGGGTAACGCCAAGGAGAAGGGGCCGATCGGCCTGCAGCTTCATGGCAACAAGGTCATGTCGATCGATTTTCGTCGCCTGACCGTGAAGGAGCTCGAAATTCCTTCGCCACCCGAAGTCCCGACCCCGAAAGGCTAGGCTCCAGCTCGGAAGAAGTAAGGAGAGGGAACTGACCATTCCGAGGAAGTATCTCCTGCTGTTTCGCCATTGCTTTTCAGAAGAATCGATGCGAAGGCCCCCGGCGCATGCTGACCATTCGTAAATTAACCATGGCCTATGGTGGGCGGACCCTCTTTGAGGAGGCCGACTTGACGATCAACTGGGGTGAGCGTATTGCCTTAGTGGGACCTAACGGGGCGGGGAAGTCTACTTTGTTTCATATCATCCTGGGCGACGAGGAGGCCAATGCAGGAACAGTGGAGAGAGATGATTATGCCCACGTGGGCTATCTCTCTCAGGAGGCGGGAGATCCGGGAGAAGAGACCGTTCTGCAGATCGCCACCGCAATTAACCCTGAAATGCGGGAGGTTCAGCGAGTCATGCGAGAGCATGAGAAGGCGGGAACGCTGGAATCAGAGGAGTATGCGGAAGCGCAGGATCAGTTTACCCTGATGAATGGATTCCAGTTGGAGCCCAAGGCCCGGAAAATTCTTTCGGGCCTCGGATTCAAGCAGGAGGATTTCGACCGGCCGGCTCACGAAATGTCGGGGGGCTGGGTGATGCGGGCACATCTGGCGCAAATTCTCTGCCTGGAGCCGGACCTTCTGATGCTGGACGAGCCGACCAACCATCTGGATCTAATGGCTCTCCTCTGGTTTCAGAGATATCTCTCGAACTACCCGGGAGCGATATTGATGATTTCCCACGACCGGGACTTCATGGACGCCATTGCGGAAACGGTCGTCGAAATTGATGAACAGAAGTTGATTTCCTACCAGGGAGATTACAGCAGTTATCTTGGCGAGCGTGAGCTTCGCTATGAGCAGAAGATGTCGGCCTACAGAAACCAGAAGAAAGAGGTCGACCGTATTCAGGAATTCATCGACCGGTTTCGTTCCGTAGCATCCAAGGCCTCGCAGGTTCAGAGCCGGGTCAAGCAGATTGAAAAGATGAAGACGCTTGAAAAGCCGAGAGCTCCGCGGAAGGTCTTCAAATTTCATTTCCCCGATCCCCCGCGCAGTAACCAGAAGGTTATCGAGTTGGATAAAGTGAGCCAGTCCTATGGAGAAACTCAGATATACAGTCACCTAGACCTCGTGGTTGAGCGGGGTGACCGCACGGTGCTGGTTGGTCCCAATGGCGCGGGTAAGTCTACTTTGCTGAAAATTCTTGCAGGAACGATTCCAATCAACGGTGGGGAGAGGAAGGCAGGTTATGCAACGAAGCTGGGGTATTACTCCCAGCACCGCTCAGAGCTTCTGGATGAAAGTAAATCGGTTCTTGAGGAAATCTGTACGACGGGAGCAGGGATGCGGGAGGAGGATGCTCGTGGTCTGCTGGGGTCTTTTCTTTTTCGGCGGGAGGATGTTCACAAGAAGGTCAGGGTTCTCTCGGGGGGAGAGAAAAGTAGGCTGAATCTGGTTAAGTTCCTCGTGGATCCTCCGAATCTTCTCCTGATGGACGAACCGACCACTCATCTCGACCTTCTCTCTGTTGAGGCGCTGATTCAGGCCCTGAAACAATTCTCGGGTTCTCTGGTTTTCATTTCCCACGATGTACACTTCATCCGTAAGTTGGCGGAGACGACGTGGCATATTGCCGATGGGAAGGTGACCAAGTATAGCGGAGGATACGATTACTACCTCGAAAAATCCGGGCTTTTGGATGATGAGAGAGGCGGAGTAACCGCCTGATGACGAGGTAGCTTCGTCGGGGGTAGGCTTCTTAATGGAGGGTGAGTGGGTCCTTGGTCGTAAAATTGCGGGGTCAAGGGGGTTTCTGATATGAAAATGGAAATGGCGTCTTCTCTGTCCGGTTGGGAGAAGGATGTTCCAGCTCCATATATGTGTTCTTCTCTCACTTGGCCTCCAGGCTGTGAGCGGGGAGCTGTTGAATATCCCGGGGCTGCCACGGGACGACGGTTCGCTTCTGGACCATCGGTTTAATCGAGGACCCAACGAAGCGCATTTCTCTACCGGAGACTCCGGTGGTCCGGGCGTGGTGTTTGGTCCAAACGGTAAACCACGCGTAGCGAGCAGGAGCCTTGGCAGACGCGGTGGGACTACGGATTCCGATCACCGGGTTAATGGATCATTCGGAGAGTTAGGAATCTCAATTGATGCATCCGCTCTTCTCCCCTACCTGCAGCGGATTCTTTTTCAGACGCCGTAAGCGCCAACCCACTGAAACAGGAACCCAGAACAAACTAAAATCATGAAATTGCATTCACAACTTCTTTGCCGCCTTGCCTATACCGCCTTCCTCATGGGGATGCTGGCAGGTGGACTCGCGCTTGGTCAGGAAATTGAATCAACGGAAGTTGATGGTGATTCCCTCCGTATTCGTATTCGGGCCCCTCGAATAGAATTAGAGCGCATCAATCCGGATGGGAGTTCGACCACGGAGGCTGCTGCTGCCAACAATTCTCAGGTCGTGGAACTTGAGATTCCCATGGACTCACCTACCAAGCTTTTTCGGGCGCGAGTGCGCCTTGGAGACCAGGATTTTGGCTCGGCTCTGCGCCCTATCGTAGAACATGGTACGATTCCTAATCTCGATAATATCAGGCCCTCCTCGATTAATCTCGAGGGGCACACCCTGACGCTTCAGTTCCCCCCGGAACATACCGAAGTTCGTGGCAAGGAGTTCTTCCCGGGGGGATTCCCCCTGTTTCTAGACGAAGGCCCCTTGAGAATGCAACCCGGGCGGGCTCCGGGGACATACAGCGCAGTCCTTAATGATGGAGTTGTAAGAAAATTCCGTTTCGAGCTCGAAGCCGCTCTTGATCGCTTACGGGGCCTTGGAGATGGCACGGTCCCGGTGTATGCCGATCGTCAGCTTACGGGTCGGATGGCCGTGCCGGAGATGAACGCGCTGGGCGACAGCGTAGACCTGTTTCCCTTCCGGAACACCCGGGAGATCCAGCCACGCGCTTCTGGTGGAGGTGCAATTCTCGGAGGTTCTTCTGCAGTAGATCCCGGAAAGTCGCTGCTGATCACGGACCTTTCGGTCGTCAATGATCCCGACCGAACATGGGATCCGTTCAACCCCAACGCGTTATCCTATATTGACCCCGCAACGGGACGCCCTCGCAAATGGACCTTTGGTTTCCTGATGGAGGAAATGTGTAATTCCTCACTGACTGGAGTTGACCCGAAAATCTTTGCCCGCCGCTGGATCGACCATTTCGAGCAGTTCCAGACCATTAACTTCGATGATGTTCCCGATCGGCAGGGTGACGTTCAGGCGGCCCTTATTGACAAATGGGAGGCCGCTAACGTGGCAGAAGGTCTCGATCCTCTGGATCTGAAAAACGCCCCCTTCCGGCTGACTGCGATCGTGAACCGGGTGGATCTGCGGAGTGCCTCAGGTTACGCGGCCGGGGATGCTGGAGAGTGCCGTTTCGTCTTCTGTGCCTACGACCTGGATACTGGAGTGCACAAGCCGATGACTGTGATCTTTGAATATGGAGTGCCCCTCGGGACCTGTCTTCAGATCAAGAACTGGGCCCAGCAGTGGCAGCAGTTGAGTGGGCTCGACTTTGTTTCTGCTGATCCCACGAGCACTTTCAACGCGGATCTCGAAGATCTTACTGACGTGGTAGCGTTGGCAAATGCCGATCCCAGCAAGCCCAATGGCAGCGCAATCAACCAGCTTCGTTCCAATAATTTCATTGAGCCTTTTACTCTGCCTTGGACCATGCGCGAATGGCAGATTACCGGAGCCGGCATAGCGCCGAGCCATCTCACCGCGGTCACGACCAAGCAGACTCCGGCAAATTCAAAAATGGGTGCCTCCGACCTTGCCAACTATCTGAATACCTTTGAGGCCGATATTCTAGCTGGCACTCACAGCGTGCCGCTCTCCTTCCCAGGAGCGACGCCTTTTCTGTCGGGTAAATCTGAGGTTCCTACTCCCGGCTTTTTCTGGAATACGGCTGGAATTGCAAATAACGAGGCGCGCCACCATTTCTCCCTGAACACCTGCAACGGGTGCCATGGGGGTGAGGCAGGGGCCCAGCTCCCGACGGTGGGTGGTCTTCCGTTGGACCCAGCCACCGGAATGGGGGCAACAGGGCCCTCTAGTTCCGCGCCAAGTTTTGTTCATATTGCGGAGCGGAATGCTACCGCGCAGTCGCATCTCTCCAGATTTCTCACAGGAACTGGAAGTGCTCTTAGTGACCCTGTCAGCGGTGTGCCCCGGGTGTTTGATGATTTGACCCGCCGGGCTGCAGATCTTGATTTTGCCGCTAATATGCCCTGCCTCATGCTGTCCCTCACGCCGGCTCTGGCGACGAGGTCCCATTAAAGCCCTGATTCCGAATGGTGGATTTCGACGGCGTAATAAACCAAGAATCGTAATTTTTCCAGTGAGTATGAGCCCCTTGATGAGATTCTAAGTTGCCAGAAAATCGAGAGGAAATTGCCATGCATCTACAGCGCGGCCGGTAGCAACCGGCCGCGCTTTTTATTCCGCGAGAGCGACGGATCCTGCTTGGAGGAATTCACTGCGGAAAGAATTTCGTGTTCAACCGGTCCGTTCCGTGGTTTTCCTCCATCCCACATGGGCAAGGATAAGACAGCCATCACCCCCACCAGAGAGGAAGATTTTCCGGAGTGGTATCAACAGGTCGTTCGTGCCGCTGACATGGCGGAGAATTCCGAGACTCGCGGATGTATGGTGATCAAGCCATGGGGTTTTGCGCTCTGGGAGAATATTCAGTCGCAACTGGATTCGAGATTCAAGGAGACAGGGCATCAGAATGCCTATTTCCCGCTTCTGATCCCCCTGTCCTATCTCGAAAAGGAGGCGGAGCATGCTGAGGGGTTTGCCACTGAGTGCGCGGTAGTGACTCACCACCGGCTGGAGGCTGAGAAAGATCCGGAGAGCGGAAAGACGCGAATGGTGCCAACAGGTAAGCTCACAGAGCCCTACGTCATTCGCCCTACCTCGGAGACAATCATCGGAGCCGCCTTTTCGCGCTGGGTGGAAAGCTACCGGGATCTTCCCCTGTTGATCAACCAGTGGGCCAACGTGATGCGCTGGGAAATGCGCACCCGCCTTTTTCTCCGAACCGCCGAGTTTCTCTGGCAGGAGGGACACACTGCCCACGAGACGCAAGCAGAGGCAGAGGAGGAAACGCGCCTGATTCATAAGCTGTATGAGGACTTTCTCCGTGATCATCTCGCGATTCCGGTGGTCCCCGGTGAAAAGACGGAGGCCGAGCGCTTCCCGGGTGCACTTAACACCTACACGGTTGAGGCCATGGTGCAGGACCGGAAGGCTATTCAGGCAGGAACTTCACACTATCTGGGTCAGAATTTTGCCAAAGCTCAGGAAATTACCTTTGTCGGTCGTGAGGGAGGCAAGGAGTATGTTCATACTACTTCATGGGGAGTAAGCACCCGCCTGATTGGAACGCTCATCATGGCTCATGCGGATGACGATGGACTAGTCCTTCCACCAAGGGTTGCGCCTCAGCAGGTAGTCATTGTCCCGGTAACACCAAAGGAGGAGACTCGGGAGGCTATCATCGAGTCCTGTGAGGCATTGGCAGAAGCACTGCGGCGAGAACAAGGCTATGCGGGAGCGGCGGTTCGAGTGCATGTCGATACCCGTGATCTTGGTGGAGGAGTAAAAAAATGGGAATGGGTGAAGAAGGGCGTCCCGATCCGAGTCGAGATCGGACCGAGGGATCTTGATGCGGGGAAGGTCTGCCTGCAGCGTCGAGATCGAGCTCCAAACGAAAAGAATTTTGTTGATCGAGATGAGTTCATCCGCAGTGCCCCGCAGATTCTTTCAGAAATCCAGCAGAGCCTGCTCGACCGTCTTACCGCGTTTCGCGAGGAGAACATCACCGAGTGCGGCAGTCTGGAGGAATTCAAAGATCACTGGCAAGGGGACGAAAATCCCGGGTGGTTGCTAACCCCATGGGCAGGATCGACCGAGGAGGAAGAGAGCCTTTCCAAGGAACACAAGATCACCATCCGCTGCCTTCCCAATGGGCAGCAGGAGGGTCCGGAGGCTCCCTGTGTTCTGACGGGTCAGGCCACCAGTGTTCGGGCCCTTTGGGGGCGCGCCTACTAGGGCCAGTTGCTGATTGGAGGGGTTTCCGGTTTGCCTCGGGGTGGGGATTTGCCACAAGCCATTCTAACTGCCTACCCGCGACGCCGGGCTTGGAAGAGGGGAGCGAGAAGGTGCTTCCAGAGGGCCCGGAGGCCGAAGCAGGTCGGGACGAGAAAAATCAGGGCTCCGATTTCATTGCCAGTGAACAGCAAAGAGGCAACAAGGGTCAGCCCACAGAGGCAGGGTATTACAATACCTAACCACGCCGCCGCATATCCGACCTTCTCAAAGAAGGCGCCGATGTGTTCCCACAGCCAGAAGGTGACGATGCGTTCCCACAGCCCAGTCCCGTGGTGAGTCCTCGATTTCACAGGACTTCGCTTCGGTTGCGGCCTGGACTTGCTTGAGTTTCCAGGGGGCTTGGGTTTCGGTCCCACCGGGCTCACTTTAATTCCTTGAGTCGGCTTCGGACCATGCTGGCCTGGTCTCCCTCGAGGACCTGCCAGCAGGCGAGGCCGTTGCCAACGAGGTCCCATTCATCAAACTGCCAGACGACCTTCTTTTCCTTGGTAATCTCAAAGATCTGAGGGTTTTTGTCCCCGGCGTGGCAATTGCCGATCACGTAGTTGCCATTAGAGAGTTCCTGCAGGCAGGTCATCCATCCTAGACCGATCTCGGTGCCTGGAACCTTGCCCTTGATTTCCCACACGATTTCCTTGGCTGGACTCACCTCCAGAATGCTCTTGCCGTTTCCCGAGGCGATCAGGGTGTTGCCGTTCTTGAGGCGGATGGCGCCGTAGACCCGGGACCCGACCTTGTATTCCCAGACCAGCTTTCCGGTCTTGTCGTATTCAGTGACTACTCCCGGGCTCTCTGCGCAGGATAGATAGTGACCATTGTCCAGAACGCGGACGAGGCGGGTGTTTCTGCGTCCGCCCTCACCCATTGGAACCTCCTTGATCTTCTTCCCATCCTTGTCGACGTGAAGAAAGCGTCCCACGCCACTTTCCGCGATCATGGTGGAGCCATCCGCATAGCGCTTGAAGGCGTGGACATCCACTCTCTTGCCCTCGTTGCCATTCTCCCGGGCGGACTCGTATTCCCAGACGACTTTTTTGGCCAGAGTGATCTCCTGAGTCTTGGTCCAGGTATCGTGGAAGAGGACGTTCCCGTTATCGAGGAGATGGATGTCGTGATGGCCCGTGTGGCCCCGCTGGGGGCCGGCAGTGTCGTGCTTCCACAGGACGGAGCCATCCATCTCGCAGATGGCAACGATATTTTTCCCGTATGAGACACCCAAGAGAACCAATCGCTGGTCCTTAGCCTTAGCCGGCGTGAAGAGGAGAAGGGTGAGCGTAAGAGCAGCAAGCAAGGCAGGTTTTCGCATGAGTGAGATCCTAGAGGGGGAAGAGCAAAGGGCAAACACTCGATGAGCCGTCTGATCAGGGGATGATCAGGCTAGTGCAATACGCCAGAACGTTGTTAAATGGATGGTCCTGCAACAGAGCAAAGGCGTCGTGGGTCGTCAGTCGGGAGCGTCTGCCCGTAGTTGGTAGGACGACCCAGGTGCGGGAGGTGGCCGGGCTGTTCAGGCCGCAGAGAAAACGGGCAAGTTGGCGAGCGGTGCGGAGAGGACCATGTCGCTCGTCGAGAAGACCCTGAATGATTTCTGCGTGCTCCAATGTGATCTCAGGGGAGGTGGCTCCGGGCACCTTGCCGCCTGAGGACCCAAGGCATGCTCCGCAGTGCCCACAGGGATCCGGTTGACCCTCTCCAAAGTGGTTCAGCAGATGCTGGTTCAGACAGCGATCCTCTTCTGCATAGGAGAGGACCTGTTCCAGGCGATGAAGGTCCTGTTCTTCCCGTTTAAGAAAGAGCTGTTGGACTCGGGAGGTGAGGTCCTGCATCTTCTCTGGAGATCTGAGCCGCCGATAGGAGTGTCGGATTCCGGTAGGCTTCAGAGCGATGTCGCCATGGGTCTCCAGAGAGGAAAGCCCACGGACTATTTGGTCACGATCACACTGCATTTCTTCCGCTGCAACTGCGGGTTCAATCGTAATCCACGTGCGGCCTTGCTTTCCTGTAGAGAGGACCCGGGTAACAAATTTCCTCTGACTTGGCTCGAGCCCAAGGTTGATCTGGTCCATGTCACGTAACAGGCGGACGCGGTAAGAGCTGTAAAATGGCGAGGACGCAATGATATAGCCTTCGAGCTCGAGGTAGGTGAGGAGCGTATTAATCACCAGTGGACGAATGTCATTTGAGACTGCGAGATCGTAACGGGAGAGATCAAAGTTCGCGCCACGCATGAGGATTTGCTCAAGTACCCTGGTCACCGCTTCCGGCGACGGGGTATCGCCATAGATGAAGTTTTCAAGGACCAGTAAGTCATCTCGGCAGGCGAGGAGCTCACAGCGGGCAGGTTCTCCATCACGGCCGGCTCTCCCGGTCTCCTGGGTATAGTTTTCGAGGGATTTAGGGAGGTTGTAATGGATGATCCGGCGAATATCGGCTTTGTCGATTCCCATGCCGAAGGCAATCGTGGCGGTAATGATGGGAGCGTCTCCTGACATGAAGGCTTCCTGGCAGGCGGACCGAGTTTCGTCGCGGAGACCGGCATGATAGGGGCGGGCGGATAGACCCTCTCTCTTGAGATAGGCCGCAAGGCCCTCGGCGGTTTCCTGCCTGGTCACATAGATAATGGTGGGGGCTTCGAGGTCCGTCCGCAGGCGCTCCAGAAGAATGGGTCGCTTTTCCTCCTCGAGACATGGTGTGACGTGAAGCTCGAGGTTCGGCCGGTGGAACGAGAGCTGGACATGATCCTGTTCCGAGATCCCAAAATTTTTGCGGATATCTTCAGCCACCGGTGGAGTGGCAGTAGCCGTGAGGGCGAGAATACGGGATACCTTCAGCTCCCGCGCAAAGTGTGACAGTTTGAGGTAGTCGGGTCGGAAGTTGTGGCCCCATTCAGAGATGCAGTGAGCCTCATCGACTGCGAGAAGCGAGATGTCCACGCGCTCGAGATGATTCCTGAAATTCTCATTAGCAAGACGCTCGGGCGCGACATAGAGAAGTTTGAGGCGCCCATTCAGCATATCAGCTTGAACGGTCTGGACCTGTTCGAGGGACAGAGAGGAGTCTAGTCTTGCTGCAGCAACACCATGGCTTACCAGAGCATCAACCTGATCTTTCATCAATGCGATGAGAGGCGATACCACCACCGTCAGTCCCTCCAGGAGGACTGCGGGTAATTGATAACAGAGCGACTTTCCGCCGCCTGTGGGGAAGACCGCAAGGGTGGGGCGGTCGGACAGGATCGACTTGATGACACGGCGCTGTCCGTCGCGGAAGGAGGAGAAGCCAAAATGCTTCTCCAAGGCTTGGGTCAAGTCTGTGGACACATCACCGTTCAGGATGCCTGATTGAGGCTGGAGAGGCCATGGTGAACAAGCTTGAATCCTGATCTAGGTGCGCCAGGGGCCCCTGATCGCGAAGGTGTGGTCAAGGTTCTGTATATTCACAAAAAGGATCTCTCCGTCAGGTGAGAAGATAGAACCACAGAATTCGTTTTTGTTCTTCGCATCCGGATTGCGGCCGAATGTGAAGATCTGCCCTTCGGGAGTGACTCCGCGCAAGTGCGGTAGTTGCTCTTTTGAAAACGGGCTGACGAGGTCCTCGCAGATGATGAGATCCCCATTTGGTGCTACGCAGATGTTGTCCCCACTGGTCAGGAGATCGCTCTTGCCCGGCTCAAGAAAGAGCTCCACCGAGGCTGCTGGGTGCTGGGGGCTGCTGGGAAGGATTCGAAAGATTTGACCACGCTTTGTGGGGCCACCGTTAGTGCAACAGAGATAGATTGCCCCTTTGTCGTAGAAGATGCCTTCTCCTCGTGCGAATTTGGCAGCGCCTTTTTTGAACCCCTGAACCCTGAGGTCGTCTTTCGGTGAGGTAGGATCTTCAAGGTCTACCCAGGAAATAAGTTTATCCTGCCCTTCGGTGATCACACGCTTGGGCTTGGGCTGGTAATTCCTCAAGTCGGCGGCGGCGTGATCCTTCAGGCACATGGCTTGGAGCTTTCCGCTGGAAAGGTCGTTTTTACTATCAGGCACAAACCGGTATAGCAAGCCGTCGTCGCGATCCTCGGTGAGATAGACTGATCCATCTCCGGGATCGTAGGCGACTGCCTCATGGCGAAAGCGGCCCATTGCCTTAAGTGCGACAGCTTTTTGCAAACCGAGTTCGGGATCGGCCCTTACTTCAAAACAATAGCCGTGCTGCCGGGTTCGATCACCTTTGTCGAGGTCTGCAGGCTCCTCGCACGTGATCCATGAACCCCATGGCATGGTTCCGCCAGAGCAGTTCCGGTCCGTTCCAGCAAGAGAGAGAAACTCCTTCTCAGTTTTCCCTGAGGCAGGGTTGTAAATGATGGTCGTTGTTCCCCCGAGGTGGGGGGTCTCGTTATTCCCTCCGGCATCGTAAAGAAGATCGCTGTCGAGGTGAGAAGGAACCTCCTTTTTTGGGAAGGGGCCAAAGTTGGGTTGGTCGAGGGCGACTTCATGATTGCGGATCAAAATGATCCTGCCGTTGTCTCCCGGAAAGGCGGCCATGTCGTCAAACTTGCCCGGGACCTTCATGCCATCCGCCATGCGGGTGCCACTACGTGAGATCACATCATAGGTGAAATTCCTCGGGAGGTCGAGAAGACCAGCCTTGTCGCGGACGAGAGGACCGTAAGGTTGAATAACTCTCTTGGAAGAAGAGGAAGTTTCGTTGGCTTGGAGGTAGCGACCGAGGCCGAGAAAGCCCGCGGTCCAGCCCGCTTGATGCAGAAATGTTCTGCGACCAGTCGAAGCAGAGCCTGTATAATGGGTTGAGTGACTCACAACCCGTCCTGTATGGATCGCAAAGTGATCCTTACGACATAAAAGTGCGACGTTTCAAAATTGTTGCAGTTTAGTGAAGGGTCGCTCCCCCCAAACGAGTAGATTTGGTCAAAATACGGTCAAAATGTGCCAAATGGGTAAATTAGGGCCTTATTTTTCCTCTTGAGGGTTTGACACCCTATGGCGGGCTTCCCTTAAATCCCGTCCATCCGCGAACGCCGGCATTCATCGACCAGCTGACGCCAGAATCTCAAACACACGCGCCATGAGTGAAGACGACAAGAAAGCTCCCGACTCTTCTGAGAAGAAGGCTGACAACGCCCCCGCAGCTCCGGCGCCGACAATCCCGTTGAAGCCTGCTGCAAGCGCACCTACGACTCCTGCACCTGCACCTACGATTCCCCTCAAGCCCGCCTCCGGCGCGGGTGCCCCTTCTGCACCGGCTGCCCCTGCGCCCACTGTGCAGTTGAAGGCTCCGGGAGCAAGCATCGCCCCCAAGACGACCCCTCTCAAAACTCAGCCGCTTGCTGGTGACTCGGATGCGACTCAAGAGCTTCCCAAGGCGACAGTGCAGCTCGGTAGCGCGACTCAGGCATTAGGAGCTCCTACCGCCCTGGCGGCCGGACCACCCTC
>DIHT01000148.1:4999-83307 GCA_002420305.1 Akkermansiaceae bacterium UBA5689 | reverse complement strand
CGTAGGAGCCTTCAGCAAAACCCGTCCACCACCTTGCACGCATTTCTCTAGTTTTCCCCGAATCTTGAAAACAGGCAGCTCCACCGCCCCTTCTTAGTCTGCTGGACCAGACATCCAAACCCTATTTCACCCCCTCAAATCCCAATTACACCATCTGAAAAGGCCTTCTGATGCTCTCAGGTTCCTGCAATCAGTCCTCTTCAGACCGGAGTTATTTCTTTGCACGATCCGCCAATCCAAACTAGCTTACCCCCATGACCAACACTTTGGCGTTCATCGGCGGCCTTGGCGGCCCGGAGATCGCAGTCATCTTCATCATCGTCCTCCTGCTCTTCGGGGCAAAGAAAATTCCCGAGCTTGCTCGCGGACTGGGCAAGAGCATGGGTGAATTCAAGCGTGCCCGGGATGATTTCGAAGACGAGATCAAGATGGCAGAGATGGAAGTTTCCAAAGAAGTTGAAGAAGCTCAGGTGAAAACCAAGGAGGCCCCTCATAAGGAGGAAGCATCCGAGCCGTCCTGATGCACAACTTCCAAGTTAGAGCGCTTCTCTCACGCGCCCCGCAATGTGTCGGGGCGTTTCTTTTGCTCTCGCTCAGCCTGCTCTTCAGCAGCTGCAATGAAAAATCCCATACCCCTGACTGGAAAAAACCGGGGTCCGCTGGCGAGGCCCAAAAAGGCCCGACCACCCAGGAGGCCCCGCCATCCTCCCGGACTCCGACCAGCCAACCTGTCACTCAACCGTTAAGTGAGGGTCCGGATCAGGAACTTCGGTTTCTCTCCTATAACATAAAAAACTACCTCACCATGTCGCGCTACGTAGATGGGGAGCGGAAAGATCGCCGGAAGCCGGCCAGGGAAGTTGATGCCCTCGTGGATATTATTATAGCAGCTCGCCCGGATGTCCTTGGAATCTGCGAAATTGGCACCGGCGAAGATCTTGCTGAATTACAGAAGAAACTGATCGACGGAGGACTCCCCCTTGCCCATAGCGAGCACGCGGGAGGAGCAGATACCACCCGCCAGCTCGGACTGCTTTCTCGCTACCCTATCGTGGCCACTGACTCTCAGGGAGCGGATGGGTCCCTGACTTACAGCTCCGTCGATGCAGATAATCAACCAAAGGAATTCGCGATGCAAAGAGGCATTCTTGATGCCACCGTTGCGGCAGGATCCCAGAAAATTCGATTTCTTGGAGTCCATCTCAAATCCAAGCGTGAAGTCCCCTATGGACACCAGGATCTCATGCGTCGCCACGAGGCCTATCTTCTGCGCAAGCACGCGGATCGCATTCTTGAGAAGGACCCTGAAGCCCTGCTGTGCGTCTACGGAGATCTCAACGATACCCGACGCGAGAGCCCGGTGAGATCCATTCAGGGGCCAACCCAGTCATCTCGCTATCTCGAACCTCTCCATCACACAGATTCCCGTGGTCATGTATGGACGCATTACTGGGAATATCAGCAAGTCTACTCCCGCTTCGACTACGTTCTTGCCAGCAGGTCTCTCCGACCGCTCTTCAATCAGAAGGAGAGCTATATCATCGACAGTCCCGGCTGGAGCAAGGCCTCAGATCACAGAGCCCTGGTCAGCATCTTTAAGCTAAAGAGGTGAATTCCTCTCCCTGCTCAACAAGAGGCTCAGCCCGGTGAGGAGAATCTGACACGACCGCCCCGAGATCCTCTTCTCCCGGAGGGAAATCCCCACCCTGACAAGAAATAGCCACAGGCGGATCACTCGCGACATGCCACACTGACTGGGCAACTTCCTCTCCCTGCTCAACACGGGACTCGGCCCGCTCTACAAGATCTGACTCGATTGCCTCGAGGACATCGTCTTCAGGATGGAAGTCCGCTGCGTGGTAGGAACTTCGTACAAGGGGACCACTCGCGACATGCCGGAAGCCTTTAGTGAGTGCAATTTGTCTCAGCTCCTCGAAACGTTCCGGCGTGATGTATTCAACCACCGGCAAGTGCATCGCTGTCGGACGTAGATACTGCCCCATCGTAAGCACTGTGACACCGTGCTCCCGAAGATCATCCATGGCTTGGAAAATTTCTTCCTCTCTTTCACCTAGGCCGAGCATGAGACCACTCTTGGTGGCGACCTTACCGTCAACCATATCCTTGGCCTTTTTCAGAACGGTTAACGACCTCCCATACTTTGCCCTGCTACGAACTAGAGGTGTCAGGCGTTCGACCGTTTCGATATTGTGATTGAAGATGTGCGGGCGGGCCTCCATCACCATCTCAAGAGCCCAGTCCTTGTCGTTGAAGTCGGGAACCAAAACCTCGATGATAATTTTAGGATTCGAAATCCTAACCGCTTCGATGGTTCTTTGGAAATGCTCAGCACCTCCATCCTTCAGATCATCACGAGCCACAGCTGTGATCACAATGTGATTCAGATTCATTCGCTTGGTCGCCTCCGCAACCCGCTCCGGCTCGTCTTTTTCGAGCGCCTCAGGCCGAGCTGTCTTCACTGCACAAAATCCGCATGCGCGAGTACATCTCTCACCAGCAATCATGAACGTGGCAGTCCCCTGCCCCCAGCATTCCCATCGATTAGGGCACTGAGCCTCCTCACACACCGTGACAAGCTTGAGGTCTGTTATCAGGGACTTAGTCGACCAAAAGGCCGGATTGTTCGGCAGCCTGACCCGGATCCAATCGGGTTTCTTGTCCCGGTGAAGACCGGGATCCATCAGCATTCTTGGGCCACGATTAGCACCACACCCGCTCATTGGGTGCAACGCTACGTCCCTCTGCCAAAATAAAAATAACAAATTCCAGATTCTCAGCCTTGAGGAGCTTTCCTCGAGGAAGGAATTCGTAGCACAGAGCCCACACGAATCTGATTTGGATCGTCAATCTGGTTCAATTCCAGAATCGCTGCGACCGGCGCACGATGCAGCAAGGCGATCGCCGACAAAGTATCCCCGACCTGGACCTTGTACTCAACGAATTCGGGCGGTATGGGCTCTTCCTCGAGCAATTCGACACTTACCTCACCCTCCGGGATGGGCTCGGACCCATGTGCTTCGGTAGGCTCCGAATCTGAATTCGTGGCCGAATCAGGCACCACGGCGGGCAGAGAATCCTCTTCAGGCTGCTGGTGCCCGGCATGTCCACTCCCCGACTCCGCCGCCTTTAACTCCTCGGACAGAGCATTTCGCTCCCCCTCCGGAAGCTGCTGCATGAGCACATCGATCTCAGAGGATTCAGCTCCGTGCTGCCCGAGGAGCCGAATAAGGGAGCGAAGGGTCTGCACCGGGACCCGTGCCACTCCCTCAGGTGGGGTATCTGCTGCTCCCGCTTCTGCCTCGATCGCTCTAGCTTCAAGACTCCCAGCCCGGCCTTCCAGTGAGCTCAGCTTTTCCTCGATCGCTTGAACAAAATTCCGTTCCTCACCAAGGACAATTCCCCGTAGCACCATATTCTCGTTCCGCATTTTTTTTAGAACCATCGCCAGTGCAATCAGGGAGAACAGGATTACGGCTCCAAAAACAGATACCATAAAACGAAACGAAACGAGCCACTGAAGGCCTCCGCTACTCCTCTTCCGAAATGTTCCATGACTACTTTTACCGTTCATTAGTTTAATAAAAACGCCGGCTGGATGATCGTTAAAGGTTTGGCACCGTATGCGCGCCTCTATCGAGCAGACATTTCGACTTACTCTTCCGGAATCTTAAGAACCTGCCCTACTCTGATCTTGTTCGGGTCAGTAATTCCATTTGCCTCTGCAAGAGCCCGGGAACTAATCCGGTGCTTGAGAGCAATCCGTGAAAGTGAGTCCCCCGGCTGAATCACATAATCCCTTATCGCGACAGAGCCCTCATCGAATTCCTCCACGGCATCCCTCTCTGGACCGAGCGAGTCCGGGGTCCCCGGAGACCCAGACGGCCCCTGTTCAGGATTCTCTAATCCACTGGCATTTTCGGCGGGGACTCCTCTTTTCTGGCCATCGGAAGGCTCGGCTTCCGGGGAGAGGCTCTCATTTTCAGATTCACTGGTTTCTGGCTCCCTTACCTCAACTGGAGGCCTCGAGGGAGAAACCAGAACAGACTTTATGGGAGAGATCAAAACAGGGTCCTCAGTAACATCCCTATCACCCGCGATCAGGCTGCTCTCGCTGGAATCCTTTCTCGCCTCCAACGATTCCAGAGCAACACGCATGGACTCTCGCTCAGCCGGATCGAGAGACGCCAGAAAGCCCATTACCTCCAACTCCGCCGGTTTGTGTTGGTGCCAGATCTCACTGAGGGCATTATTCACACTCCCCATCTTTTCCTGCGTTTCCCTCCGCAGGGATTCCACATCAGCACTCAAGACTACCAATCTCCGACTCTCATCCTTTTGCAGTGTCCGCAGGTCTTCACGAACCTCGTTAAGAGAAATAGCAATCCATCCGACCGCTACCAGAATTGCAAAACCACACATTGCCGCAACCACCCGGAACGTTCCACCGTCGGCAGCTGGTTCCGCATCCTGAAAAAGTTCCTGTCGCCTTTGGTCCGTCATTAAGGGTGCCCTTTCTTATATCCCATACTCCCATGAGTTGTCTAGCGGGGCATCCAAGAACTTGTATTCGGATCGAACTTTCAACGCCTTCCCTCAAAAGCACGGGAAACAGTGAGAGCGTCCGCATGCTCCAGAATACCTCCGGCAGGTAACCCCTGAGCGAGCCTACTGATTTGACAATCATAACCCGCAAGGAGATCGGTCAGGTAATTCGCCGTCGCTTCTCCCTCCACATCAGAGCTAAGAGCCAAAATGATTTCTACACCCGCAAGACTACTCAAACGCTTGAGTAGCTGCTCGATACGAAGATCGTCCGGACCCACATTGTCTAGAGGGGAAAGCTTCCCTCCGAGGCAGTGATAGAGCCCTTTAAACGCTCCAGAACGCTCGATCGGAAGAACATCTGTTGCCTGCTCCACAAGGCACAACTTGCCGCTGTCGCGATCCTGGTCAGAACAGACGGAACACCCCTCCAACGTGGCAAAAAACCCACATTGCGGACACGAGGTGACCGCAACTGCAGCATTCTGAATCGATTCAGCTAGGCCATTCGGCTGAGCCTTGCTGCTCTGCAGCAACCAGAGTGCCATTCTCTCGGCACTCCTTGGACCAACCCCCGGAAGCCGCTTAAGCTGATCAATCAGATCGCCTACCGGTTGGGGGTATTCTGCACGGGCCACGCGAGAACCATAACGCTTTATTACTCTTTTGCCAGTCTCCTGCCAACACTCTCAGCCACTCATCCCTCTGAAATTTTGCATCGCTCCAGAAGATTGTAGTCTTCTGCCCCAAGAAAACTAAGTCCCGTCTATTTCACAGGGCATCGGATGATAGCGAGCCCAGAGAACCGCACATGCTGCACTCCAACTCAAACAGAAAACCGCAACCACTGGGCTCCAAAAAAGGCCCCATAAAGCAACTACCGGCGAGGCCGAGACAGCAAGCACAAGACAACTCAGGAAAAAAAGAAAGCGCCTGAGAAATCCCGGAACTTGCAGAAGAACCAGCGCAATGCCGTATGTCAGAGCCAACAGCACCAGAACGGCCCACCACGGCTGGCCCACTGTAGTAACAGGAAATCCGAGTTCCATATAAGACGAAAGAATCTGACGCTCAATCAATAGCGATATCCCGGAGATCCGCACCACTAGTCCAACCGCCATGGCAAAGCTCCCGACCACCACGGCCACCGTTAGGGGGTGATGATGGGCAGGGGAAGATCTACCGAACTCTTCAGGCATGGAAATACACTTACACCCCTCCAGATGGAGTTTCCTCCTCAGAATCGCTACTCCGGTAGCTTTTCACCACAAGGTCACTTAGGTATTTATCAGGATCTTTTACGGCCTCGGGACCGATTTTAAACGTCGTGCGACCGGTGTTTTTCTGGATCAGCTTTAAGCCGAACTGAACGTCGCGAAAGCGCTGTCTGCACAACTGGAGCAGGCTGCGGCCCTGTTCAGCGGCTTCCTCTGCCAGCTTCGAAAGGGCTTCGGGCTTGAACTCAAGCTCTACACCATGCTCCGCCTGAAAATCACGACAAAAGGCATCGAGCTCGCGGGAGGCCTTCTCGACATCTACCTTTCTTCCCAGTTCTCGATACTCTTCCAAGAGCTCCTCGCGCCTGTCAATCAGCTCCTCGGTGATGGACAACTCCGATACAGAGGTTCCCGGGAGCTCAAACTTAAAATCTCTGAGCAATCGTTCACAAACGGTCATCAGAGCACGCGCCCCCGTGTTTTCCTTCTCAGCGAGAGATGCTATTCTCCCTATCGCTGTATCGTCAAAACGGGCCATGATACCATAGGCCTCAAATTCCCTCTCATACTGCCTGAGGAGACTGCCCTCTGAAAACTTCATGATATTCTCCAGGTCAGCGGCGCTGAGTTTTTCACAAACAACCCGAACCGGGAGGCGGCCGATAAATTCCGCCTCGAATCCAAAATCAATGAAGTCCTGGGTCTCAACCTCACTGAACAACTCCCCGTCCATGGGCCTCTCCGTAGGATCCGCCCCAAACCCAATCTGCCCCTCGCTAAGTCGCTTTCGCACGACTTTTTCGAGACCAGAGAACGCACCACTTACGATGAAAAGAATATGCCGGGTATTGACGGTATCTTTGGCGGCTCCGCCACCCTGCTGCATACTCATCATCGACTTCATCTGACTCCGAATATCCATAGGATTGGTAAGCGGAACCTCCGTTTCCTCCATTAGCTTGAGGAGAGTCGTCTGCACCCCTCTGCCACTGACATCCCTTCCGATCATCTCGCTCCGGGTCGCAATCTTGTCTATTTCATCAATGTAGATGATTCCAAATTCAGCCAGATCGAGATCCCCCTCGGCTTTCTGAACAAGGTCACGAACAAGATCATCAACATCTCCTCCCACATAGCCGGTTTCAGAGAACTTTGTTGCATCTGCTTTCACGAAGGGGACTCCGATCAGTTCCGCAATGTGCTTCACCAGATAGGTTTTACCAACCCCTGTCGGCCCTACCACGATCACGTTCTGCTTCTGCAACTCGATCCCTTCAGGAAGTT
This sequence comes from Akkermansiaceae bacterium UBA5689, assembly GCA_002420305.1. Taxonomy (GTDB): domain Bacteria; phylum Verrucomicrobiota; class Verrucomicrobiia; order Verrucomicrobiales; family Akkermansiaceae; genus Roseibacillus_B. Next base: position 76,243 of record DIHT01000148.1, on the reverse strand, counting down.
TGCCGCTCTCGTTCTCAAGACTGCGCAAATATTTTGCGTGATTGTAGTGATCGCATACCGCAATCGAGAGCGCCTTTTTAGCCTCATCCTGCCTGATCACAAATCGGTCAAGGTGCGCCTTTATATCACGCGGAATATAATCGAACTCGAAAACGCTGTCAGCTCCCGGCCCCTGCGGCACTTCCGGAACCGACTCTTCCTCTTCACTATTCATTCCAGCCATCCCCCATTGCACGTTGCCCATTTTCCCGAAGAACTCTTGCAAGCTCTGCTGCAATTCGTCCGGACTCGGCCCCGTCCCGGGGGACTGTTTATCGTCATCAGCCATCAGTGCGGAAGATCGACGTAAAAGCTACCTTGTCAATAATTGCCATCGATTCACCGCCTCTTCATCGGGCTATCTTCCAAAATCCTCTAAAATCTGCTCCCACTGAACGGAGAAATTAGGCCTCAGCTTAACCAACTCGTCTGCCATCATACGACATTCCTCTGTCAGGCCATTCAGCCATCCGAAGGCAAGAGCATTCACCAATAGCCTTGCTCTCTCAGGCCCCTTATCGGTCTCATCTACAAGAACCCGGTGAAGGCCCAGCAATGAGCGAGGATCTATGTCCTTCCAATCAAGGGAGCGAGCCGAACCGGACTCCTCCACCATGAGCCCACTCTCCTGAGAACCAATCACCTGTGTATGACGCAACCCACTCCGAGTCCGAATTTCGATCCCAGCTGCTCCAGGGCCCAGGACCCGGACAAGATCACCAAGAAACACCCCTGCCTCGGCCGCGAAAAAAAGGAGCGCAGCACGCTGACTCCGTTCTAAGTCCCCCTTCAATTCAATCGTCTGCAGGACGTTTGCTCCGGCTGCAAATTTTCCATCTGAAAAATATTTTCCGGATACTTCGCTACAGAGCATTCCCCACTCTTCATCCACCTTCCTGTTCCGAAAGTATCGCAAACGTTCTCGCAATACGCTCTGCCAGGCCTTCACGTTAAAACGGGCCCTGCCGATCGTCTTGAGAGAGCCATGCAAGTTATCAAGCGCAAGAATACCCGCTTCAATTTCGGCTCTGGTCTTTCCCTCGGCCCCAAATTCGGCCGCAGAAAGAAGACGGTAGTCAGCTATGTAGCGGTTCCCGATCCTGAGATACGCCTGCATCCAATCCGACTCAGGCCACGGCCCACTACGAAGGAACTTTTCAAACATGCCCCCAGCACGCTCCACATCCCCCTGTTCCCACGTTTTCAAGGCCATGGCAAAGAACACCGTTGCACGAAAGGGCTTGTCCAGCACCTCCGGGATGCGCTCCGCCGGAATAAATTGCAGGTCAGTAAGAAGTTCCGCAGCAGCCTGCACTCTCCTTCCCATCACTGTATCCGATGCCTGTCGCTCATTTACAAAATCAAAGAGATCGGCCAAGTACTGCCGTGCGTCAGCACTCCTTCCGTCCAGAAAGGAAACTACGACTGCTTCAAATCCAGCCCAGATTGCGGTCTCAGCAGGGGCCTGCTCATTTCGCCATACCTCGCAAAACTTTTGTTCCGCTCCCACATAATCATCCTCCTCCAAGAACTTCCGAGCAGTCTGGTAGGTCTCATTAATCTGCATCGCGGCCTCGAGTCCCACATTGGGATTCTTCTCAGGATCAACCACGAGGGCCGCGTAACTGACGCCTCCTCCCTTTTCCTCGTCAGAATTTATCGCAGAGAGGTAAAGCCCGGCAGCAGTCAGAAGGCCTCCCACGACCAGCGCAGACAACCCAACAAGAACCTTCCGCCTGGTATCGTATCTCTTCCTTCGCTTGCTGCGGGTCCTTCCCTGAACTGGAGCCTTCGTCCCTTTTTCCTTCAAGACCATCCGCGCTGTTTCTAGTTCAGCCCTGAAATCCTCATAATCAAGAAACCGTTCATCTGGATCGTCCGCCATTGCCTTCTCAACGATTTGCACGGTCTCGTGTGAGAGCCAAGGAGCCACCCGCTTCAGCGGAACTATCTCCTGCTTGGCCTTCCGGGCGGCCTTGTTGCTCACCTCGTTCAATTCGATCGGTCGGCAGCCGGAAAGAGCATGGTAGAGGGTTGAGCCAAGCGCGTATATATCTGCGCGATGGTCTTCTCCAGACTGCTCAAGCACCTCCGGAGCCACATAAGTAGGAGTAGCCCATATTTCTTCTGCCTGAACTATCCCGCTCTCGGTGAGAAGAGACAGCCCGAAGTCTACCAGCTTGGCAGTGCCATCCTCAGCAATAAGAATATTTCCCGGTTTGATATCCCGGTGAAGAAGACCTGCACTCTGCGCTGACCGCAGCCCGTCTACCACCTGCAGAGCGAGACGCACCACCGCATCCTCCGGCAGGGCCCCGAAATCAGACATCCGCTCTTCAAGGCTTTCGCCTGGCACCAGCTCCATGGCTATGAAGTAACGCCCATAGGCTCTCCCTACCGTGTATACATCCACGATATTTGGATGGCTTACGGTTGCGGTCAGTCGCGCTTCCTTCTTAAACGCGGCCTCCCTTTTCTCATCTGCCGAATATTCCTCGTTGAGCACCTTGACCGCGATCTCTCGGTCTAGAGTTGTATCGTGAGCCGCATAGATGACACTCATTCCCCCATGGGCGATATGGCGCAGTAAACGATAGGGCCCCATTTCCGCCTTCACTCTCACCTCCGCCCCACATGTTGGACAGGCCACCCGGGTGAAGGGCCCGACATCGACAACATTCATCTCGCCCTTACATTCCGGGCAGCTGGCAAGATGATCCGTCACCCTCTCAGGTTAGATCCAACCCGGACCCGGTGGCAAGGAGCGTTCCAGCCTCAATACCTCGCTACTTGCCCCTTGCCTCCTCCTACTCCACCCTCGATCCGTGACGATTAAGGTCGAAACATCCAGCGGCGAACGACTCGATCTGTTTCTTGTGCGGGAACTTCCGGATCTCTCGCGCTCCCGCATCCAGACTCTCCTCAAGCAGGGGCACATTGTGGTCAACGGAACTGAGGCAAAGCCCAAAACTTCCGTCAACTCTGGTGACCAAATCACGATCAGCCTTCCAGAACCTCAGCCCGCCGAGATCATTCCGCAGGACATTCCCCTCGATATCCTCCACGAAGATCAGGATCTCATCGTCATCAACAAACCCACAGGCCTGGTGGTTCACCCCGCGCCGGGGAATCCCGACGGCACTCTCGTGAATGCCCTTCTCCACTACTGCGAGGGCAACCTTCCCGGTATTGGCGGAATAGAACGTCCCGGTATTGTACACCGCCTCGATAAGGACACCAGCGGATGCATTGTCACGGCGAGAACCGACAAGGGCCTTCAGTCGCTGCTCGACCAGTTTGCGGAAAGAAAAACCACCAAGCTCTACCTTGCCATTACCGAGAGATCTCCGATTCAGCCTTCAGGATCGATCTTTACCCACATCGGGCGTCACCCGGTAAGAAGACAGATGCAGGCTGTCCTCAATCCAGGTGAAGGATCGAGCCGTCCTGCCATCACAGATTACTACGTCCTCCACCGTGCCGAATCGGCCGGGTGGGCTCTCGTCCTCTGCCACCTTCACACTGGGCGCACTCATCAGATCAGGGTGCATATGAAACATATCGGCTGCCCGCTCCTCGGCGACCCTCTCTATGCCAACCCTAAGCGACAATCACCGCGGCCCGAACGCCTCATGCTCCACGCCTGGCGCCTCGGGTTTACCCATCCCGATACGGGTCAGTTCAAAACCCATGAAGCTCCACCTCCACCTGAGTTTGAAGCGTTCTTTCCAAATCAGCAATGTCTCGATACCATCCGCAACACCAGCCCTGATGCGCTGCCGCAGGCCCTCACTGTTGACGGCCGAGTAAGCAAGGACCAGAGCGACACACCGTGAAAGACATGAACATTACCTGCCTCGATTCCTCAACGCTGACCCGAGGCGACATCGACTTCGCCCCTCTGGAAGCACTTGGGAACTTTTCGCACTTTGACCGGACCGCTCCGTCTCAGGTGATCGAACGGTCCCGAGATGCCGAGGTGATCCTCACCAATAAAGTCGTTCTCGATGCCGGGATCATCCAGTCACTCCCTAATCTTAAATTAATTCTGGTATGCGCCACGGGAGTCAATGTTGTCGATCTCGATGCCGCAACCGCAAGAGAGATCCCCGTCTGCAATGTTGCTGGTTACTCCACTCCCAGTGTCGCCCAACATACGGCGGCACTTCTTCTCTCCCTTGTCACCAAGGTTCACCGACTTGCAAGCGAACATGAAGAGTGGCCTCGATCTCCCATCTTCACTCGCTTAACCCACTCGATTACCGAACTTGCGGGAAGGTCCTGTGGCATCGTCGGCCTTGGGGAAATCGGATCAGCCTTCGCCGGGATTGCAGAGGCCCTGAAGATGGAGGTGCAGGTCCTTGCGCGCGAGGGATCATCGAATTCTAATCGCCCCGATCTCCCCCGGGTCTCACCTGAGGAGTTTTTTGCCACTTCCGATGTCGTCTCGCTTCATTGCCCTCTCACCAGCGAGAATGAGCATATGATTGACCGGACGACCTTATCTTCCATGAAGCCGGGTTCCATTCTCCTTAATGTCAGCCGGGGCCCTCTTGTCAATGAGGTCGATCTTGCCGAGGCCCTTCGAAGTGGCCACCTCTCCGGAGCCGGGCTCGATGTCCTCTCCACGGAACCTCCCAGCCCGGACCATCCCCTGTTTGCGCCCGACCTTGCGGATCGCAATCTCATCATGACGCCTCACACCGCCTGGCTGTCTCTGGAGTCCCGTCGCCGCCTTCTGGCAGGGGTCGTGGATAACCTGAAAAACTGGATCGCCGGCGCCCCCTCCAACCGGGTTGCCTGACAACCATGGATGACGGCATTGAGCAATTAATCCCTGCTGTGGAGCAGCAGATCTCCTCCACGGAGACTCCCTATGTCGGGCAAACCTACCGACGCCTCCTTGAAGAGCCTGATATCGATGAGCATGAGGCCAAGCTGATGATCGCCCTCTGTCTCGCTGATGAGTCCGAGGCCATGATCGAAAAAGAGCGTGATTTCGATATTACCCGGTATCAGAAACTTCTCACTCTTCTACCTATTCTACCCGGCTAACCCATCGCCCCCTCATCCGTGCTCAGAGCGCTCTCTCTCCAACTCAGGAAAAGATTTAGCCCCCTCCTCAACAGGGCCTGTCCACCACCTAGTGAAGACCATCTCGCGACCGGCTCACTCGGAGAAAAAATCGCCTGCGCCTATCTCCGGTCTGAGGGTCGCCGTGTCCTTTATCGGAATTTTCTCGGACCAAAAGGAGGAGAAATCGACATCGTCACACGAGACGGAAACACCCTCGCATTTGTGGAAGTCAAAACCCGCACCAGCGAGCAATTCACCCGCCCCCTGGATGCTGTAAACCATAAGAAAAAGAGGCTTATGGAACGGGGAGCGAATAGCTGGCTCCAGTTACTTGGAACCCGCGATCTCAAATGGCGTCTCGACGTGGTCGAGATTATTCTGCTTGAGGGGGAAAAGCCCCGCGTAACCACGGTAGAAAATGTGACCGGGTGACGCAACTAGAGCATCTGCCTTGAGGCCCTTTCAGCCCCCAATGAGCTCAAGCAACTGACTGACAGGCACGCAGTTCTTGAACACCATCTGCAGATTGTTCTGAACCCCTTCCTTTTCGGTATAGTAGAGCGACTCTGTACTGGCTGCGACACCTACTACTTGACCTTCCTCATTGAGCACTGGAGCGCCGCTTGAGCCCTTACCAAAATCAGCCGTGATTGCCATGGCCGGCACAGGCCTACGATTTCTCTGGGTGACAAAATACCGCGCTACCTTCCCCTCACTGAGAGTATAAAACTTACGGTTGGGATGACTGATAAGATTCACCTTAGCCCCAACCGGGGCTGATGGGCCGAGCGCAACCGGCTTGATACCCGTTTTGGGCAAGCGCAACACTGCAAGATCATACCGCTCGCTCGATGCCACCACATCCTCGACCATGAACATGCGCCCATCGAAAAGCCGAACGGCCAAGCCGGATCGCTCTGGGTTGTCAACTACGTGATAGTTTGTCACCACCAAATCCTCCGCGATAAGGAAACCGCTGGCTGGAGCAATATGCCAATCTGGGCATCTGTTACACTTGTAAACCCCACCCACCACGGCTACCGCTTTCTGTGCCTCATCAGCGCTTGACTGACTGACCTCAGGCAGCTGCAACTTGGCCTTAGGTTCTTTTTTTAACTTCTCGATCAAAGACTTCATTTCCACGACTGAGCCTGAGTCCATCATCTCCGTCACCTTCGCCGTCATCTGCTGGACGATCTGCCGGTCATCAATGACCGCCGGCTCAGGTTGACTCAAGGCTGGCACTCCCTCATCGACAATCACTTCCTCATTCAGGATTGAGGTGCACCCACCGAGCACCAAGCCTGCAATCGCAACTGGCAATAGTTTGATCCAATTCATTGTTTCACACGAACCTTAGAACAAGTGCAGCAAGGCCACCAGCGATTAGTCACAGCAGAGTTAATCTACTGGCTGGAAGAGACCCATGAAGGGATACACGCTGACACCTTACCAAAAAACGATCTACATCTCCCCTGGGCACCCGCATTGGGGAATTCTTCACATACTCCCAAGAAAAGGTGAAGACATAGGGCCATGAAGCCCCACAAAGCCAGTGGATCAGGAGAGCTCACGAGTGCATCCCCTATCACTGGATCAGCTTTGCTACCGGAGCAAAGGAGCGACGATGCTCCCGACATGGTCCATACTCCCTGAGAGCCTCCATATGAATTTTCGTGCCGTAACCTTTGTGCTTCGCAAAGCCATAGATCGGGAACTCGTCTGCCAGCTCCTGCATTCTGCGATCCCGGGTTACTTTTGCGATAATGCTGGCAGCCGCAATCGAGAGACTGATTCCATCACCCTTTACCACACCCTTTGCCTCAAGGGGAAATCCAGGGACATCCAATCCGTCAATAAGACAGAAGGCCGGCTGAACGGGAAGCGCCAGAGCCGCTCGCTCCATCGCGACATGAGTAGCACGCAGAATATTCAGCTCATCAATTTCACCCACCTCGGCAATGGCTACACCCCAGTAGACCTGCGAATCACGAGTCAACTCTTCATAGAGAAGATCCCGCCTCTTGGAGCTAACCTTCTTGGAATCATCCAGAAACTCTTGAGAATAGCCCCGGGGTAAGATGACCGCTGCCGCGACCACCGGGCCAGCCAAAGGCCCCCGCCCAGCTTCGTCGATACCAGCAACTGGGGCTCTTCCGCGCTCGATCAATTCTCTTTCCAGCTCCAGATCCGGCATCCCCATCCTTCTAAAGCACCGGGCGAGCGAACTCGACCTCCAACTTCATCCTTATGTCCTGCCAGCAACGTTCCGGTCTCGCTGAGCCAGAAAATATACCCCCCCACCAAGCGCGAGAGTTCCTAGGCCCCAGAGCGTCTCTTCAGGCTTATCTCGAATAATATAAACAACCATCCAGATATTGACCGCCACAAAGAACGCTGGAGTGAAGGGATAACCCCACGCCTTAACCGGTCGAGCCCGATCGGAATGATGGATCCTCAACCAGAATACCCCTGCCACCGTCACCAGAGCAAAGAGCACGAGAAGCAGTTCTATATAAACGAGGACCTTCTCAAAGCTGCTAGTCAGAATCAGCGCAATCGCCACCCCGGCCTGAAGAAAAACCGCATTGGCAGGAATTCCCGAACGCGACTTCCGGGCCAGCAGCCGCAGCCCCCGAAAATCCTCTCCCATCCGCTGAGCCACCCGTGGCCCAACCCAGATACTGGCACTCAACATGGAGACGAGTCCAAAGCTGATCAAACCCGCCATCACCCGGCCACCTGTCTCCCCAAGAACATGATCCGCGGCTACCTTAGCCACTTCAATTTCCCCCTTCATGCTATCTATTGGCGCACTGTAAAGAAACCCTCCATTCAATCCGATGTAGAGCACGGTCACGAGAGCCGTTCCAACCAGAAGCGCACGTGGCACCGTCCTCTCGGGATCCCGCACCTCATCAACAATGTAAGTGGCCGCATTCCAACCCGTGTAGGCATACATCACGAATACCAGCGCAATGGCGAACTCCGCACTGAAGAGCAGAGCCAAGTCCCCCTCCCGAGGAAGGAAGCTCACCTTTTGCCCTCCTCCCAGAAGAAAGCAGGCTACAATAAGAGCTCCGATGCAAAGCACCTTGAGGGCGGTAAAGATACTCTGGAAACGGGATCCCAGCCCGATCGGCCTCAGATGAATTCCCGCCACTCCCAGCACAACCGCTACCGATAGGATCAGAGGCCATGCCTCCCCCTCGAAAGATAGTGCGCCGGAAAAATAGGTTCCAAACGCCATCGCGCCCAACGCAATGGGAGCCGCAAAACCCACCGTCACCGAAATCCAACCGGCGAGGAAGCCCAACGCGGGATGGTAAACCTGAGAAAGCAAATGATACTCACCTCCGGAACGAGGAAAGGCCGCAGCCAACTCCCCGTAACACACCGCTCCACACAGGGCACAACCGCCTCCCAGCCCCCAGAGAAGCATGAGAACAAATCCCGATTGAATATCCACCAGCTGGTAGCCCAGACTCGTGAAGACCCCCGTCCCCACCATGTTGCCCACCACCACTGCGATCGCCGGCCCCAGCGTAACCGGTCGCGATGAGGCGGCCCCTTCCTCCGTCATACCTGTAATCTAGCTGCCGGAAGACCGCCCGAAAGATCAAACTAGCTCCGGAAACCTCTCTTCGCTGTCCCGCAACCCAGTCCCACTACGGACCCGAGCACTTGTAAACCCCAGAAAAATGCTGTTTAACTGCTGCGCTCATGAGGTTTCTGCCCGGCTCGCTACTCTCCGCCATCGTGGTCCTCTCCCTCGTTCTTGGCCTTGGCCTCATGGCTCAGCTCGACCGTAAAAAGAGCTCTTATCCTAATGATTCTCAAACCCTCATAACTCCCCCCCCGCTGGAGGACCTAGGGAAAGACTACAAAGTCAGGCTCGTCTACTTCGTGCCCACCGACCGCGAGGTGAAGCCGGGCTATCGAGACAAATGCGAGGTCCTCATGCGGGTGGTAGCCGACGTCTACCAGAGGGAAATGAAGGCCAACCAACATCAGACCAGAGGTCTCGACTTCGAGTTCGCTGAAGATGGCAGGCTCCAGGTCCATCTCGTCAAGGCCAAGCACCCATCCACCTTCTACACCGGAGAACCCTTCGACGTGGACCGCCTCCTGAATACTCAGCAACAGGAAATCTGGGAAACGACCGGCTACTCCCGCAACCGGCCAACTCTCGTCTTTTCTGAGGCCGGCGCCGTGGCCGAGGCCCGTCCCCTTCCTCATGTCTACTCCGGCCTCGCCTGCGTCTCAGGCAATATTTTGCGGGATGAAGTCACCGCTTCCACCATCGAGGAGCAGATCCGCTACTTCATGGACCAGACCCCGGTGCGCAAGGTGGCCGGAGAGGACGAACACCCCCGCAACAGGGAATCCCAGACCAGCAACGGCGTCCTCATCCACGAACTGGGCCACATCTTTGGTATGCTCCATGACACTCGGGATCCCCGGAACATCATGATGCGAGGATACGACCACCTCGGGCAGATGTTCGATCATGAAACCGCTCCCGGGCGCCCCGTTCGTTTCTCCCCTGCCCATGCCCGGATGGCCGCCGTCAGCCGCTTTTTTAACGAGTCCTTCGACAGGAGCGATACCAAGGCACCCCTTATCGAGGAATTCAAGATCGCTAGCCCTCCCAAGGCAGGAGAAAAAACCGTGAAACTCTCCCTCAAAATGAGCGATGACAAAGGACTTGGGCCCCTTGTCATTCTCCAGCGAGGCGGCGGACAAATCGACGCTCTTGTCAGAGACCTCTCCTTGAAAAGTGCCCGGAAGAGGGCTGGGATTCTTACCGTAACCGCGCCACGCCCTCTCGTAGCCGGGCAGCCAGTGGTCTACATCGTCAATCTCTTCGACGTGAACGGGAACCTGAGTCAGTCCGTGATCAACTCTCAGGTAGTTCCGTAGTAAGACTCCCCCGCCCTCATAGCAACTCGCCTCCACCAGTGGAGCCAATGGCCGGAATTGAACCGGCGACCTGATCATTACGAATGACCTGCTCTACCCCTGAGCTACATTGGCTTTTGCTGGCGCTGAGGAATCCCCTTTACTTCTTCCTTCCCCAGTTGAACCGGGCTAGGTGATCCGCACTCTGGGGATAACACTCTCGGACCGCCGCGATGTAACGTCGCACAGAGCTCTCCGCAAGCCTGTAACGCTGCTCAGGAGCAGCACTCTCCCCTTCCGGAGGGCCCTTCTGGAGGCTCCGGAGAGAACCTAGGAGCCTGTGCCATTACAAAAATACGCTCTGTGTGTAATGGATCTCCCACCTGAAACCTATTTATATGTCCTGATGCGACTTGGATTGTCTTCTGGAATAGATCCAATACGATCCAATACGATTATGATGCAAATAGTTGAATGGTGGCAGAACTTGGAACCGGAAGGCATGCGGACCTTCGTAACGATCGGAATGGTTTCCAGCGGGGTCCTGTTTGTTCAGATGATCGTCTTACTCTTCGGTGGTGCGTTCGACATTCCCGACTTTGACCTAGATGTGGGATCTGGCGGTGCCGCCGGCATGTTTTCTGTTCGTGGAATTGGGGCGTTCTTTACAGGGTTTGGCTGGACCGGAGCCACCGTCCTCGACAGCGGACAGAGCCTTCCCATCGCCCTAATTGCGGCCACCCTTGTCGGAGGAGGAACGCTCACGGTGTTTATCCTACTAATGCGCTGGATCTACAGCATGCGAGCAGACGGCACCATGGATTATAAAAAAGCCTTGAACCAGATTGGTAGTGTCTATGTGCCCATTCCTCCCCGCCGCGAGGGGCTCGGCCAGATCGAGGTCCTCGTCCACGGCCGCATGACCACCGTCAAGGCCCTCAGCGACGCCGAGGAGCGTATGGAAAATCTCACCGCCGTGAAGGTGGTGGAACTGGTCGATGAGCGAACTCTCCTGGTGGAAAGACTAAGTCCGGGGGACAGCAACAGATCAGAAGACAACTCTCCAGAACCTGAAACCGAATCAGTAGACGCACCCCCAGCTCCTGATTCCCTTTAATTCCAAAGAAGCAACAAGTAACAAATAACAATGAATACACTCGAAAACATCATATGTCTCGCGCAAACGGATGGAGGGGACGGGGGCTCTGGCTACGGTCTGGTGCTGCTCGCCTCCCTGCTCATCGTGGGGTTGGGAACGCTCATGTTCTTTTTCTCGCGCTTCAAGCGCTGCCCCTCCGACCGTATCCTGGTAATCTATGGTAAAACCGGCAAGGACGGATCCTCGCGTTGTATCCACGGAGGCGCGTCCTTCGTACTACCAATCTTCCAGGACTTCCAGTTCCTCGATCTGACCCCGATTCCCATCGATATTAAACTCGAGGGAGCGCTCTCGAAGCAGAACATCCGGGTCAATACCCCCTCGACCTTTACGGTCGGAATCTCCACCGAGTCCGGCGTGATGGAGAACGCAGCTGAGCGTCTTCTTGGGCTCGATCTCAACCAGATACGACTCCTTGGACAGGACATCATCTTTGGTCAGATGCGGGTAGTCATCGCCACTATGGACATCGAGTCCATCAATGCTGACCGAGACCTTCTCATCGAGAAGATCACCGCCGGTGTCGAGGTTGAGTTGACGAAAGTCGGGCTGCGCCTGATCAACGTGAACATTCAGGACATCACCGACGAATCCGGCTATATCGCAGCTCTCGGTAAAGAGGCCGCTGCCCGAGCCATCAATGAGGCTAAGATCAGCGTGGCCCAGCAGGAGCGGGCGGGTGAAATCGGAAAGAACAACGCCGAGAGAGACCAGCGTGTGGAAGTGGCAGCCGCGCAGGCCACTGCCGTTGAGGGTGAGAACGTGGCCAAGATCAAAGTCGCCCAGTCAGATGCAGCCCGCCAGGTGCAGGAGGCAGAGGCGGAGCGCCTTGCAACGGCGGCCGAAAAGGTGAAGAGCGCCCAAGCCCTCGAGGAAGCCTACGCCTCCGAGCAAAAGGCGGAAGCCGCTCGTGCCGCTCGCGAAAAAGCCACCCAGTATGCTAACGTCGTGGTCCCGGCCGAAATCGAGAAATCCAAGATTGAGACTCTCGCTGAAGCGGACGCGGAAAAAATCCGCCGAATCGAGAAAGGAAAGGCTGATGGTATTCAGTCGATTATGGAGGCAGAGGCCCGCGGAACTCTAGCTACCCTGCAGAGCAAGGCTCAAGGTTTTGGAGACATTGTCCAAGCCTCCGGCGGCGAAGCGGACGACGCAACCCTGCTCCTTATAACCGAGCAACTGCCAGCTCTTGTTGAGGAACAGGTTAAGGCCATCTCCAACCTCCAGATTGACTCAGTGACTGTCTGGGACTCGGGAGGCAAGGGCAAAAGCGGCAAGAATGATACCGCCGAATTTGTCTCCGGTCTGGTAGGAGCGCTCCCTCCCCTGCATCAACTCACCAAAAATGTTGGGATCGAATTACCTGAGTTTCTCGGCAAACTCAGTGATAATCCTGAGGAAGCCGCTCAACTACTGAAGCAGGCCAAGCAGGCTACCCCTGCCGCCCCCGTCGAAGTCGCAGTCGTTGATCCACCCGACACCGAGCAGAATCCAGCGAGCGAGCCAACCGACTCCCAATAAGTGGTGAGCGGATCGCGGGGTCTCTAACCTGCCGACCGCCCACTTAAAGACACTCAAGGCCATTCTGGAAATCAATTCCGGGGTGGCCTTTTCTTTCCACGCTCTCAGCTGCAGTGACTCCTTTCATCGCACCCGATTCGCCCCCGCCCCCCACCAAAACCTGCGAGAAGAACACCTGTTTCCTTCCCTTCTTCAGGATTGATAATGCTCCAAAATGGCATTCAACAGCCCCTGAATATTACTTTGCGCCGCCTCAATCTCGGGCTCGATGCCGTGTTCACGAAGTTTGCCACTGGTGACCGGTCCAATACTGGCGGCCTTACACCCCTCCGGCCAGGGCACTCCCAGCGCGAAAAAGCTCTCAACGGTAGAACCACTCGTAAACGTAATCACATCAGCACCATCTTTTGTAAGGCTTTCAAGAGCTCCGGTAGGATCCCCGGTCTCAGGAACATTCCGGTAGGCAATACATCGATCCACAATCGCTCCCTGCTCCATCAGTTTATCGTAGATGATTTCACGGGTATCCTCTGCCTTGACCCAGAGAACCGTCTGACTCTCGACATGCTGGTTCTTGAACGCTTCTACCAAACCCTCGGCTACGAAAGTTTCGGGGAGCAGATCCGTTGCGAAGCGATATTCCGCAATCTTTCTCGCTGTCGCTGGTCCGATGGCCGCAATCTTCGGCTTTCCGAAACTCCGCGCATCCTCATACGCTGCGAAGAATGCATCAAAGAAACGCTCCACCCCATTGGGGCTTGTGAAAACAACCCAGTCATACGTGTGGACGTCCGTCACCAGCCGAGAGAACTCCTCACGCTCTAATGGAGCTTCGATACGTATCGTCGGCAATTCGATGACATCCGCGCCGACCTCGAAAAGCTTGGAGCTCAACTCTCCTGCCTGCTCTCTAGTACGGGTTACCACAACACGCTGCCCGAAAAGGGGTCGGGCTTCAAACCAGTTGATCTTCGATCGCTCCCTGACCACATCTCCAAGAACTGCCACTGCCGGAGACTTGAAGTGCTCCTTCTCCGCAATATCCGCCATACTTCCCAGCGTTCCTTCGATTGTGCGCTGACGCCCCGTGGTAGCCCAGCGGGTTAAAGCCATGGGAATTTCAGGGTCAGCACCATGCTCGATAAGGGCCGAGGTAATCTCCCGGAGACGCGAAACCCCCATAAGGAATACTCTCGTGCCGTCAGCCTCAGCCAGCTTTGCATAATCAAGGCTGGTCTGCTCCTTGGAGGGGTCTTCATGACCAGTAAATAAAGTCAGTTGAGAACAGTGATCGCGGTGAGTCACAGGAATACCGGCGTAGGCAGCTCCTCCAATAGCGGAGGAGATCCCGGGCACGATCTCGAATGGCACCTCTGCCTCTGCCAGTTCTGCCGCTTCCTCTCCCCCGCGTCCGAAGATCATAGGGTCACCTCCTTTTAACCTGACCACGGTCTTGCCCTCCCTTGCTTTCTCAACGATCAGGTCGTTGATACCCCCCTGTGGAATGGCATGATCGGAGGCTCGTTTGCCCGCAAAGATCTTCTCGCAGTCTTTGGGCACCATACGAAGAAACTCAGGACTACTCAACGCGTCATAGACGAGCACATCAGCCACTGAGAGGCATTCCTTTCCCTTGACCGTGAGCAGACCGGGATCTCCTGGACCCGCCCCGACAAGATAGCATTTTCCGTTCACTCTCTCCATGATTATGATGCTTTTGAATCCTTCATGGCGGCCAGCAATTTGACTGCCAGACCCTCCGGGTCGTCTCCTGCCCCCAAAACCTCTCCGCGAAGAGGAACATTCTCTCCATCCTCAAATACGACTGCCCTGAGCCGAATCTCTCCGAGTTCTCCGTCCTCCTCGATCTCTGCAGCGACACCAACAGGGGTTTCGCATCCCGCACCCAAAAGAGCGAGAAAACGGCGCTCTGCAGCAACGACGCACATCGTATCGCCATCATTGACCTCCTTGCACGCATTGAGGGCATTCATGTCCCCAGAGCGAATTTCCAGTCCCACCGCGCCTTGACCCGCTGCCGGCACAAATACTGTCTCGTCGAGCTCCTCAACATAAAGAACCTCACCTCCACTCTCCACCACTCCATCGTGCAGAAGCTCAAGCCTGCACAATCCAGCCTTGGCCAGAAGGAGCCCCTCAAGTTCTTCTGATTCGCGCAACTTACGAATCCTTGTTGGCACGTTTCCCCGAATGTCAACGACCTCGAGATCTGGCCTCATTGATTCCAGTAGTCGTCGACGCCGGACCGAACTAGTTGCCACCTTCGCCCCGCGCCGCAAGCCCTCCAAGCCTCCAGATTCTTTTCCAATAAGAACATCCTTCCGGGAAGCGCGGGGGAGAACCGCCGCAATTGAAAACTCCTCATCCAGCAGGCTCGGCATATCCTTCAAGCTGTGCACTGCAATATCAATCTCGCCATTCTGTAAGGACACTTCCAACTCCTTGGTGAACACACCCTTGTCCATATCGGCAGCTCGAGCAACTTCACTAAGGGGGATATCGGTGCGACGGTCTCCGGTCGTCTTGATGACCCTCCTCTCTATATCGAGATCCGGAAACACAGCCCGCAGGGCACTCTCTGCCATCTCTACCTGAGCCAGCGCAAGGGCGCTACCCCGTGTGCCAAGAATGATCGATTTCACTTCCGAGGCCTCCTTCACGATCCAAATAATCCACTCTCAATCAGTTCCTGGTCAATAATCCTCTCACACAACTTGATCTGATCAGCACGGTGCCCCTTACCTTCCATGGCGATTTCCTTCAAAGCGTCGATATCGTACAAGTAGACTTCTTCAATGTCACCGACTTCTACCTCGATATCCCGCGGCACCGCTATGTCGATCGCGAAGAGAGGCCGGTAGCGGCGCTTACGACGTACAGCCTCAACGTGCTCACGCTTCATTACAGCATGAGGTGCACCAGTCGAAGATATGACAACATCCACCTCCTGCAGAACCTCATGCCATTGATCAAAACGAACCGATTCCCCGTTGAGATCACTGGCCAGTTCCTCTGCCCTTTCATACGATCGATTGGTCACAAAAATACTGCGAGCGCCCCTCGAAAGGAGACTTTGGGCAGTCATACGGCTTATTTCACCTGCCCCGATCACCATCACCATACTATCTCGCAAATGACCAAATATCTTTTCGGCGAGGTCCACCGCGACACTCCCTACCGAGGTCTGTCCCTGCTGAATACTCGTGTTTGTTCGCACCTTTTTCCCAACCCCGAAAGCCTTCTGGAATAGCTGATTCAGACTCCTGGCAGTACTTCCCCTCTCCAAGGCAGCCTGGTAGGCCTTCTTCACCTGCCCAAAAATCTCGGTCTCCCCAAGAACCATCGAGTCAATCCCTGAAACGACACGGCAGAGATGCCTGGCAGCCTCCAACTGCTGCTTTTCGTAGAGATGCTCCACCCTAAGACGACTGCCTGCCTGCGACTGCAGAAACTCGCGGAGATGATTGCTAGCGGCCCCACAATCTACTGCTGCTGCATAGTACTCAGTTCGATTACAGGTCGAGAGAACGACACTTTCTTCGACCCCTTCGACTTCACATAATCGCCCCGCGTGCTCTCCAAGAAGACTCTCGGACACCGCGAAAATCTCCCGTATCTCTACGGGAGCCGTCTGGTGATTCAGACCAAGACAGAGGATACCCATTGCTCTAGACGAACGCGAAAACAAGAAGAGAGAGAATAAACACAATGATCACGCTACTCGACAGCCGCCGAGGAGTGATCCCGCGCCAGAAGTACATGAAGACCACCGCCAGATAGGCCAACCAAGTCGCGATCGCGGCAACGAGGTGTGAATCAAAAGCGTTGTCTCGTTCCATCAGGAAGGCAGAGATAATTCCGATAGTAAGGATTCCGGCCCCTATCGAGGTGAGACGAACTATTGAATCCAGCAGCGATCGAGCGGGAGGGAGCTTCCGAAAGAGCGACGAGCCCAGTTGTTGATCCTTGAGCTTCTTATTCAGAACGAGAAACATGAGGGCGGCGATTGCCGCCAGCGCGAAAGCTCCGTAGGACAACACGGAAAACGCTGCGTGAGCCTCACCCCAGGGATCAACCTCAACAACTGCCACCGGGTCACGGTCCATCACTCCGGGCAAAACTGCGACCACCTGAAAAATAGCAACAACAGGTGCAGTAAAAAGACCCAGAAGCGAGAGCCGGTAGGCTGGTCCAACTACTAGGTAGAAGAGGACAAGCGCCCAGGCGAGAAACGCGAGGATTTCCCCATAGTCTCCCAGAGGACACTTTCCTCGCAGCTCACCGCGAATACCAAGAACTCCCATCTGGCAGATAAATGCGAGAACCATACAGGAGAGAGTCCCAATATTTCTCCCTCCGGGTCGAAAAGCAGTCGCCCCCCATACCCCGCCAAGCACGACGAGCACAGTTGCCACAATCAAAAGCCATTGCGCCATGGCCTTTCCATGCTCTCCGCCATCCCCTGATGCAAGGGAAAGTTCATTTCTTCCGGGCTATTTATATTCAGTCCAGTGATCTCGCGACCACCTTCAGGTAGCCCGCGGCCCATCCTGCCAGTGATGAGAAGAGATACGATCAAACTCCCGAATGCGCTCACCACCCATTCGAATCACCCATTCGAATCACTCCCTCGATACACTCCAGAAGCCGGTGAATTGTTCTGTCCCAACCGCCTGCGAGGAGTTAGGCAATCACATGGACCAGTCCAACCACCTCCGTGCAGCTGTTCGTGACGTTCACGATTTTCCTAAGCCCGGGATCGTCTTCAAGGACATTACCCCGATCCTCAGTGATAGCGCCCTCTTTCAGGACTCCATAAAGTTACTGGCCGAAACTGCAGGTGATGCAACAGTAGACAAGGTCGTTGGTATTGATGCCCGAGGTTTTATTTTCGCTGCAGCGGTGGCCGATCGTCTCAATGCAGGATTTATCCCAATTCGGAAAAAGGGAAAACTCCCCTCAACTACTCGTGAAGCGGCATACGAACTGGAATACGGCGAGGCAATCGTCGAAATTCACGAAGATGCCATTAAGCCTGGAGAGAACGTCCTACTGATCGACGATCTACTTGCTACCGGTGGCACTGCAGAAGCGGCTCTCAAACTGCTAGATGGACTGGGGGCCCATATCGTCGGCGTATCATTTCTCATTGAGCTCACATTCCTCGACGGCCGCAGCAAACTTGGCACGAAGCCAATCACTTCATTAATCTGCTACTAGGAAAACCTTAAGACACGGAAACAACTCACGATCATGCTCCCACCTGTATTCTCTAGCTGAACTGAGCAGAAAGCGAACCGTGAGAGCCCCCTCAGCTCATCGCCGGCAAATCACACCCGCCTCTTTTAGGATTTTCACGATAGCCCCCAATCATCAGTCACGCTACGCTCAGGGGTGCCCAGATCCCTTTCCTTTCTTCTCTGGCTTACGTCGGCCGTCGTCCTCGGCGCCGAGCAGGTTCCCGCGCCCAGCAGTAAAGTCCTCTTTGAGGCCCCAGAGGAGCAGACGCAACAAACCACTGCTTCAGAGAGCAGACCTCAGTCCGTAGAGCAGATTGCCAAACTCTCCCGCCGCTCCGCAGTGGTCATCCGCCACGGAGGTCGAGCCGGAGGCGAGGGCGGAACAGGAAGCGGCTTTGTTATTTCGGAAAGCGGACTGATTGCCACCTGCGCGCATGTCATCGGTGAATCCAGACCCCTGACTGTTCATTTCGACGACGGATCGGAGCACAAGGTCACTTCCATCCACGCTTGGGATGCAAAACTGGATTTAGCTATCCTTCAGATCGACCTCAGCGGCAAGACCGCAGAACCTCTTAGACTTGCGCCGGCAGACACCATCTCTCAGGGCGCGGAGATTGTTGCGATAGGTGCTCCTCACGGCCTTGAATTCAGTGTCGTGAAAGGTGTCATTTCAGCCCTCCGCGACTTTGATGGACGCGCGCTCCTCCAAGTCGCAATCCCCGTTGAACCTGGCAATAGCGGAGGCCCCCTCCTCGACCGCCAAGGCGAGGTTCATGGCTTGCTAACCATGAAATCGGCCGTGACTGACAACCTGGGCTTTGCTGTTCCCGTGGGAGCCCTCCACCGTCTACTCGCCAACCCCAATTCTGTCCCCATGGAGAAATGGCTTACAATTGGCAGCTTAGACCCCAACCGGTGGCGAATCCTGATGGGCGCAAACTGGAAACAGCGAGCGGGAAGAATCACCGTGAGCAGCCCGGGTGATGGGTTTGGCGGTCGCAGCCTCTGTCTATCACAGCGCGAAGCTCCTGGTCTCCCTTACGAGATATCTGTCGAGGCGAAGCTTGATGACGAGTCCGGCGCGGCAGGACTCGTCTTTGAATCAGACGGAGGAAACCGCCACTATGGATTCTACCCAAGTAGCGGCAGCCTGCGCCTTACTCGCTTCGACGGCCCTGATGTCTTTAGCTGGAATATACTCAAGCAACTGAAAAGTGACGCTTACCAGCCCGGAGAATGGAATCGCCTTCGTGTCCGCATCGAGGAGAAGACCATCTCCTGCTTCGTAAACGGAAAAAAAGTAATCCAGATCGATGACAATATCCTTCGAGGCGGCCATGCCGGTCTCGCTAAGTTTCGCCAGACCGAAGCCACTTTCCGCAGCTTCCGCATCGGCCCCGACCTCGCCGAAGAGAAGCCGCCGAAGGAACTGGTGATCGCGATCGAGAAACAGGTGAGCAGACTGAAGAAAAACCCCGATAACGAAAACACCGTCGATCGACTAAGCAAAAATGCAGACCTCGTTCGCCCGCTTCTCAGGCGTGAGGTGGAGAGCCTTCGAGCTAGGGCCGATCGCCTCGAGAGGAAATCACGGGAAATACATCGCAGGTCAATCACAGGTCAAATCATCACTTCCCTGCAGGGTGATGAAACTCAAGGCCTGTTTCACGCGGCTCTGCTAATCGCACAGATGGACAACCCAGAGCTTCGAGTGAATGACTACCACGCAGAACTCGAAAGGATGGCCGCAGAAATTGCAGGGGCGATCGAAGAAAAAGCCGACCTACCGGAAAAGGTCAGCGCCATCGGCAACTACCTATTCAAGAATAATGGATTTCATGGGAGCAGAAGTGACTATTACAACCGCTCCAATAGCTATCTCAACGAGGTAATTGATGACCGGGAAGGCATTCCAATCACCCTTTCCCTTCTTTTCATGGAGCTTGCCCGATTGGTTGGAGTAGAGATGCATGGCTTACCCCTCCCCGGCCATTTTGCCACCTGCTATGAATCTGACGGAAAGCGGATTATCATCGACTCGTTCGATGGAGGAACAGTTATGAAGTCGGAAACTGCAGACGCACTCCTGTCCGATGCAGGAATGCAGATAGACTCTTCCCTGATGGAGACTGCGACGCCCCGGGAAATCGTGTGTCGCATGCTCAGAAATCTACAGACCATTGCCATTGAGGAGAAAGCATTCCCCGATGCGCTCGACTACGTCGACATTGTTGTTCAAATTCAGCCAAACTCAGCGCAGGACCGTCTCAACCGTGCCCTGCTGAGCCTGCAGATAGATCAGCCGGGCAGAGCAAAGCCTGATTTACAGTGGATCCTTGATAACCAACCTGAGGGAATTCATCTGGGCCGGATCCGAGACCTCATGTCCCGCCTTGAGTAAGCACCCCCTCAAACCCTGCAGCGCCGGCCCTCTCGATAACTCTCCTCAAATCTGCACGGAAACTTTCCATTTCACGTCTGTTACGGCAACCTCACCACGTGTTGCCCGATGAGCATCCCGAAACCGTTCCCGATCTCCTCCGCCTGGATCAGCTTGCGGACTTGGCAGCAGGCGAACGCCTTGAAGTCTATAAGCGGTATCTGAAGAATGAAAACTCCCGCATTCGCCGCATTCACGACCAAGGGGGCGGAGGATGTGAAATAGCAGCTTTGCGCTCAGGAGTCATTGACACCCTGCTTCGGTCTCTCTTTCAGACTGCAAGTTCGCAAAGCACCACTGATCCTGCCCTCAGCCTTATGGCTAATGGAGGATACGGTCGGGGCCTGCTCAACCCCTCCTCTGACATCGACCTCCTTTTCCTCCTACCCCAACCCTCTCACCGACTTGGCCAAAACGAGCGAAATCTCGTTGAGAGCATCCTATACCCCTTATTTGATCTCGGGTTCAAAGTAGGCCACGCCTCCCGTTCCATCAACGAGTGTATCACAGAAGCCAGAAGGGATCCCATTACCCGCACCTCTCTATTCGATCACCGCCTGCTCTGTGGTAACGACGCACTTTCCAAGGAATTCAGCCACAGGTTCAGGCAGGAATGCATAATCAAAGACCGACTCCGTTTTTTTGAGGAGAGAAAAAGCGACATCGAGACTCGTTACCATAAGTTCTCTTCTACGGTTTTCCTCCAAGAGCCCAATTTGAAGGAAAGCCCGGGGTGCATGCGAGATTTTCATAACCTGATCTGGATCTCCGACGCGCTCTTTAATACTCGCGATCTCGACGAACTCCAGCGTCGTAGCACCCTGAGCGTGAATGCCTGTGCCGAACTCAAGGAAGGCTTCGATTTTCTGCACCGCGTCCGCAATTGCCTTCACTATCATACAGGAAAAGGCACTGACATCCTTACTCTTCGGTTTCAGGGAATCATCACAGAAGAGTTTCACTATCGACATAAGACCAAGCTCCGCAGGATTGAGGCTCTCATGAGGGACTACTACCTCCACGCTAGAGATATTCACCAGCATACCGCCAGCGTCTTTGAGATCGCAGAGATCGAGACCCCGGTACTCCGCCCTTTCAGACTCCCTTTTCGAATCCCCTTCCTCCGAGGATCTGCCAGCAAAAATCTCGATGGGTTTACAGCTGAGAACGGTCGCCTCTCTGCAACCTCCGAGGAGATCTTCAGTCAAGAACCAGGACGTCTCCTCCGCCTGTTTCTACATTGCCAGAAACATCACCTCAGGCCCTCGCCTGCATTACGGAAACTGATCAAGGCCAATTGGCACCGAATTGACAGACGCTTCAATTACAACGAGGAAAACCGACAGACATTCCGGACCATCTTGGAGAAAAAGGGTCAGGTCGCGCGGATCCTTCGATTAATGCATCGGTGCGGAGTTCTTGGCCGATATCTCCCTGAGTTCGGCGCACTTGAATGCCTTGTCCAACACGAATTTTTTCATCGCTACACAGCGGATGAACATACTCTGCAATGTGTCGACCAGCTCGACTCTCTCATGGATTCCGATGATCCTGCTGTGGCGCGATATCGCCACATCCTGATTGATATTGAGGACCCGTATGCGCTCTACCTTGCGGTTCTTCTTCACGACTCAGGCCGAGCGGAAAATGTACGTGAACATATCGATGGCTCGCAAATCCTTGCTAGTAAGGTGTGCAGACGGCTCCAAATCAGCCATGGCCGGCGCCAGCTGATCATGTTCCTTGTCGATCATCACCTCACTCTCTGGCGCTTTGCCACCAAGCGCAACATTGATGATCCAGATGTCGTTGCTGAATTTTCCGGCCTCGTGAAAAATCGGAGATTTTTGGACGCTTTACTGCTTTTCACCTACGCGGACTCCAAGGGGACAAGCGAGGAAGCCTGGGGGTCCTGGAAGGAGTCCCTGCTTGTTCAACTCTATAAGTCAGCGCGTGCCGTTCTTGAACGTGGGTATGAGGCCTATGATGCCGAGTTTCGAGAGAAGCTGGAAAACCTGAGAGAGAAAGTCGGCAAGGACCTGCACAACCGCTATGCGAACATTATCGGCGAGCACTTCGGACGAATGCCCAAGCGCTACTTCCGCTACCGTGATGCTCTAAGTGTAGGGACTCACATCCGTGCGATCTGGCAATATCTGGACCGGAGAAAGAGGCGGCCCGACACCCCTTTCGAAGCTGCTGTCCAGTGGCTAGAGTATCCCGAACAAGGTTATACAGAGCTAACGGTCGCGACTGAAGATCGGAATCTGCTCCTTGAAAAGATTTGCTGCGCACTCGCAGCTCATGAAATCAATATTCTTTCTGCTGACATCTACACCCGCCCAGATGGAGTTGCCCTTGACGTTTTCAGGGTCAGCACAGATGACATGGAGGCCGTTGAGAATACGTATCGGCAGGTAAGCGTAGTGGTAACTCTGTACGAGTTGAACCATGAAGAGGATTACGACCCCGGGACCTACCTCAAGGTGAAAGAGAACTTTCTTCGCGATTCCAATGACGATGCCATCCCCTTCCCGGTTCGAGCCTATATTGACAATGAGAGCGATCCACGATTTACCGTGATAGAGATTCAAGCAATTGATCGCATCGCTCTCCTCCACAACTTGTTGCACACGATCAATCGACACGGTCTCGACACAATTCACGCAAGAATTGCTACCGAGAAAGGAGCCGCTCTGGACACCTTTTACGTTCAAACAACTAACCACCAGTCCAAGCTCAGTGAACCCGACCGAATTATTGAACTACAAAAAGCCCTGCAGGAGGTAATCCTGCCCGCTCAGGAAGCGGACTAGGAACGGCACTCCGGGATGCCGCTCAACCATATTCCAAACCGCTGACTCCACAGATCAGTTAGGATTAGCCCTGCTTTCTCGGATCTGGCACCACAAGCCTCTCGCTTACGGAATTAACCACCGCCCCTGACTGAACCCACTGGTTATAGAGATTCCATCCCTGCTCTACGAGAGTCTCCGTTTGACCGAATCGATCCGGGCTACCCAGAACAATACAAACGAGACGACGAGGAGTGAGTCTAGTTGCTCCATCTGGCAACTTTTCCACGATCGGACGCAGTTCGGAGCTCGTCGCAAGGCACTGCCCAGCAGCCCTCGTCATTCCAGTCTTAATCCCGTTGATCTGAATGCGCCCCAGTAGCTTGTTAGTGTTTTGCACACGAAAAGCCTTGGTCACTTCGCCGTGCTTAAAAGAGAGCGCCCGACTCTTCTGCTTCACGAAAAATGCAAATCCGGGATTTCGCATCGCATAGATACAAAGCCGGGCCATATCCGTGGCCGTTGAGTAACCCTTGTTTCTCTGCACGTAAAGTCCATGAGGGGTAGAGAATCTCGTTCTTCTCATTTCCAGCTCTCCGGCAAGAGTATTCATTTCCGCCACAAAGGCCTTTACAGGATCTCCACTATTCCCCCTTGCCTGCTGCAGCGCAAACCCCACATGGTGCGCAATGGATTGAGCCGCCGAGTTATCCGAACCCATCAAAGCGGAATAAAGGGCATTCCTGAGAGATATCCTATCACCTGGCTTCAGCCCCATGGGATTGGAACCACCCAGGCTGGCAACTGATGGCGGCACCACCATCTCACCACCCAGATCAGCCCCAGTAGCCTTGGCCCAATCCAGCGCAACGATCGCGGTTGCCACCTTGGTCAAACTGGCGACCGGTCGTTTTTGGTCAGAGCCCTCCGCAAGGAGAATTCTTCCCGAGTTGGCTTCAACAACGAAATACGACTCTCTGGCTGACAATGGCAGAATACTGCCCAGAGACAGCAAAACGGCGGCAAGGACACCAGCTCGGAAACAATTTAACACGGGCATTTATGCAGATTGCCCTAAAAACATAGACCTTTGCACCGGGGAAGGACAACTCTCAAATCCCCACTTTGCTGGGCCTAAGCCATTTGCCTTGCCGGAAGAGTCGAGCCCAGATAACATATCCCGACGGAAATCCCTTCGATGCGTATGCTCGCCCCTCGAGACTCGAACGGCAGCCAACACGGCTCAGCCATGCCACCAGACTGGATGTCCGTAACAGCCACCCAACTAATAGAGTGGCTAACAACCTCTCAGGCCGACAGGCCCCACTATGCGGGGACGCAACCAGAAATACGCCGAGCAAGCGGATTCCTGACTCTATTTAACCTCAACCAGAAGCAGTCGACTCACCGTATGACAATAGAGCCGCCAGTGCTTCCTATCCGGTTTGAGGACCTTGAGAGTCCGCGAAATGCCATCGAAGCGTCCATCTTGTCCCCGCGCGAACCTGAAATACAACAAGAACCATGTCCGATTCGTCCAACAGCGCGCGGCGATCTGAATCCGGGGGAGACTCCGGTAACCGTAACCGTAACCGCAACCGCAACCGCAACCGTAACCGCAACCGTAACCGGCCCCGTGAAGGCGGCTCAGGAGGAAACCCCCAGTCCGGAGGGCGCCGTTCTGGCGGTCGCCGACCACGCAAGGGACCAAAACGCGTTCCTCTGACTTGGTGGCAGAAGATCCTTAAGGCGATCGGTCTCCATAAGGAAACTGTTCGACCTCCCCGTAAACGAGGAGGTGGAAGTTCCTCCGACCAAAGTAAGCGAGAACCCCGCAAGGCACCAAAATCCGGGACCCGAGTAGCAAAAACCTCGAGCTCCTCCCGCGGAGCCCCAGCGCCCAGCCCTGTAGACTCCAACAGGCTCTATCTCGGCAACCTGTCTTATGACGCAGCTGAGTATGAACTCGAAGAACTCTTCAAGGGTGTCGGCGCTGTACGAAGCATTGAGATCGTCTACAATCGAAATACCCATAAATCCAAGGGCTATGGATTTATCGAAATGGCAAACATCGAGGAGGCAAAGAGAGCCGTCGAAGTTCTCCATGACCAACCATTCATGGGCCGCAAGATGATCGTCAGTGGAGCAAAGTCTCAAGGCGAGACCGAGTCTACCCACGAGTAGGCCCGCCCCAAACTCCATTTATCCCCATGAACTCTGGTTCATGGGGATTTTGTATTGTATGGCTTAAGCCTTCCGTAGCGAGACATAGCGTATAACACGAGGAACACCCTGAAACCTTCTTCACAGCCACTGTATATTTGTGGTCCCACGGCGTCTGGGAAGTCCTCTCACGCCCTTACTCTCGCCCGTGAGCTCGATGGAGAGATTGTTAATGGTGATGCCCTGCAGCTGTATAGGGGTATTGAGACCATCACGGCCTCACCCAGTGAAGAGGATCGGCTCCTCGCAGCTCACCATCTCTATGGCATTGCGGATCCCTCTGAGATCTTGAACGCTGGCCAATATCGAACAATGGCCCTACCTGTCATTGAGAGCATCCGCGCAAGGGGAAAACTCCCGATAATCGTAGGTGGATCTGGACTCTATCTCAAGTTCCTTACTCATGGGCCAGACAACATACCCGCTACCGCCCCCGGGCTCCGAGCTCAACTTGAGACACTCTCTCTCGACGAACTAAATGCGCGCCTGCTCGAGGTCGATCCAGTCACGGCGGCTAATATTGATCATAAAAACCCTCGCTACCTCCAACGTGCGCTGGAAATAAGCCTGTCCGGCGGTCAGCCCGCCTCCGCACGGAGATCCTCATTTCAAGCACCACAAGACGCCCTTCGCGGTTTTTTACTCACTTGGGATCCCTCGGACCTTGACCAACGTATCCGCAGGCGGACCTCCGAGATGCTTGGGCGCAACGCCGCAGAAGAACTGGCTGCTCTTCCCGCTCCCGGCCCCGCTGTATCCCGAGCTATCGGCGTTCCGCAAATCCAGCGCCTTCTTGATGGCGCGATTGACCGTTCTACCTGTGAAGAGGAAATTGTGATCGCAACCCGCCAATACGCCAAGCGCCAGCGAACCTGGTTCCGACGGGAAGGCTGGTTGACCTCCATTCCAGGAGGCTGCTCATCCCGCGAGATTATCACAGCGGCTCACAAACTGTTGACGGACTGAGGAGAAAACTCCCTTGGCTATTTGTTCATATTGATTCCACCCAACAAATCTGTGTAGCTCCCACGAATACGCCGTTCCCATGCCTGAAGTCCCCTCCTACCGAATATTCGCTTCCTCCCAATCCGCATCGACGGCCCTCGCTGAGGATATCTCCCAACTCATTCGCTCTCGAGATAGCGAAGAAAGAACCACAGTTCTGGGGTTGGCGACCGGAAATACTCCTATCCAGCTCTACAAGGAATTGATTCGAATGCATAGGGACGGGTTATCTTTTCGGAACGTCGTCACCTTCAATCTCGATGAATATATCGGTATCGCCCGGGAGCATCCAGAGAGCTACTGGCAGTTCATGCACTCTCACCTTTTTAATCATATCGATATAAACCCAGAGAACATTCACATTCCAGAGGTGATGGTGGCAGCGGACAATATTGAGAGTCACTGCTCTGCCTACGAGAACCAAATCGAAGAGGCAGGAGGCATCGATCTCCAGGTACTCGGCATTGGAAGAAATGGTCACATTGGATTTAATGAACCCGGCGTGAGCCCCGACGTTGCTACGCACGCAACAGAGCTTAACCAAGTCACCATCAATGACGCGGCAGAGGCCTTTGGTGGAGCTGCCGACGTTCCTCAGCGCGCCATCACCATGGGCGTGAAGACAATACTCGGCGCCCAGCGCATTGCCCTCCTCGCCTTTGGAAGCAGCAAGGCAGACATCGTTGAGCGAGCACTCACATCAGGAATCACATCCGAGGTCCCTGCCACCTACCTTCAATCACACAACGACACCACATTCTTTCTCGATCAGGATGCAGGAAAGCGCCTTTCCTGAACCTAGTTCAGAGCTTCATCCAGCACCAAAAACCACCCTGCCCGAAGACAGCTCTAGCCGCAGCCGCACCCTCCCTCGTTGCAACAGCCTTCCTGATCAGCAAGATCTTCCTCCGCAGGCACTCGGCCCAGCTCAAGGGTGATTCCTACATATTTTCCAATCGCACTTTGAACCGATTGCAGACTTTGCTGGGCGTCCATGAACTCCCTCGCCACGGTATTACTCATCAATGCCTCGCGGGCAGTCTCAAAATCCTCGACCTCACCAACACTTAGCTCCAGTCCGGATTGTTGCTTCTGACCGAGCTCCTGGCTGCGTTCCTGAACACTCTGAAACTGTAACTTGGCTGCATCATCCTCCATGAATCGCTCGACCTTTTCCATCATAGACCGATATTCCGGGTCATCAGCAATTGCCGCACAAAGCTCTTTTGTCTTACCAATCACGAGTGAATCGTCTGCCAGCATCTTCATGTCAGAAACTTACGCTCCTTTTTTCCTGCAAGCAATGCACGATCAGCCTTCTCTTGTCTTTTGCCGCATTCAAGAAACTCTAAAGGAGTCATCCCAAAAAGGGCCTTCCCTATCTTCCATCCATTCTCTCTCCATCCAGAATTAAGACGAACCGTCCTGGTCAGAGCCCGAACTCCAAGACTCCAGTCGCCCTCGTTTAAACGTGAATACGATCCTAATTGTTGGAGCTGGCGGGGTTGGAAGTGTCGCCGCCCACAAGTGCGCACAGCTTCCTGAAATCTTTCACGAGATTCATCTCGCTTCCCGCACTCTGTCAAAATGCCGCATCGTCGCGACATCCATTCGCCAGAGAACAGGGCAAGAGATTTCGACCCATCGTGTGGATGCAGATAATCTGGACGAGGCTATTGCACTCCTCCGCAACCTGTCCCCGGACCTTCTTCTGAATTTGGCACTACCATACCAGAATCTGACCTTGATGGAGGCCTGCCTCGCTACCGGGACAAACTATCTAGACACAGCAAATTATGAGTCTCCAGAGATCGCCCGTTTTGAATACAAATGGCAATGGCAATATCATGAGAGATTCCAAGAAAAGAATCTCTGCGCCCTCTTGGGCTCAGGATTTGACCCGGGAGTAACGAACGTCTTCACATCCTTTGGCTCAAAACATTATTTTGATGAAATTAGTGAGCTCGATATTGTCGATGTGAACGGCGGAGAAAACAACGAATCCTTTGCTACAAATTTCAATCCCGAAATTAATATTCGGGAAGTCTCAGCAGCTTGCCGTCACTGGGAAGGAGACCAGTTTGTGGAGTCCCCAGCATTTTCCACTCACCGCTCTTTTTCCTGTCCGGAAGGAATAGGTGATTTTGAAATCTACCGGATGTATCATGAGGAACTAGAGTCTCTCACGACGGCATACCCCTCACTCCGAAGAGCACAGTTCTGGATGTCCTTTTCACCATCCTACCTGCAACACCTGAAGGTGCTTACAAATGTGGGGATGACCAGTATTCATCCGATCGATTACCACGGAAAACCCATCGTGCCCCTTCAATTCCTCAAATCTATTCTGCCCGATCCTGGAAGCCTCGGAGAGTCTACAACCGGACAAACCTGTATCGGATGCATTCTACGCGGAAGGAAAGGAAACCAACCTCGAAGCATTTACATTTACAACACTTGCTCTCATGAAAGCTCCTTCAGAGAAACCGGTTCCCAGGCAGTCTCATACACGACAGGCGTACCTGCCATGATCGGAGCCAAACTGATGCTTCAAAAGAAGTGGTTCGAGGCCGGGGTATGGAATATGGAGCATTTTGATCCAGACCCCTTCATGGAAGACCTTAATTCCTTCGGACTCTCCTGGTCGATTGAGGAGAGTGACCCTTTCGTCAGGGAAGCTTGTTCCTGAAGAGTTTACTACCAGCTCAGGGTCGACAACGCACGAGCCACCAGTTAAACATCTTCCGTGAGACCGCCTACCCCGGCCTACCTCATCGATCTCGCAGTGATCAGGAAGAACTGCGAAGCCCTCTCCGAACTCAAGGCCAGAACAGGCTGCCGGATCGTTCAGGCGCTGAAAGCCTTTGCCCTTCCCGCGGTATTTCCACTACTGCGCGATCACCTCGACGGGTGCTGCGCATCAGGCCTGTGGGAGGCACAGCTCGCTCAAGAATTTTTCGGCGAAACAGTGCTCACCTGTGGCCCCGTTTACCGTGATACGGACACTGAGCTATTCGAGCTCAGTTCACACATTATCTTTAACTCCCTGTCTCACTGGCAGCATTGGCGTCACTATGCCCTGAGTCACCCTCGCTACCAACAGGGTATTATTTCCTACGGACTACGGCTCAACCCACAGCGCTCAACCGGCTCACCTCCCATCTACGATCCATGCCGTCAAGGCTCTCGTCTCGGCACTCCTCCGGGCAGCTTAAAAAACGCAGACCTGGAGGGACTCAGTGGCTGCCACTTTCACTCCCTTTGCGACCAGAACAGCGATGCTCTTGCCGCGACTCTTGAATCCCTCGACCTTCACTTTGGGGCTCTTCTTCGGCGACCTCAAATCCGGTGGCTGAATATGGGCGGCGGCCATGCTCTGACTCGCCCTGACTATGACCAACAACTACTCGGCGATCTCATAAAGAAATCCCGGAACAACTATCATCTGGACGAGATATGGCTCGAGCCCGGTGAAGCCCCAGTCCTCAACGCAGGAAGCCTCCACTCTACGGTTCTCGATATTTTCCAAAGTGGAGAGCAGACCGTAGCAATTCTCGACGTCTCTGCGACGGCTCATATGCCCGACGTCCTTGAAATGCCATATCGGCCCAAACTGACCCTCGACGGCACACCTTCCCTTGAACGGGGAACTCACCGCTATCACCTCGGGGGTAGCACTTGTCTGGCGGGGGACATTATCGGAGCATACAACTTCCATCGACCACTGAAAATCGGAGATCATCTGATTTTTCAGGATATGGCCCAGTATACTATGGTCAAAACTACATACTTTAATGGAATCCAGCATCCCTCCATCATCTTGCGTGATGAAAGCGGCAACGATCAGATGATTCGATCTTTTGATTACGAAGATTTTAAACGACATCTGATGTGACTATCTCTCCTCCCCGCGTTCCATATCTTGAATCCGCCGCAGAACCTGTCAACGGGACACCTGCTCTTCTTGGTGTCCCATTCGATGGCACAGCCTGCTTTCGCAAAGGCGCGGCACGAGGACCCGATTCAATTCGGGAAGCATCAGATTGCCTCGAGAGCTACTCTCCCTTTCTTCACCGTGATCTGAGCCTAAGACCTTTCAGTGACCTGGGAAACCTTATCGTGGCCGGGGAGAGCGCTGAAAAAGTCAATACTCTCGTCAAGGAAGCCTCCCTGCACCTTCTCTCGAAGAAATTGACTCCCCTCCTGATCGGAGGAGAGCACTCCTTCACCCCCGGAGCAGTAGCTGCAGTCCTCGAGCATCATCCGGGCCTGGCCGTTGTTCAATTCGACGCGCATGCAGACCTGAGAAACGAATGGACTAACACGCAGTGGAGTCATGCCTGCTGCATGCGGCGTATCCGCGACATGATCCCACCCTCTCGAATTTTACAGTGCGGCATCCGCTCAGGTAGCTCAACTGAGTTCGACGACCTCCGAGAGTCTGGCTGCCTCGTCCCTCCTGACATAGATATACTTTCCAGCGCATTGAAAACAGTAGAGGGCTTGCCTCTTTACCTCACTCTGGACCTCGACTTCCTCGACCCGGCAGACCTACCTGGAACGGGAACTCCGGAACCGGGGGGGGTCAACTGGCCAAAACTGGAAGAATTACTTGCAGCGCTACCCTGGCAGAGGGTCGTTGCCTGTGACGTTGTCGAATTAGCTCCCGAACTCGATCCAACTGGCCGCTCGTCCATCCTCGCTGCAAAGATTATCCGGGAAATACTACTTTCCCTCCCCTAGCCTCGAACATTCTGAAACGAGAGCAGCCGCCCTGCTTAGGACGTAGTAAGCGCAACTGCGTTCGCTGCCGCATAATGCTTGGCGTGAGTGAGGCTGACCTTGATCTGATCGATCCCATGCTGACTACAGAACGCCAGTCCGTCGCCACTCAAAACCATCTCCGGCTCCCCTGATTGCCGACGGACAACTTCCATATCTCCCCAAGAAAGCAACTCTCCGATGCCTGTTCCCAGAGCCTTTGATGTCGCCTCTTTTGCGGACCAGCGAGCGGCAAAATGAACAGCAGGACGATTCTGTCTCATGCAGTAGTCGCGCTCATCCACGGTAAAGATCCGAGCAAGAAAGCGGTCGCCGAAAGTCTCAATTGCTTTCTCAACTCGCTCAATTTCGATCACGTCGATACCAATCCCGAAGACCTTCATGGTTCCACCGTATATCGCTCCATAAGCACCGCCATTTCCCGCACGGCCTGCTCCATCCCCGTCATGACAGCTCGCGATACGATGCTATGTCCGATGTTGAGCTCTACCAGATGAGGGATTTCGAAAAGCTCTTCTAGATTGTCGTAGTTGATACCGTGCCCCGCATTAATGCACAGACCCAGTTGATTGCCAACTCGTGCAGCTGCTGCCAACCGGGCAAGCTCTTCCTTCCTCATCGCTCCTTCACAATTGGCAAACGAACCGGTATGCAGCTCAACCATATCGGCCCCAATTTCCCGTGACGCTCTGACCTGCTCTTCATCTGGGTCGATGAACATGCTCACCTTGCTTCCCCCATTTTTCAGAGCTCCCACCGTTGCACGAAGAGTCTCTCTTTGCCCGAAAACGTCAAGCCCTCCCTCTGTGGTGATCTCCTGCCTGTTTTCTGGGACCAGACATACAAATTCAGGACGCAGCCTGAGAGCCATTGCCACCATCTCAGCCGTACTGGCCATCTCAAAATTGACCGGCAGGTTACATGCTTCCTTAACGCGAAACACATCCTCTTCCTGCACATGCCTTCTATCCCCTCGCACATGCATGGTTATTGAGTCCGCTCCTCCTCTCTTCGCTGCCAGGGCGGACATTACGATGTCAGGCTCCGCATTGTTCGATTCCAGCATTGTAGCGTAGCGGGCCTGCCTGAGGGTAGCCACGTGATCAATGTTAACTCCTAGCTTCAGCATTTTACGGCCAGATATGAAAACTCCTGAGCCGGTGTACCCCGGCAACGAAAACCTCAGTGACGGAAATGACGGTGCCCGGTAAACACCATTGAAAGCCCCGCCTCATTAGCCGCTGCGATCACCTCTTCGTCTCTTACCGACCCTCCCGGCTGGATACATGCAGTTGCACCTGCCTGAATTGCCGCCTCAAGACCATCCGCAAAGGGAAACATCGCATCAGAGGCAATCACGCTACCCTTAAGCGACAACCCCGATTCCTCAGCCTTCCACACCGCAATGCGAGAGGAGTCGATCCGGCTCATCTGCCCTGCTCCGATTCCGATCGTACTATCCGTGGTGGCAAAAACAATAGCGTTGGACTTCACGTGCTTGACCACTCTCCACCCGAAACGCATCGCTTGGATCTCCTCCTTGGTCGGTGGGCGCTCAGTCACAACCTTCTCCTCTAGATTCTCCAGTCCCATTGCTGTGTGATCACGTTCCATCACCATCAACCCACCGGGTGCAGAGCGGATTAGAGGCTCCTTCTTTTCCTGTTTGTAGCTCTCGTTAATCTTCATCAGCCTGAGGTTTTTCTTCTTCTGCAGGATCGCCCGCGCCTCCGACTCAAAATCTGGAGCAATAATGACATCCGTGAAAATCTCACTGATAACCCGTGCCAGACTCTCGGTTAGAGGTCGGTTGCACACAATCACTCCTCCAAAAGGAGCTTGGCGGTCCGTCTCGAACGCTTTCTGCCACGCTACTCTCAGATCCTCATCGTCCTGGCCCACTCCGCAGGGATTAGTATGCTTCAGTATTGCTACCGTCGGCCTACGAAAATCCATGATCAAATCAGCCGCAGCTTCGATATCGAGAATATTGGTGTAGCTGAGCTCCTTCCCCTGCAGCTTGCTAAAATGATCGCTGAAGGAGCCATACAGGCGAGCCTTCTGGTGAGGATTGTCACCGTAGCGCAGCTCTCGCTCGAGGGGTATTGTAGTTGAGAAACAGGCAGCTGTGCTCTCATCGCACTTTCCAAGATAATTTGCGATGGCGATATCGTAATCCGAGGTACGCTTGAAAACCTTCACTGCAAGTTCTTCTCGTAACCGAAGACTGGTATCTCCATCGTGACTACGTATCTCATCCACGACTGTGGCGTAGTCACTGGGATCCGTGACCACCGTGACCGAGGCGGCGTTTTTGGCAGCGCTTCGCAACATCGATGGACCTCCGATATCAATGTTTTCAATGGCCTCTCCTACCGTGACGCCATCTTTTGCAACTGTTTCCTCAAAAGGGTAAAGATTAACGACCACAAGGTCGATGGGCTTGATCTCGTTTTCTTCTGCCTGTTTCCTGTGTTCCTTCGAATCTCTCTTGTGGAGCAAGCCCCCGTGCACCTTCGGATGCAGGGTCTTAACCCTTCCTTCAAACAGCTCAGGAGCCTGCGTATAATCGGAGACATCAATCACAGGCAGACCAGCATCTCGCAGGGCCTTCGCCGTTCCACCTGTTGAAAGAAGCTCTACGCCAAACTCCTCGTGAAGTGCTCGCGCAAAGTCTTCCAACCCTGCCTTGTCTGAAACTGATAAAAGCGCACGCTGAATTGCCATTTGACCGGTGCCTAGCTCTCCACCCCGGCAACCGCAAGCGCATTATCCCATCTTCTTTCCTGCAGTCTGTCAGCCAAAGGCCCATCAGCCCCGATTCTCAGCAGGTTCCGCCCCTAAAAATCACCTTGAGGTAATTCGCTAAAGTCCCTCGTAATTAGCATACTAACCACCTGGGCGGCAGTCCTCACCGCAGATTTATGTATCAGCAGTCAGGGATGAATTCACTCCGACCCCGTCAATTTGGTCAACCCCGGACAGCTTGCCCCTCTATTTTTCACACAGGACCATCCAGTCCCAGGGAGGGGCCTCTTTGAGCCACCCGGGCGGATTCACGATTTCTTCGGACCATTTGTATTCCACTTTCCTGATTCTTTGAACCCTTAGACCCTGCTCCTTCAAGCAGGTAATCAACTCTTCTCTCATCCAATACTTCGTTGGCGTTCCCCCTACGCGGACAATTCCATCGGAGAACGACTGAACCTCTGCTCTCAGCATACGCTCAGCCTCGCGTAGTCCAAGTCCATCCATACATCCTACTCGCTCTCTGATCATCCGAAGCGTGTGGTAAACGTGAAATACCGACTCCAAGGCCGGAACAACGATCACCGCCACTCCTTTTTTCTGCATCGCCGAGCGCAAGGACCGAAGCATTCCGGTGCGCTTGTTACGATCAGGATCTATCAGAGCGTTAATACAACAGACCACATCTACATTGAAGGGCAACTTCCGTCCTTCGCTCAGATCATAGCTTGCAAACCTGACCTTTCTGCTGCGGCAGCGGCGGCGAGCCTGATTCAGCAACTGTTCGGCATAATCAACGGCTATCACATCATTGAAATACCTGACGAGAAGCGGGAGCAGACTCCCGGGACCACAACCCAGATCGGCTGCACTTACATCCTCTCCCCTGAGGAGATTCAATTCATCTGCCAGGGCTCCCTCGAGATCTTCCCGGGAAATTTCTAACAGATTATCCTCATAATTGTCAGCAAGTGAGTCCCAGTATTGACGATCCACACCTTATCTAAGGGCAAAATAAGCACGTGAACGACTCGGAACTTCGCTTGCTGGGAGATTAGATCTCAGCACACTCCGTTTTTCTTGCGTGGTCTCCCGGGCGGAACATGCTAACTGAGGTCAACCTCTTCCCTCGTAGTGTTCGAGCTTCTTGCCACCGACTCTTCCTCCAAGGCCCGATACGGCCGCCTCACCACTGCTCATGGCACTGTTGAGACTCCCATATTCATGCCCGTCGGAACTCAGGGATCGGTCAAGACCCTCCACCCTGACGAGCTCAGGCTCCTCGGATCGGAAATTATCCTCGGTAACACCTATCACCTCTGGCTCAGACCTGGACAGGAAACAATCCGT
Organism: Akkermansiaceae bacterium UBA5689; assembly: GCA_002420305.1. GTDB lineage: Bacteria > Verrucomicrobiota > Verrucomicrobiia > Verrucomicrobiales > Akkermansiaceae > Roseibacillus_B. The sequence goes on along the minus strand of DIHT01000148.1, from coordinate 40,939 downwards.
GAACTAGGAGGACTTCATCGATTCACCAGCTGGGATCGCCCCATTCTCACCGACTCAGGGGGCTTTCAGGTCTGGTCCCTTGCCAAGACACGCAAGATCACCGAGGAAGGCGTCCATTTCCAGAATCATCTCGATGGATCCCCTGCTCTCCTCACCCCGGAAAAAAGCATGGAGATTCAGGCTACTCTGGGTTCTGACATCGCCATGGTCTTCGATGAGTGCCCGCCCTACCCCTGCGAGCGTTCCTACGCGGAGGAATCCACGGCCCTCACAACCCGATGGGCTGAAAGATGCCGGATCTGGCATGCTGATTATTCCTCTGACTTCTTTCCCGACGCCCCCACAAACACGAACGAGGGCGAGAATTCTCGTCCTTCCACGAGGCGACAACTCTGCTTTGGGATTGTTCAGGGCTCTTCCTACGAGGACTTACGAGCTGCCTCTGCACGGGACCTAGCCATGCTGGATTTCGACGGCTATGCCGTTGGGGGAGTTTCTGTGGGCGAACCAGAGGAGGAAATGTTTCGTGCCGTCGAGCACAGTGAGCCTTTTCTTCCGCCAGAGAAACCCCGTTACGCGATGGGACTCGGCACCCCTCCCCAAATGCTTGAAATGATCGCCCGGGGAGTGGACATGTTCGACTGTGTCCACCCAACCCGATCGGCCCGACACGGCCTCGCATTCACAAACGATGGACCCATTCATATAAAGAATGCCCGATTCGAGCGCGACAAGTCACCTCTGACCGAAGATTGCCACCCTCATCTTGCTGACTTTTCCCGCGCTTACCTGCGCCATCTCTTCAAGGCGGGAGAAATGCTGGCTTTACGGTTGCTTTCTTTTCACAATCTTGATTTTTACCTCCGCCTCGTGCGTAATGCACGAAAGGCTATCAGCGAGGATCAATTTGAGGAATTTCGTTCCTCTTTCTGCGAACGCTACAACCACAAAAGAACATGAACTGTTATTCCATCATCGCCGCTGCTCCCCCCCAGACACCCGGCGGCCAAAGCCAGAATCCTCTCGGAAGCATGTGGGTGATGCTCATCCTGATGTTTGTCATCATGTATTTTCTGATCATCCGGCCTCAGAGCAAACAGCGGAAGGAGCAGGCTGCGAGAGTGGCCTCTCTGTCAAAAGGAGACAAGATCATCTCGATCGGTGGCATGCACGGCACGGTTCATCACATTTCAAAAACCACAGTGACCGTGAAACTCTCCGAGAACGTCTTTGTCCCTTTTGAAAAGGATGCGATCCGGTCCGTGACCAAGGTTGGAAATTCCTCAAAGCAGGATAGCTCTGAGGAACAGGAAGACGCGGGGGAACAGTCCTAGACTTTGCCCACTTGTCTCTCGCTCGATGCCACAAGCCTCCTCATTGGCCGGATCTCTCGTTGCATTAGGCTGCATCATATTGACGTGCTGTAAGCCAAAGGAGGAACTGAATTACGAGGCCATCCTCTCGCTCCCTCCCGACGATCAGACGACCTCCCCATCGTCTCTTGTCGAAGAGCTCACCGCACGCGCCGAATTGCTCGGCCTACCAGCAAGAGTCCGCGCAGCGGAAAGATCTGCCCGTCTTCTCGAAGTCCAGCTCTACGGGACGGATCGAGACGACGCCTTGTCCCGTCTCGACCGCCTGTGCGTGAGTGGCAAAATCAGCATCAGAGCCATCCACGATCGTAGTGCCTACATCACTGATATCGCCTCCAAGGATCCCTCTCAGCTCCCCTCAGACCACCAAATTCTCCTCTATGACGCCCAAGACAAAGGGGAGGCAAACGGACAAAAATTAGCCGTCTCACGGGCTGAGATCCTCAATAATTCGCATGTTGAGAGCGCTCTCGCAACCCCGGACGGTGACAATATGGTGCATATATCACTCAATAGCAGTGGTTTACGAAGCATAAGGTCCGCAACTGAAAAAATGCAAAAAGGCCGCTCCCGACTTGCCATCATCTACGATGAACGGATTATCAGCGCCCCGGTGGTCGCTGAAGAATTGTGGACTCCAGTAACACTCGAGGGGTTCAACTCCTTCGAGCACGCTGAAAGTCTGGCCACCTCACTCAACAAGCCCCTTTCCTCCAACCTCCTGATCGAATCACTCATACCACTTGTGCCTCAGGCCAAGTAAGCTTAGCGGCCTCTAACCCCACCGCCTTTAACCAATGCAACCTACGATCGTTTTTCTCTCCGGCCTGTTCATTCTGGCTCTCCTTTTCTGGTACCTCGCCAGTGATGATATCAGTCGCAAGCGCAAGGTAGGAACCGTTCTTATCCTCGGCATTATCGTGATGTGCGGATGGTCCCTGTCCCCACGGACGGAAACATCGGAGTTCCTCGCAGGCGACATCACTGAGATGGCTGATGGAACCGGCTACCAACTTTCTGTCACGGCAATTATCGCCAAGGATGCAAAAGGGGAAGAGCTTGAGATGGAGCAGGAGACTCTCGAGAGAAGAGTTCGAAGTCTGGAGGCAAAAATAGGCGGTCAGGAAGATGGCGTCACCTACTCCTCTTCCCTGCCAAACCTTATCACGATCACCATGCCGGGATTCTCCAAGGAGGATGCCGAGAAGCTCGCTTCCCAGGTCGAACAGTCAGACCCAGTGGCCTCTCTGAAACCCGGTATCGACCTTGCAGGCGGAGCTTCATTCACCCTTCAGGTCCAGCCTAAGGTCCTTGAGGACTCGGAAGAAGCCAGCGATGAGGATGCAGACGCCTTCCGCGTCAGCGCGGATTCCATTCAGCAGGCGATCAAAACACTTCGGGGACGACTGAACCCGGACGGCACCAAGGACATGCTCATCCAGCCTCAGGGGCAGGACATGATCATCATCGAGATGCCTGGGGTCTCGGAAGAAGAGGCTGCATGGGTACGCGAAATCATCCAGAAGCAGTCGGTCCTTGAGCTACGCGCGGTGCATCCAAATAATAACACGCTGGCCGCAAAGGTTGCTGCCAAGGAGACTGTCGCTCCAGGATTCAAGCTCTTTACCTATACCGATACCGATGACCGGGGAGAGACCCGCACCGAGCAGCTCCTGCTCGAGAATCGGAATAAAATCGAGGGGAAACATGTCAAGAGAGCCTCTCCCGATCTCGCCACGTCCGGAGTCGTACAGGTCACTCTTACCGGTGCTGGTGGAAAACTGATGCGGAATCTCACCGCTCCCATGCGCAAGGGTGTGGATCGGCTTGCTGTGGTTCTTGATGGAGAAGTGGACAGCGCTCCCGTGGTGCAGGCCGTCTTGGACAAGAATTTCATCATTCAAGGTGTCGGGGACGCCGAGGAATGCCGCAACCTTTCCGCCACCTTGATGAATCCTCTCGAGAATCCACTCAAGATTCTGAAGGAGTCCACCGTCACTGCGCGTCTTGGCGCCGCCACTGTCAGTCAGGGCATCCTGGCCGGCATCGCAGGCATCTCCCTCACGATTCTCTTCCTTGGGATTTACTATCGTTTCGCAGGGATCATCGCCTTTATCGGACTCACCGTAAACGTCCTCATTCTCTTTGGTGCCATGGCGATGTTTGAATTCACCTTCACCCTGCCCGGCATCGCAGGCATCATCCTCACTATCGGTGTCGCAGTAGACGCTAACGTACTCATCTACGAGCGTCTCCGTGAAGAGCGCGCTGCTGGAAAATCCCTGTTTGCGGCAATCCAGGCTGCCTACGAGAAAGCATTCACTGCCATTTTTGATGCCAATATCACCACCTTGATTACCGCCATCATTCTCTTCTGGCGGGCCTCTGGAACCGTCAAGGGATTCGCAATCACCCTTACGATTGGAATTCTGGCCTCCATGTTTGCGGCTCTCGTTGTCACTCGGGTCGCCTTCTGGTGGACCTCGCGAAATTCCGAGAAGAGCTCTCGTGATGACAGTCGCAAGTTAAAATTCATGAGTAGCTTGGTTCCGCGTCAGACCCTGAACTTCATGGGAATGCGCAAAGCAGCCTTTATCATCTCTCTTATCTTCCTTGCAGGCAGCCTGGTCATGGTCGGTGCGAAACGTGGAAACGCTCTCGGCATTGATTTTGCCGGTGGCGCACTGATCCAGTTTCAGACCCAGCAGGAGATCGTGCCGGAGGCCGACGCAACTGCCGCACTTGCCGGCCTCGACCTCAACAAAGATCCCATCATTCAGAACGAAACCCTCCCCGCTCCGGACAATTCGCAGATTCTCTCCATTCGCTGTGCCGACGAGGATGCCGAGATGATTGCCAATACCCTTCGTGAAAATATTCCTCTGCTTGGACTGAAGGCGGAAGCAGCCGAGGAAGGCTCTGCAGCTGCTGAGGCGGCATGGAAATACGATTCCTCCCGTGATACGGTGGAAGCCAGCCTCGGAGCGGACTTTCTCAAGAATTCGCTGATTGCCCTCGGCCTTGGCCTCATCGCCATTCTCGCCTACATCACGATCAGATTTGAATTCTCCTTCGCGATGGGTGCTTTCGCCGCACTGTTCCATGATATCCTGATCTGTATCGGAATTGTGATCGTTCTGGGCCAGGAACTTACCCTGATTCACGTGGGAGCGTTCCTTACCATTGCTGGATACTCCATCAACGACACCATTGTCGTCTTCGACAGAATTCGGGAATCGCTCAGGATGAAACGAGGTGAAGTAGAGGAGGTAATGAATATTGCTATCAACGCCACCCTTTCCCGCACAATTCTGACCTCGGCTACCACCTTCATGACCGTGCTGGTACTCTTCATCTTCGGTGGTCCAGCCCTCAAGACCTTTTCACTCGCCATCATGGTGGGAGTAGTCGTTGGAACGTATTCCTCGATTTTCGTGGCATCGCCAATCGTCCTGATCTGGAGCCGTAAGCGGGGCGTCAATCTTCGCCGGGAACTGCTGGATGCTAACCTTGAGGCTCAGGTGAACCCGGCACGGGGATAAGTTCGTCCCGGGTTTCACATCCTTTGGCAAACTGTGCCCAATCGAAGGCTGCGGCCCCGAAACCGTCCCAAAACTCTGGAAATTCTCTCTGCTCTTTGCTAGCGTCAGGAAGCCCTGATGATGCATCGCCGCACCTTCCTTTTCCTCTCAGCACTGCTTCTTCTGGCTTGCCCACCAGCCTTCACTCAAGAAAGGCCTTCCTCACCAAAACCCGGAGAGGCGTTGCATACGGGCGAGCAGCATCCTCCTAAGGATGACGGGACCAGAGTCTCCGTCCTAGGATACCATGAGTTCTCCTCTTCTCTGGCGCCTTCGCAGATGCGCATAAGGACGGCAACATTCAAAAAGCAGATGGAGGCCCTGAAATCTCTCCGACTGCCCGTTATTTCACTGCAGGATTTTCTGGAGTGGAAGAAAGGAACAAAATTCATTCCCCCTCGCGCGGTGATGATCACTATTGATGACGGATGGAAATCGGTCTACACGGAAGCGTTTCCGATTCTGAAGGAAAACAAATTTCCCTTCACTGTCTACCTCTACAAAAACTATGTCGACGGAGGTGGACGGGCTCTGACAACCTCGATGATCAGGGAAATGCAGGAACACGGGTGTACAATTGGCAGCCACTCCGTCTCCCACCCCTTCCCGGGAACGGTCAAGCACCATGCGCGAAAGGGAGAAGCTGCCTACCTGAAATTTCTCAGGCGGGAATTCGGCGATTCCAAACGCTTTCTCGAAGAACGGTTCGGCCAGCCAATCACTACCTATGCTTACCCGGGGGGCTACTTTACCGAGGCGATGTATCCGGTCGCAGCAGAATGTGATTACGAATACCTCTTCACTGTCTTACCAGGGAAGATTCGGAGAGGACTGGATAATCGGCGCCTACCTCGCTATATTATTCATGGAAATTCTGATCTTCACTTTGAACAGGCCACCACCTTTAAAGCGCTCCGTGGTGCAGAGGCATTAACTGGAGTAGTGGTTCAAACCACCCCCCACCCTGTAAAACCTGAACCTGGGAGCAGAATCGAATCACGGCTCCCCTTGATCACCGCTGATCTGTCCGGGGTGGAGAATCTTAAACCGGACTCTGTCGTTATGAGGGTCTCTGGCTTCGGCAAAGTGGACCACGAGTATGATCCCGCTTCTGGCCAAGTGAGCTGGACAGTTGACCGCCGTCTCCGCCACAGGGTTTGTGAGATCAACGTCCAATGGCAGATTGCAGGTCGCACCAAGCGTGAAGCTCCCATGCGCTGGAGCTTCCTTATAGAGAGAGAGGCAGCCTATCAGGTGGGAGCTGGAGAATAGACGGACCCTATCTTAATTATTGAGTTATTCATTCGGAGGGGACACAACCCCCTTGAGACGCTCTTCGTTCCATAGAAATCAACCTCGCCGGCAAACAGTATGTTCTCCTCACTTTCTGACACCTTAGACAAGACCTTCCGGAACCTCAGGGGCGTAGGGCGTATTTCTGAAAAGAATATCTCAGACGCTCTTCGTGAAATTCGCCTCGCACTACTGGAGGCTGATGTCGAATACAAGGTAGCTCAGACCTTCATCGAGGGCGTAAAGAAAAAGGCAGTTGGCGAAGATGTTCTCAAGTCTATCAAGCCGGGAGAGCAAATCGTTAAAATATTCCATGACGAGCTTACCGCTCTTCTCGGTGGTGATCAGGCTCCCCTGAACCTGAACCCCCCGGCCCGTATCCTACTCTGTGGCCTGAACGGGGCCGGCAAAACCACCACCGCGGGAAAACTTGCCCTGCGCTTGAAAAAAGAAGGGCGACGACCCCTGCTGGTTGCATGTGACCTTTACCGCCCCGCAGCGATCGATCAGCTGGCCACAATCGCTGAACAGATCGAGGTCCCCTGCTACACTCCTGAGGCGGGAGAAAAAGACGTGCTCAAGGTCGCAAAGGCCGCCTTAAAATGGGCCGATCAGCAGTCAGGGTCCTGCATCATCTTTGATACCGCAGGTCGACAGGAGGTAGACGATAGCCTCGTTAAAGAACTTAAGAAGCTCCACTCCCTCCTCAAGCCTGGTGAAACCCTTCTTGTTGCAGATGCGGCAACAGGCCAGCAGGCAGTGAAGGTCGCTCAGACCTTTGATGAAGCAGTCGGCCTTAGTGGCATCGTCCTGACCAAGCTTGATGGTGACGCACGAGGTGGCGCTGCTCTCTCCATGAGGGCAATCACGGGGCGCCCAATCAAGTATGTTGGTGAAGGAGAAAAGCTGGATCAGCTGAACGAATTTCATCCAGACCGCATGGCCGGGCGGGTCCTCGACATGGGGGACACCATCACGATGGTCGAGCAGGTTGCTGAACATCTCGACGAGGAAAAGGCCGCCAAGGCCGCACGCCGGCTCGAGAAAGGGCGCTTTGACTTCAACGATTTTCTTGAGCAGATGAAAATGCTCCAGAACCTCGGCCCCCTCGAAGGGCTCATGGGAATGCTTCCAGGATTCAACAAGATCAAGAAACAACTTCCGTCTGGAGCTCTCGACCCAAGTCGCATCAAGCACATGGAAGCGATTGTCCTCTCAATGACACCCAAGGAACGTAGCCGCCCCGAAATCATCAAGGGAACCCGCCGCAAACGTATCGCGGGAGGATCCGGTCGAAGCCTTCTCGAAGTCAATCAGCTCCTCAAGCAATTCGGCATGATGCGCAAGATGATGAAGTCCAAGGGTAAAATGAAGAACATGATGAAGCAGCTTGGAGCCCTTGGAGGAGGGGGACCGGGAGATCTTGACTCCATGAAAGACCTAATGGGAGGCATGGGCGGAAAAGGCGGCCCAAAACTCCCCTTCTAAAGCGTCTTTCGGCACTAGCCCCGTGAGTTCGGGGTGCCCCTATTCCTCGGCATCGAGGCGCTCGGCGGCACGCGACGCCGCACCTTTAGCTTTTCCCTTGCTGGTCGCTGCCGCTGTCAGGCGCATTCCCACCGGCTTGGAAACCCCGAATTCTTCCATCGTCACCCCATACATGACATCGGCCCGGCTCATGGTCCTCTTATTATGAGTCACAATGATGAACTGGCTCTGATCTACAAAGCGATCCAGCACCTTGAGGAAGCGCCCGATATTAGACTCATCCAAAGGCGCATCCAATTCGTCGAGAACGCAAAAGGGACTCGGCTTGACCATGTATATGGAGAAAAGGAGAGCAACAGCCGTCATCGAGCGTTCTCCTCCAGAAAGAAGAGTGATGGACTGTAGCTTCTTTCCGGGGGGCTTGGCTATAACCTCAATTCCACATTCAAGGGGATCACCCTCATCGAGGAGAATCAGATCTGCCTTGGCGCTTGACCCAAACAGCTCTTTGAACATCTCACGGAAATTGGTCTGCACTTGTTTGAAGGTCTCAGCGAAAAGGACAGTCGTTTCCGTATTGATCTTTTCAATCACATTGAGGAGTTCCTCCTTGGAAACAACAAGATCGTCGTGCTGGCCCTTCACAAAATCATGACGTTCTTCCAACTCTTCAAATTCATCGATCGAGTCAATATTGACCGGCCCCATGCTGTCTAGTCTTCCTCTGAGCTCCTCGACAGCCAACTCAATGAACTTCCAGTCAGGGCCATCCTCCAGATCGACGTTCTGGAGTTCTTCCTCGACTCGCTCCGCAATCGTCCCTTCCTCTTCAATGATCGATTCTAGATCCTCACCTGATCCTGACTGCTCCCCATCCACAGTCTCCTCTTCTGTAGTTGCCTCGTCCCCATCGCTGACAGGCGCCTTGGCCGCAAGGGTAGCCCGACGCTTTTCGAGGGATCGCATTGCTTTTCTCTGTTCCATCATGCAGGCAAGCAGAGCGTGCGAATCCGTTTCAAAAGTCTGAAGATCCACCTGGTAGCGCTCCATGACGCTCTCCAGCAGCTTCTCCAATCGCATGTCGATCTTGGCCAGAGACACTTCCTCCCTGCCCCGCTGCTCACTAGACTGGCTCAGCTTGCGACGTAAATCCGAAAGAGCTGCCTCGGCGGCATTGATAGCCTGCTGGATCTCGCTTCGACGGGCACCCACATCGTTAATTTCTGATTGAACCTTTTCTTCCTGCCTACCCCGCTCGGCTATTTCCTCCCGAAGACCCTCATCTTCCTGCCCAGCAGATTTAATCCGCCTCTCGAACTCCTCGATCTCCAAAAGTCGGCGGGTATTGAGCTCCTTAAGCTCACCAATCCTCGTCTGGATTGGCACCTGCTGCTGCTCAGCCGCCTCACGAGTCCGACGCTCAACAGCCAATGCTGTCTGCAATTTGCCCTGCTCCTCTCGCTCCTCGGTCTCTCTCCTGCCGAGCTCCTCCATTTGCATACTGAGCCGGTTGATCTCACTTTCTACCGTTTCGAGCTTACCTCGGGCTTCCACGAGCTCACTCTGCAAGCCAGTCCTCAATCCAGCTTCGCTCTCCTCGCGGACTTGGATCTCCTCCCGCTCACGATGCACATTTCCTAGTTTACTCTCAAATGATGTGACTTCCTGCCCCGCCAGTGAAGCCCGTCCGCGTAAGGTAGAAAGTTCAACCTGCTGCCTTTGCAGACGATCTTTTCCCTGCTCTGCAGAGGCAAAAAGCTCATTAGCCTGATGTGTGTTGCTATCAAGCTTGTCCGTTTCTTCGCGTAGAACCGAGGCAAGATGCTCAACTTCATCCTCCAAGTCTTTCACCTCCTTGCGTCGCTCAAGTATGGACTTTCCAGCATCTCCTCCCGCTCGGCCTCCCCGAAAAATGCCCTCTGCACTCACGATCTCTCCTGCGAGAGTAACACAGGACCATGAAGGGTTCTGGGTCCGAAGCCGATGAGCAGCTGGACGATCCTTCACAACCAGGACGTCCTCTAGAAGGCGGGCCACGACCGAGCCCACTTCCTGTTCCGCGTTGACACAGTCTGCCACCCAGCACTCTGCTCCTTCCGGAACAGTCATAAGCTGCCTGTCATACTCGGGACCAACCCATTCCGGCGCGATCAACGAAACCTCGCCCTGCCCAGTCTGGGCGAGTTGATCCAGAATAGCATCAGCGAGATCCGCATCCCGAACGAGAATCGCCTCCAAGTTGGCCCCCAACGCTCCTTCTACCGCTCGCTCAAAACCGTTCCTTACCTGGAGCTTGCTTCCCAAAACACCACGTAATCCAGGCTGTATTAAGCTAGGATCATCCAGACCGGCCAGCACCCGCTGGGTTCCCTCATTAAGTCCCTCACCCCTCGCCAGAAGCTGCTGGAGCAGCTCCAGGCGAGACCGCCGAGCCGTCAGATCACGATCCAGCTCTCCACAACGCTCCCGGCAGGCCTCAAGGTCACCTCTCGCATGCTGGTAAGACCTCTCGGCAGCTAGCTTCTGCTCCTCAATTTGCCTGGTTCTATCTTCTTCCTCGGAAATCTTCTTCGTCAGATCCTTTTCTGTCCCCTGTAACTCCACCATTTCCACCTGGAGAACTTCCTCTTCCTCGGAGAGGCGCATGAGGCGTTCACGATTCGAGGCCGAAGTCAGCTCAGCGCTCTCGATTTTCGCCTCCGCAGAGGCAAGCACTGCCTCAAGCCTCTTCGATTCTTCGCGAGCCTGATGCAGGCTACCCGCACTTGTTTCACGCTGGTTTTTCAGCTCCTCTACCAGACTCACCTTCTGAACGAGAGCTCCACTACGCTCCTCGATTCGTTCATGCAGGACATGCAGCTCATCTTTTGAAACATTAAAGTCGAGCTCCTGCTGGGCGAGCTTTTCACCACCCGCCTCCAAGTCGCCCCGATTCGTCTCAATCCGCTCCTGCAGTTCCCGGCATCGCTCTTCGTTAAAGAGAATTCTGCTTCCTGCGGCCTTGGCCGCATTCTGGTGATTCGAAAGCCGCTGACGAAGCTCAGAAAGCTCACCCTCAAGGTTGGTTGCATTGTCCCTCGCCCTTACAACTTCCATTTCGACTTCTGGAAGACTCTCCTCCAGATCTGCCCTCTGCTTTTCCAGAGACTTCAGGGAAGTCATCAGCTCTTCCCTCGCAGCAGATTCCTCGCTAAATCGTTTCTGGCTCAGGTGAGTATCAAGAATTCTGACATCATTAGCGAGGGCCTGATAACGCCGCGCCTTCGCTACCTGCCGCTTCAGAGAGTTGATCCGTCTTCCTTGTTCCTCAAGGACATCATGAACTCTAAGAAGGTTTGCTTCCGTGTACTCCAGTTTTCGCAGTGCTTCCTTCTTCTCCTTCTTAAACTTGGTAATCCCGGCAGCCTCCTCAAACACCTGGCGACGATCCTCGGGTTTCGCACTAAGGAGCAAATCGATCTTCCCCTGTTCCATGATCGAATACGCCGACCGACCGATGCCGGTATCCATGAAGAGCTCATGGATATCGCGAAGGCGACACAGTCTGTCGTTTATCCGGTATTCTGATTTTCCATCCCTAAAAACTCGACGCGTGATCGCCACCTCATGATATTCCGTTTTGAGAGAGCCCTCGCACTCCGTCAGATTCAGGGTTACCTCCGCCATCGGCAGAGCTTTCCTCTTGTCAGTGCCATTAAAGATGACGTCTGCCATCTCCCCACCCCGCAGCGCTTTTGCAGAAGTCTCCCCCAGAACCCAGCGAACGGCATCAACCACATTGGATTTTCCGCAACCATTAGGCCCCACAATCCCGGTAATTCCTTCGTGAAACTCAAAGGTAGTGCGCTCAGCGAATGACTTAAACCCTTGGAGAATGAGAGACTTTAGATGCATTTGTGTTATTCCGGCGTGCGCGTAAAAAATAAATGACGACCCCTACTCGGGCAAGAAAAGAACCCCACTTCCACAAGATATAGTATATTTTTAGAAAACTCATACGATATCTCGAATTGTCCAAATCTTGGTAATTTGTGCTGCCAGAGCCAATGAGCCTCCATAATACCCTCGCTGACCCAATCCCAGAGCCAGCAAAGGTTTGCCCGATCCAGAGCCCCACCGTGCGATTGACCTGTCTTCTCTCCACCTTTAGAACCCGCCCCCATGCCCACATTTCTCTCCGAACTATTCTCTCTGGAAGGCAAGATCGCCGTTGTCATTGGCGGCACTGGTGAACTTTGTGGAGCGATGGCGGAAGGGCTCTCGCAAGCTGGGGCAGATGTCGTCTTGGTCGGAAGAAGCGAGCAAAAGGCAATTGCCCGCATCGATGCAATTGCCTCCAAGGGTGGACGAGCACACTTTGTTGCAGCCGATGTGAGTTGCCGAGCCGGTCTCGATAACCTCCGCGACGAGGTTATCGCACAGCATGGAAGAGTCGATATCCTCGTCAACGGTGCGGGAATCAATTCCCCTACTCCGGTTCTGGATATTACGGAGGAAGAATTTGCCAATATCATTGATATCAACCTCGCTGGGGTTCTCCGGGGGTGCCAGAGCTTCGGCAGTTACTTTCTCGAGCAGAATATCAAGGGTTCAATTATCAACCTTGGGTCTATTTCTGGCCTCAACCCTCTCTCGCGCGTCTTTACTTATTCCGCATCAAAAGGAGCTGTTCACAATCTCAGCCGTAACCTCGCCCGTGAGTGGGCACCTCACGGAATCCGGGTAAATACTCTGGTGCCAGGATTTTTCCCCGCGGAACAAAATCGTAAAGTCCTTACCCCTGACCGAGTAGCTCAGATCATGGGTCACACCCCGATGGACCGTTTTGGTGAGGCTCACGAGCTGGTAGGTGCGACCCTGCTACTCGCTTCAAACCGAGCTGGCGGATTTATCACTGGCACCGAAATGATAGTGGATGGCGGCTTCAACGCTGTTAGCATCTAGGCCTGTCTGCTTTTGTGGAGGTGCTCCAGGCACCTTAACTGACACTGGGCAGCGAATCTCCCGGCAACTGCGGTATGAAAGGCCTAGCCTCGCCCAATTCAGATCAGGTAGATGGAATTCTGACCCGCAGGCACTCCGTTCAAATCCCATCGGCCGAATGGAACCTTAAAAACAAGATTCTAACGGTACCGCGCCTTGCCCTTGGCCCTCCCTCCGTGTATTGACCCAGTTACCTTAGGACTTTCAGCTCTCACAGCTTTCCTACCTCATGATCAAGTGGATTCTCCAGAAAATCGTCGGATCGAAACACCAGCGCGAACTCAAGCGCATGCGGCCGATGGTTGCTCGAATAAACAAAATCGAGGAATCCCTTCAAGGCGAGTCCAGGGAGGCGATCCTCAACAAGGTTGAGGGATGGCAGAAGCACTTGGGAAGGTATCTTCCTCTTGAGACCGCCACCAAGCGTCAGATCGAACAGTTAGATGCGGACAAGCTTTCCGAAATGGCCACCGCCGTAGGTGAACGCATGTTATCTCTCCGGGATGAGTTTCCAAGTCTCCCAGACCGCGTAACACCCGATCCTGACTCCATCGAGAATGCCAAGGAGTCCTTCCGCAGCATCGAAGACCGGTTTCCTGAACTAAGGAGGAAATATCTCGAGGAGATTCTTCCAGAAGCATTTGCTGTCGTAAAAAATGCGGCACGACGCCTCGTTGGAGAGACGGTTGACGTCTGCGACCAGCCTCTTGCATGGGACATGGTCCATTTCGACGTTCAGCTATTTGGAGGAATAGCTCTCCATCGTAAGATGATAGCGGAAATGCAAACCGGGGAAGGAAAGACCTTGGTAGCCACTCTCCCTGTATTTCTGAACGCCCTGACCGGACTGGGAGTTCATGTGGTCACGGTAAATGATTATCTGGCACGAAGAGACTCAGAGTGGATGGGTGCAGTCTTTAAGTATCTGGGGCTTACCGTGGGCTGTATCCAGAATCAACAGGCTCCTCCAATTCGAAGAGAGCAGTATTGCTGTGACATCACATACGGAACCAACTCAGAGTTTGGTTTCGACTACCTTCGTGATAACGGAATGGCATCCTCTTGCGATGAACAGGTACAGCGTTCTCACTACTTTGCGATCATTGACGAGGTCGACTCCATTCTTATCGATGAGGCCCGAACCCCTCTCATTATCTCCGGCCCCTCGGTGATGAACTCCTCGACCGAGCAGTACGTTCGGCACAAGGGATTGGTTGAGCAGCTCGTTAAGAAACAAAATCTGCTCTGTAACGAACTGGCTGCCGAAGCTAAGAAGCATCTAGACAATGGGGATGAAGAGGAGGCCGGACGATGCCTCTTTAAGATCAAACTGGGACAACCGCGAAATCGTCAGCTTATGCGGTCGATGGAGGACCCGGACCTTCGCCGTCTGGTCCAGAAAAGTGAGTTGGCACTTTATCAGGATACTCAGAAAAAAGAGCTTTTTGCGATTAAGGAGGAGCTCTTTTTTACTATCGACGAAAAAGGGCACGATGCCGACTTGATGGAAATGGGGCGCGAGTTCCTCTCGCCTGGTGATCCTGAATCCTTCGTCCTCCCCGACTTGGTGGAAGCCTTCGCCGAAATCGATGCAAATCCAGATCTCGATGAGAAAATGGCACTGGAAGCCAAGGAACAGGTTGAGGCAAGTTTGGATCGCAGGGGTGAGAAAATGCACTCAATCTCACAGCTCCTCAAGGCCTTCTGCCTTTATGAGCGGGATGTTGAATATGTCGTTCAGGAAAACAAGGTGATCATTGTCGATGAGAATACCGGTCGTGAGATGCCTGGCCGCAGATGGTCCGACGGACTGCATCAGGCCGTGGAGGCCAAGGAAGGCGTTGAAATTGAACGTGAGACGCAGACCTATGCTACAATTACGATTCAGAATTACTTCCGCCTTTATGAGAAACTGGCGGGAATGACCGGAACTGCCGAAACGGAAGCCGCGGAGTTCTCTGATATTTACAATCTCGATGTCCTGCCGATCCCACCCAATGAGCCTAATCAGCGGGAAGACCGTAACGACCAAGTCTTCAAAACGAGAAGGGAGAAATACAACGCTGTAATTACCGCGATCCAGGAGTCCCACCAGAAGGGCCAGCCAGTCCTAGTAGGGACCGCTTCGGTAGATGCCTCGGAGACTCTCTCCCGAATGCTAAAGCGCGCTAAGATACCCCACTCCGTTCTCAACGCGAAATACCATCGTCAGGAAGCGGAGATCGTCACCAGTGCCGGGCAGAGAGGCGCGGTTACCGTGTCAACCAATATGGCCGGCCGAGGCACCGACATCAAGCTCTCCGAAGGAGTCTCTAAGCTTGGTGGACTCATGGTGGTAGGAACAGAAAGACATGAATCCCGACGGATTGACCGCCAGCTGCGTGGACGTTGTGCCCGTCAGGGAGACCCGGGCGCGTCCCAGTTTTTCATCTCTTTCGAAGATGACTTGATGCGTAACTTTGCAGCAGCCGACCGAATGACCAACATGATGGATCGCTTCGGCATGAAAGATGGCGAAGCTCTCGAGCACCGATGGCTCAACCGTTCCGTTGAAACTGCTCAAAGGAGAGTGGAGCAACTTCATTACCGACGCCGGAAATACGTCCTCGATTTCGATGACGTCATGAATAGCCAGCGGGCCGCTGTGTATGGCTACAGGAACGAAGCTCTAACCTCCGAAGATCCCCGCGAAATGATCTATGAGATCATCGATAAGGTCATCCCTGCGAAGGTCGAAGGATACTTCGAGCAAGAGGAAGGTGACAGTAGTGACTTCAGTGAATTGATCAACTGGGCCAATACGACATTCCCAATCCACTGGGAACAGTCACCCTCGAGCATGATGAGCATGGGGGCCGACGAAATCGGCACAATCATCATCAGCAAGGTCAAGGCGGCATATGAACTCAAGGTTCAAGTCGAAGACCCTGCCCTTCTTGACCAGCTGGAAAGACACATCGTCATGGTCTCCATAGACAAACTCTGGCAAGAGCACCTTTACAATATGGACGCCCTTCGCGAGGGTGTAGGCCTAAGAGCGCAAGGGCAGAAAGATCCTCTCGTTGAGTATAAGAACGAGGCCTATAATCTCTTTGTAACTCTCTGGGACCGGATCGAGGCAGAGGTCCTTGGCAATCTTTTCCGGAGCACTACCAACCTCGAGAAGTTCGAGCAGTTTCTACACAACCTTCCTCTCGAATTGAACGATAGGGACTCCGAAAATGCCGGCGGAATTCCCAGCCCAGGAGGTGGTCAGGCCACTGGTGGCGCACAAAGAGAGGGAGGTCAGCTTAAACTTAATATTCCAAAGCGCCGACCAAGTATAAAGGTGGGCCGTAACGAACCGTGTCCCTGCGGATCGGGCAAAAAATACAAAGCCTGCTGCGGTCGGCAGGGATAGCTTGGCGGAAGTCAGACGAAACCCGTAGAATATGCCTGAATTAGGCTATTTTACGTGTAAATCTCGGCTTGACGCTCCGGTGTGGCGCCCCTAGGCTCCGCGCCCCCAGTCACTGGGAAAACTCTGTAATACTCCATGGCGAACAGTCACGACCGCGGCATTGACATAAAGAAGGGAGAATCCGTAGACCGGGCTCTCAAGCGGCTGAAGACGAAGCTCGATACCGAAGGTATCATCGAGGAGATGCGGCGCCGGAGAGCTTTTGAGACCCCGACGCAAAGAAAGGTCCGGAAAGCCCGCAGCGCAATCAAGCGCAACCGCGTGAGATGGCGCTATATCTCTGAGTCAGCAGAGAGAAAAATAGAGGAGCGCAAGGCTGCTGCAGCCGCTGCCGCTGCCAATTCAGTTCAGGAAGACCCCGCCTGAAGCGTTCTCACGGACTCTTCGTCCGGCTTGCCAGGCTTTCGTTGAGATCGTGGGGTCAGTCTACCCTTCAAAAGATTTCACAATGAGGGTGGCATTGTGCCCACCAAAGCCGAAGCCATTGCTCGCAGCGACTCGCACCTTCGCCTCGCGTGCTTCATTCGGCACGAAATCCAAGTCGCATTCGGGATCCTGATTCTCAAGATTAATCGTGGGAGGAAGAACCCCTTCCCTGACCGCCATGATGCAGGCGGCAAGTTCCACAGCGCCTGCAGCCCCCAGAAGATGGCCCGTCATTGATTTCGTCGAGCTGACCGCCAAGCCATTGGTGGCATGATTGCCGCATGCTACCTTGATCGCTCTGGTCTCTGCGATATCGCCCAAGGGCGTAGAAGTCCCATGAGCATTCAGATAATCGATTTCATCCGGATTTACCCGCGCGTGCTTCATGGCCATCTGCATCGCACGGGCAGGACCACTCCCATCCGGCGAAGGAGCACTCAGATGATGAGCGTCTGCACTTACCCCGTAACCCGCAAGCTCGGCATAAATCTTTGCTCCACGTTTTTTGGCATGCTCCAGTTCTTCGAGCATCACCACTCCTGCCCCCTCCCCCATCACAAATCCATCGCGATCGACATCAAAGGGTCGTGATGCACGTTCGGGCTCATCGTTGCGACAGCTGAGCGCTCTCATATTGCTGAAACCAGCCAGCCCCATATCTCTAATCGAGGCTTCCGCACCCCCTGCCAGAATGGCCTCGGCATCCCCGAACTTAATAATACGCCAAGCTTCACCGACGGAGTTGTTAGCAGTCGCACAAGCTGTCACGATTGCCATATTTGGACCCCCGAACCCATACTCCATTGAGATCATCCCTGTCGCAATATTTGCGATCATCATCGGAATCACAAAAGGACTGACCCTTGGCGCTCCTTTTTCCATGTATACCGTATGCTGTTCAACAAGAGTATGAAGACCGCCAATTCCGCTGCCGACCATCACACCGATCCGAGTTTTGTCCACTGACTCAGGATCCATCCCACTGTCATCCATCGCCATCCGAGCCGCAGGAAGTGCAAACTGAGTGTAGCGGTCTGATCTTCTGGCATCCTTCGGATTTGTGTAAAACGGCTTGGGATCAAACCCTCTCACTTCCCCTGCGATCCGGCATGGGAACTCCGAGGCATCACATTGCTCGATCCGGGTGATCCCCGAATGCCCCTCCTTGAGACTTTTCCATGTCGCATCGAGATCATGCCCAAGCGGACTGATCGCACCTATGCCGGTTACTACAACTCTGCGTTCAGACATAAGAATATCTTTGCCCTAATGAGGCGTTACATGCCTAAACGCCTGATCGCAGTTGCGCAAGCCTCATCCCAATCGCCTGTCAGGCCCCGTAAGGTTCGAGCTCTCACAATCTGGACATTTCTGCAACTTGCCTGCTCCGGTCCGGAGGTAAGACCGACCACATACGCGACAATGGAAATTGTTTTGCTTGAGCTCTCTCTCAGATCGTCTCTCACGAATATTTGCTGCGAGAGAAATACTGCCTGCGGCCACCATGGAAGCGGTTAAAACCAGAGAAAAAAGCTGTGAAATCTCTATCGCAAACATCTTCAAGATTAACGCGCTTCTACCCTGACCCCTTCGACCTGAATCCTCACCCGCCCCCACGTCAGCTTCTCCTCCGCCGGTTCCAGACGCTGCAAACGAATCCAACGCCCAAGCAGTCCATCCAGATCCTGCTCATTGGGGTCCAATACTTGACACGTTTGAATTTGCCCCTCGTCGTCCACGCTGACCATAAACCTTCGATCCAATCCAAGAAGATCACGAATCCGTATATTGGCCTCTTCCTCAAGCCTGTTTACAAGAAGAGACTCCAATGGCCACTCACTGCCGGCGTTGTGCCAACGCTTTCGCAGACTTCCCTCTACCTGTAGATACACACGTCCCGCCACCTTTCCCATGGCTTGAGCTGAGGCCGATGTTGCTACCTCTCCCGGAAAGTTGCGCTTAAGCGGATTAATAATGGACGGCAACTGCACATCCACAATCCGCGACTCAGAGGGATAAAGCAGCGCCTCGAAACGCGCTTCGCGCTGGAGGACCTCCCCATAGGAGGAAACTCGTCTCTTCAGTTCGTTATCCACTTCAGGTTCCCATCGCTCTAAATCTGGCGCCTTCCCATGAGCCCAGGACAACCATCGACGTGAGGCCTCACTTCCGGGCGTCAAAACAGTTAAACTGCCTGCCTCTCTGAACCCCCGACCACGCTCGGCGCCTTCCACGCTTATCAGCAGCGTAACGGCTCCGAACAAGACCAACCCAAGAAACAGTGCCAGCAGGGTTCTTCCAAAATGCCTCTCCTCCTGACGCCAGCTGAACAGCAAGCCTGCTTTCCTATCCTCAAGGATAAGGCGATTCTTCGTCCACCACCTCATTCGTTCGAAAGAATTTCCTCCTCTGAGGAGGTCTCTCTTAATCCACCAAGTCCCGCATTCTCCATTTCAAAACGCCCACCAAGGATCACCTCAACACCCACCTCATCTGCGAGAATTTCGAGCTCACTAAGAAGGCCGAACTTCATATTTTGATCGAGTACGGCAACCAAGACCTCAATCCCTCTGGTCTCCTTAAGCCGCATCAGTTCATCGGCAAGATCCTCAAAATCGATTTTCTTTCTTCCTAGATGAAACCTCGGAGGTGAACCTGCTCGACCAAAAAGACTGACTCTTTTCTCGGGGGCAATGGTGTCCATTCGCGAACTGAACTTCATCTTGTTCAAGGGCACCCCAGCTTGATCAGCTACCGCTGGAACCAGCGCAAAAAAAATCAAAAGCACCGCAATGATGTCCAGCACTGCCAACAAATAAAGTGCCGAAGGCCTCTCTGGAAGAGTCAGCTGGGCTCTCACGACTCAATACTTCTCGACTTCTTTGTTGTGCTTCTCTGTGCCTCAACCTCTTCCCGGAACGGTACAATATCAATTCCGGAGCGAGCATCGACAATCAGGTTAACAACTTCAATTCCAGTTCTCTGCAGGCGGTATAATAGCCGCTTTGCCTTCCCAAGCATCGTCAAGTAAAAGACATAGGAGGCTGTCGCGATGCACAGGCCTGCCGCCGTTGTCACGAGACTCTGAAAGATGCCACCTGCGAGACTGGCATAGGCTACTTCACCTTCAGCCTCATTGATTTCAGTAAACGCATCAATTAACCCCAAGGATGTTCCCAGAAGACCCGCAAGCGGAGCAATAAGGGCGACACCCAGCAAGGCCCGCAGATTTTTCTCTATGCGCGGCACCTCCATGCACACAGCTTCATCTGCAATCATAACCAGGTCTTTTCGCTCCATGTGATGGCGGATGAGCACACTATGAGCAATTCGCCCCACTGGGCCTCGCAAGCGGTTCGCCTGATGAATTGCTTCCGCGAACCCCTTCTGCCGGAGGTGATTGGATATACCGACGAGAAAATCAGCGACGTTTACCCTGACGCTGTGAAAATAGAGCAGCCTTTCAAAGATGTACACAATGGCCATAAAGGCCAAGGCGGCTTGGAGCCAGAGCACCGGTCCGCCATACTGCAAAAGGTCCGACATCGACCTAGAGTCTACCGCGGACGCGTTTGAATGGCCAGAGGTTCCGTCAGAATCGGGTAATTCTCTGGAAACAAGGCGATCCATTGCCCTTGACCCCACCGTGGAGTCGCTCTACCTAGCGAGATGTCATTTGACGAGCTGGGGCTTTCGAGAGAGGTCTTGAAAGCCATTGAGGAGTCTGGTTACACCAATCCAACTCCCATCCAGGAGAAGGGGATTCCACTTGTTCTCGCCGGCCGTGACGTCGTCGGGGCATCGCAGACAGGCACCGGAAAAACGGCAGCTTTTGCCCTTCCGGTACTTAGTAAGCTGACGGCTATGGGAAAACCCCAGTGCCTAGTCCTGGAGCCAACCCGGGAATTAGCCTACCAAGTTGCGGAATCCTTCGAGCACTACGGGAAGCATACCGGGTGCCGAGTCGCCCTCCTGCACGGCGGCGTTGGATACGGCAAACAAGTCGAGCAGCTAGAGCGCGGCGCTGACATCGTCGTCGCTACCCCGGGACGGCTCATCGACTTATTCTACCGCGCGAGCATGCGGTTCGGTGAAATTAAAACCCTCATCCTCGATGAAGTAGACCGCATGCTGGACATGGGCTTCCTGCCTGATGTTCGCAAAATAGTCAATTTCTGCCCTTGGGAGGAGCGCCAGACACTTTTCTTCTCAGCAACGATGCCTCCAGCAATTCAGACCTTTGCGGAATGGTGCCTCAAAGACCCTGTTGAGGTCGAAATTGCCCGGCGAGCAGTCCCCTCTACCGTCACTCACGCTTTCTACCCGGTGGCGATGAGCCAGCGGGACGAGCTCCTTCTGGCCTTACTGAATAAGACTGACTTTCACAGTGTGATGATCTTCACCCGCACTCGAAAAGAAGCCGACTCCGTAGCCTCTCTCCTCAGGCAAAAGGGCCTCGACAAGGTGGCTGCAATGCATTCGGACATTAAGCAGACTGATCGCATGAAGGCGCTAAAGGGCTTCAAGGACGGCCTCTATGAGGTCCTGGTTGCTACTGACGTAGCGGCTCGCGGAATTGACATTTCAAATGTCACTCATGTGATCAATTACCGTGTGCCAGAAAATGCGGAGGATTATGTCCATCGGATCGGGCGAACTGGTCGCGCAGAACAGGAAGGAGACGCCTTCACTCTCCTCACTGCGGATGAACTGGATTTTGCAACTTCCGTAGAGCGCTTCATCGACAAGAAAATCGAACGAAAGAAGCTGGAGGATTTTGAATACGCCTACACCGCAATCCTGGATGACAAGCCCGCCAAGCCCATCCGCCGTCCCCGCCGCCCCTCGGGACGACGCCGCAAGTAACCGAAAAAGCCTGCATTCCTACAAGGTTCTGTAATTCCCCTCCTGTTGTCAGGGAGTAGTAGCCATGCGTATACTGGCCATTGATCCAGCCATCAGAAACACCGGCTTTGCCATTGTTGAGGGAGACCACAAATCCCATGTCGCTCTTGCTTTTGATGTTATTTCTGTGCCACGCACGGTTTCTCAGTCTGAAGCCCTCTCTGCGATCAGAACCGGCTTAAGTCACCTTATTGAGAAGTGGGAGCCTGACGAGGTTGCGGTCGAGGGGATCATCTATGTGCAATCCCACCGCACTGCAATTTCCATGGGCGCGGCCCGGGCCGCCGCCCTTATCGCAGCTGCGGATCATGGATTGAATGTTTACGAGTACGCGCCTCGCAAGATCAAACAGGCAGTTGTTGGTAAGGGCTCCGCAGATAAGCACCAAGTCGCATTTATGGTCCGAGCCTTGCTCGGACTCAGTGAAACCCCCGCTCATGATGCAGCCGATGCCCTCGCTATCGCTCTAGCTCATCTTTTTGCCTCGGACCCTTTGAAAAAGGCTGCTCTTCCACGCACTCAAATCTGAATCCTTTTAGGAACGGATCACCCTAAGATAACGACAAATGATTCCCTGCTGGTTAGGTACTGATATCCCATATCAGGAGGCTCTTAATCTCCAAGAGGATCATGTGGGCAAGGTTCATTCCGGCGAAGCCCCGGAGACTATATTTCTACTGGAACATTCCCCCGTATATACCATAGGCCGCACTCGGAATCAGAGTAGCCTCGGAAATTCATCCCACCTCCCTCACCCTGTATACGAAATCAATCGAGGAGGACAGGCGACCTATCACGGGCCAGGTCAACTAGTAGGATATCCGATTCTCAACTTGCGGAATTATGGACAGGATCTGCATGCCTACCTCAGACTCCTCGAGGACTCAATCATCGCGACTCTCGCGGATTACGATGTGATTGCTGGAGCTCGCGAAGGACTAACTGGGGTTTGGGTGCAGAACCGTAAGATTGCCAGTCTTGGTGTGGGCGTGCGTAAGTGGGTATCGATGCATGGGTTCGCCCTGAACGTCACGGCAGAGTCTCTCCCTCCATTTCTTCAAATCACTCCTTGCGGACTTGAAGGAGTGACTACCACCTGCCTGCACAATGAAACAGGTGAAGCACCTTCCCCCAAAGAAGTGGGCGAAAGAACCCTCCACCACCTGAGCCTTCAGCTCCATGCCATGGCTCGTAGCTCTCCAGCCTGACAGCAGAGGGTCGATTCTGTCAGCAGATCAGATCCCTTTACTTGGCTTTGGCTGCTTTTTCCTCTTCAACCTTCTTAATGACCTCAGCAGAAATGCTGTTAGGAGCAGCGGTGTAGTGAGAAAACTCCATGGAGAACTGGCCCCGACCCGAGGTCATGGTCCGCAGGTCTCCGATGTAGCCAAACATTTCTCCCAGCGGAGCATCTGCCTTGATTCGAATCCCCGTGGGAGCCCGATCTTGAGCATGAATCATTCCACGTCGCCGATTCAAATCACCGATCACGTCTCCCACATTGTCTTCTGGAGTAAAGACATCCAGCTTCATGATTGGCTCCAGCAGCTTAGGAGATGCCTTCGGAATCGAATGCCGGTAGGCCGCTCGTGCCGCAAGCTCAAAAGCTACAGCCGAGGAGTCCACTGAGTGATGTCCTCCATCAGTAAGTGTCACCTTGAAATCAAGACACGGGAACCCAGCAAGAACACCCTTTTCGAGAGATCTCTTGAAACCCTTTTCCACAGCGGGGATAAATTCCTTGGGAACATTACCACCCACCACCTTGGATTCAAATTCGAAGCCTGAACCCGGCTCGAGGGGCTCTATTGAGAAATCTATCTTCGCATACTGACCGGAGCCCCCACTCTGCTTCTTGTGTGTGTAGGAATCATCGATTGCCTTTGTGATGGTCTCCCGGTAGGCAACCTGCGGCGCACCCACTTCCGTTTCCACACCATAGGTCCGCTTCAAAATATCTACCTTAATGTCGAGGTGGAGTTCTCCCATTCCCTTAAGAACGGTCTCTCCACTATCTTGATCTGTTTCCACCCGGAAAGACGGATCCTCCTTCATCATCTTCGCAAGGGCTACACCCAGCTTATCGGCTTGCCCCACCTCGGAGGGAGCTACTGCCATCGATATGACCGGATCTGGGAACACCATTGGCTCAAGCGTAGCAGGATTCTTTTCATCACAGAGCGTATGACCTGTCTGAACATTTTTGAGACCGAGAAGAGCAACAATATCTCCAGCCTGAGCCTCCTCTAGCTCCTTCCTGTCATCAGCATGCATCTCAACAATACGGCCCACTCGCTCTGTCTTTCCGGTGAAGGTATTAAGAATCATGGTCCCCTTCTGGAGTCGCCCTGAATAGACTCTTGTGAATGTCAGGGCTCCGTATTGATCATCCATGATCTTGAACGCTAGGGCTCGTAGCGGACGGTCCGGGTCAACAATTGCAAACTCGCCGGTCTCATTTCCATCAATATCGACTTCGGGCTGGGCAGGCACCTCGGTCGGATTAGGCAGGTAGTCCACAATTGCGTCCAGAATGAGCTGCATCCCCTTGTTTTTAAAGGCCGATCCACAGAAGGTCGGGAAGAACGCAAGGCCGATAGTACCCTTCCGGATTAACGATTTGAGCGTCTCGACGTCCGGCTCTTCTCCGTCGAGGTATTTCTCCATAACATCGTCATCCTGTTCGACAACCGTTTCGATTAGTTCGTTCCGATACTCCTCGACCTTGTCCACCATGTCCGCAGGCGGATCCTCAATGGTATATTTGGTGGGGTCTCCGGAATCATCCCAGATCCATGCCTTCCTTGTCAGAATATCAATCACACCTGTGAAATCGTCCTCGATTCCAATGGGCAAGGTCATCACTAGGGGCTTGGCCGCCAGAACTGTCTTGATTTGGTCTACGACCCGATAGAAATCAGCACCGATCCGATCCAGCTTGTTGACTAGAATCAGACGAGCGACTGCAGAATCGTTAGCGTAACGCCAGTTCGTCTCGGACTGAGGCTCAACCCCACCTGAGCCGCAGAATACCCCAACGCCTCCATCAAGAACCTTCAGAGATCGATACACTTCGATGGTGAAGTCTACGTGTCCCGGGGTATCGATAATATTGAGTTGGTGATCATTCCAGAAACAGGTTGTAGCCGCTGACTGAATGGTAATTCCCCGCTCCTGTTCCTGCTCCATGAAATCCGTAGTAGCGGCACCGTCATGGACCTCGCCGATCTTATGGATCTTCCCGGTCAGTTTGAGAATACGCTCGGTGGTGGTCGTTTTCCCTGCATCCACGTGGGCAAAAATGCCAATGTTGCGATATCTTGAAAGGTCTGACATGCTTGAAAATTGGGTTGTCTGAAGCTAAGGAGCCGCCGTATCTGCCTCAACTCGCACGAAAAGTCGAGACTCTAGACGCATATTAGCCCGCTAATTCCTCAAAATCTGCCCCTTTTAGCCCTACTGACCCACCGATATCACTTTAGATGGGCGAAATATGATGCAATTCTGTAGCCCCGTTGTTGGGCACTTTTCGCCGACGACTCTCAATCGGATTCCGCTATCGGCCAACGAGATAATCAGCGCTTATCTGCGGCAAAGCGAAAGGGCGTCTTCCCGGTAAGATCTGCACTGGTGAAAGTTGGGCACCAGTAACGCTCGACATGAGCCACGACAAGATCCGTTCCAGTGAAATGGTCAACCCCGGGTGGCCGCTGCGGATTATACATGGTATCAGTCATATCTCTCATAAGAGCAACATTCTTACCAAGCTTCACCATCTGTCGGATTCCAAATGGTCTCCCAAGGACGCACATGTTCAAGTGCACCCCACAGAGAATTACATTCTCGATCTTCTTTGCGGAAAGAAGATTGAAGGCTTCCTGTCCGTTGTCGGTGATCGCGTCTTCTCCAAGAATCTCAATCCCCTTGTTCTGTCTCGTCCATGCTTCCCGAATCTCACACTTGGGTTCCTTGCAACTGCAACCCATATCCGAATCGTCAATCGGGAGGACTCCCTCGAACTCAGGATCAGGCCAACACCACTTGGTTCCCCAGCGATCCTTCGTACTCAACTTTATTGGGGGTTTTGCAAAGGGTGCATTCTGGGCGTATTGTCGTTGTGGAGTATTCTTGTAAAAATCCACGACGCTACTAGGGGCATGAATAATGAAGACCCCTTGGTCACGAAGCTTCTTCACCACCTCATTCAGTGGCCCGGTCATCTCTTCCACACGGCGAGCTGCTGACTTACACCAGTGATCATCCCACATATCACAAATGATCAACGCAGTCGCAGATGCCTTCCACTCGACCTTTCCTGAAATTTCCTTGGCCGGAGCATCCTTGGCCCTCGACCGCATCGTGAGAGTCAGCTTTTCATCAGCCATAAGCGATGCAGGAAGAACCAGAAGAAGAAAGAAGGAAAGCGCACGATTCACCGATATTTCCATGAATGGAATTTACGTTCCCCGACGATAAGCGCGAGCCAAATCCCGATAGCTCTCCGGCCCAGCAAGCACTAGGGCTCCCCCCAGCCTCCTCCCCCGGGAGTCAGAATCCGCACCCGCTCGCCGGTCTCAACCGTAAAACTGCATATCTCAGGCAATTCCTCACACGATCCGTCTCGCCGGAGTATATCTTGGCGCCCGGGCAATCCCGCAGCTCCTCCCTTTTTCCCCCGGGGGCCTTTCTTGCGTCTCTGAGTCAGCATTGAGACGGTCATGCCCTCAAGAAACTCAAACTCACGCTCGAGTCCGCATCCCCCGTTCCATCGACCGCGTCCTCCAGAGCCCTCTCTCAGAGAAAAACTAAGTAAGCGAACAGGAAACCGGCGTTCCAGGATCTCCGGATCCGTGATCGCGGTATTACTCATATGCACGTGTGTACCGCTCAACCCAGACCACCCAGGCCCTGCTCCAGACCCACCTCCAATGGTTTCGTAATACGCGAAGGCCGCATTTCCAAAGAGGACGTTATTCATTGTGCCCTGACTGTTGGCCTGCAGATCAAGCGCATCGAGAAGGACGTCAACGATTCGCTGGCTGGTCTCCACATTTCCCCCGACGACCGCAGGGCAGACAGCCGGGTCCTGAGGAAAGACGGGACTTAGAATGCCCTCGGGCGTCTTTATATGGACATCGTCTAGAAGGCCTTCGTTCAAAGGAAGATGGTCCCCAACCCACGCCCGAAGCACATAGAGAACCGCACTCCTCACGATTGCCTCTGTTGCATTGAGGTTCCCCTCATGAACTGGTCCAGAGCCCGAAAAATCAACCTGCAATCCCTCCTCAGAGCATCGCAGCAGCACTTGGATCCGCGTTCCATCATCAAGAACATCCTCTCCCTGCCACCGGCGACCTTTTAGAGGGAGAAGTTTAGACCTCATCACCTCGGCAGCGTGGTGACATAACTCAGTCATATTCCGAAGAACAACCTCGCAAGATGAGGCTCGAGCTAACGCCTGCAAGGCCGTGACTCCATAATGATTACATGCGGACTGAGCAGCGAGATCCGCCAGATTATCATCCAGCATTCGACTTGGGTAACAGGACGATCGAAAGAGACTTTCGATCTCCTGGAACCGGCTCCTTCCCGATTCACAGATGAGAATTGGTGAGATGACCACACCTTCTTCCTCCAGGCAGTGGGCTTCCGCAGGCATCGAGCCGGGCGCCCTTCCTCCAATCTCAGCATGGTGAGCTCTGTTCGCAACAAAACCAATTAAGCGCTCTCTGACAAAGACAGGACTGATCAAAGTCACATCGGGAAGGTGTGAGCCCCCGAAGGCGGGGTGATTCACCATCACTGTATCTCCATCCCTCCATTTCCGTCCCTCACTAACTTTCCTGACGCACAGGCCAATCGCTCCCAGATGAACTGGGATATGCGGAGCGTTCACAACCAGTCTTCCCTCTGCGTCAAGCAGAGCGCAGGAAAAATCGAGGCGCTCCTTGATGTTCGGAGACATTGCAGTCCTCCGCAGCAGTTCACCCATCTCTTCTACGAGGCCTTCAAAACGGCAACGGAATAGCTCCGACTCTATCTCCAGGGACCACCCGTCAGAGGGTTGCTCTCGACTTGGATCTATCTGATCCTGGCGCACCAGACGCATCCCACCGCGCGAGCCCTTAGCCCATCTCCAGCCAGGCTCAATCACGCAGGTTCTAAAAGTATCTTGTATAACCTCTATTGTTTCCACCGTCCGCGGGGGACCAAATTCCTCTGCAGGGAGCCCCTTCTCCGCGACTCCTGCTACGACTCTCAGCGCAACCAATTCAATCTCTTTCCCTACAGGAGGATCATATCCATAGAGCTCTCGATACTTCTCACGAAAACACCTTTCTAATTCACCATGCTCAGGCACCGCGTCCATCTCGAGGTCCAGCGTAGAATCCTGCCCCCACAATCGCATTTCACAAAGAACCCTGTCCAGAGAGCCCCCCTCACCCAGCGAATCCAACGCCTCCTGCACCAGATCCTCGACTCTCTCTACCCATCCTTCCCCAAGAACATCCACCCGAGCTAACACCTGTTGTTCTACTATTTTTTCCCTGGCACAGTGATGCAATCCCCTCGCACTCAACAATCCTGCATCACCGGGAATGAGTATCTCTCTGATCCCGAGCTTGGCTGCCACCCCACATGCATGCTGGGGGCCGGCTCCCCCAAACGCTACCAGACTGTAGCTCGATGGATCACACCCTTCCCTGATTGAGACCTTTCGAATCGCATCAGCCATACGCTCAATCGCTATCTCACGCAGTCCCTCAAGCAATTGTCGCTTTGGCCTTGGAGGCACGCCGTCTTCCTCCATCTTACGTTGGAACTCATGTAACTTGGCCCGCGCTGCATCAATATCGAGTGGTATCCCTGCCCCCGTTGAATCCATCAATCCTAGCAGCAAATTCACATCCGTTACCGTTAACGGCCCTCCATTACCATAGCACGCCGGACCCGGATCTGCCCCCGCACTCTCCGGACCCACCGCGAGCGCCCCGGCAGACCACTGACAAATAGAACCTCCTCCTGCGGCTACCGTCTCAATCCTTATTGACGGAGCAGCGACTCTCGCAGGCCCAATCTTTTGCTCGTAGCGCAGGACTGGACCTCCATTAATCCGAGAAACATCGCTACTGGTTCCTCCCATATCAAACGCAATAACCTTATTGCAGCCAGCGGATCGCGCCACTTCCATGGCCCCTCTCACCCCACCAGCTGGACCACTCAGCAGACTGTCAATTGGTCGATAATCCTTTGCGTCCTTGAGCCCTCCACCACTGGTAAGAAGCTCAAGACTTCCGCCCTCCATCCCGCTCCTGACATTTGCCACGAACGAATCCATAACTGGAGCAAGGTAGGCATTAGCAGTGGCCGTCTCCGCACGCGGGAGGAGTCGAACCGCCCCAGTCAGATCGGTAGAGAGAGAGACGAATGAAATCCCCGCCTCTCGCAACCAACCTCCCACTTCCTGCTCATGCACAGGATTCGCATAGCTATTCAAAAGAGCGACAGCCACAACATCGACAGCATCGGATTTCAACCTCTCGACAAGAGCCTCTCCCTCTGTTTTACAGAGGGGTTCAATGACCCGCCCGGAAGCGTCGATGCGTCCGCTTAATCCCACACAGGAGTCAAATACCGGGGCCTCAAGCTCCTGTCGCAGATCAAATAGATGTGGTCGGCGCTGGTCACCAATCCGTAAGAGGTCCTCAAATCCTGCGGTTGTAATCAGAACCCCCTTGCTTCCCTTGCGCTCTAGCAATGCGTTAGTCGCCCTCGTCGTGGACACCCTGAAATCGACATCCGGAAAGGGCAGCTCAAGCGGAGTAGAAGTAAGAATTCGCAAGGCAAGGATCGGAGGCTCCTCTCCGGTAAACATCTCGAGAGCATCACCCTTTGCAAAATCGCCTCCTCCATGAATAGAAAGCAGGCCCCCCTTAGGATTCCAATCAGCAACCACTCCCCCCCCCTCAACCTGAAAACCTCTTAGAAAATTACCTGCAAACTCGTGATCTCCCGCAAGCTGGTAACAACCTCCTGCGACTACCTCCTCAACTTGCGCTCTTATCACACTACTGGAGAGCACCTTGCAGCGACGCTCGTCCCCATCGGGACTGAGCGCCCAGCCGTCAGTGAACGTCCCCCCCGTATCAACGCGAACCTTCCAGGACTTCTCTGACTTGTGAGCGCTCCTCACCGACGAAAGGTAGCAAGGACATGTTCAGAGGCCATGAGCATCTTCGCTCTCACGTAGCAGTCCAGGTGAGCTTGTTCGAATCGTCCCGGACCCTTAAGGCATTAAGACATTACGAGGGCTATTTGAGCCTCTCCAGCTCTCGCGTGCAGATGTAAATCGTTTCCCGCACCCCGGGACCATACCGTCCCTCCATGAGGATCCCAAGCGCTGTCCCCTGATACTGAACAAAATCAATCACACCCCGCGGGCAGTTCACGATCACCGCATCTTCATTCCCTAATCCCAGCTTTGATGCGCAGCTCTTCAGACTGCCGAAGGCGTCTACTTCAGAGAGATTGATTTCTGCTACGTTAATGATTCCAGGCAAATCTCGCATTCGCTCCATGATCTCCAAGTGGCTTAACTCATGGTCCACCCCAAAAATTGCCCGCAACTCGAGCTGCCTTGTGCGGTCCGAGAGGAGGGCCGGCTGTTCGTCCCGTTGCCCTGGCAAAGTTACCCCCGCATTGGCCCCGGCAGCAGACTGACTGCTTCCTGCGGGAATGGCAAAATCCGCTTGCGCTTTACTCCCCACCGGGGAAATCGGCACCGCTTGATTCATCGCGGAAGCTGTATTTTCCTGCTGCGGAGTCATTTCCCCAAAGGGATCTCCAGAATCATTGGATGCGCTATTCTCACCGCTAAATGAAGGCTCACCCGGCGATCGGGATGGCACCATTTCCAATGGAGCGAGAGCCGCAGGACCGGAGGGAAATCCATGCATGGGGAACCCCGGACTCACGCCCCCTTCGATCTCTGAACGATTCCCCTCAACAAGCTCAAATGGACTTGCTGAAGAGGCGGGCTGGGAACCTTCTGTCGGGCGTAGTTTCGCCCGGTCCGAGGACATCATTGAATCACCCTCAGAACCATCCATCTCTACCTGAAAAGGACTCTCGTTAACTCCGTCCCTGTCAGCGGACTCCCCAACCGGGCGTGAAGCAAATGGATTAGATGAGTGATTTGAGTGAGACATACCTTAAAGTGACTACCCTCCAAGCTAGCTCCCACCCCTCAGGAATGTAAAACCTATTTGATGTGAATAACCCGGAAGACTCCGGGTGCGCTCATCCAGAGAGACTTCACCTCAAACACTTGAATCCCTGCAATCCAACCTTTCCGGCTACCCTTAGCCCTTAAGCCTCTTCAACTCCCCACGTACCATCAGCTTGCCGGCGGCACTCAGTCGATCAACGAAGAGAACTCCATTGAGATGGTCGGTTTCGTGCTGAATCACCCTCGCCAGCAACCCGTCGGTCTCGA
Organism: Akkermansiaceae bacterium UBA5689; assembly: GCA_002420305.1. Classification (GTDB taxonomy): domain Bacteria; phylum Verrucomicrobiota; class Verrucomicrobiia; order Verrucomicrobiales; family Akkermansiaceae; genus Roseibacillus_B. Next base: position 9,934 of record DIHT01000148.1, on the reverse strand, counting down.
TGCGCAGCTCGCTCCCGTCCAACTGTGGAAAGATTCCATCCACCATTCCCGGCCTCTGCACCTCCGCGCGGACCTCATGAATACTCAGGCATCCCTCCTCCATGCGTTCCTTGCCTCCTCCTTTTTTGAAGGTTGGGTTTATGAAAACAAGCGGCATGATTTCTGTGACAGATACTTCCTCGCCGTTCACCCGGAGAAAACTCACGCAGTCGGGATCATGGGAGACATCCACAACTGCCAGTCGAAGGTCTATTCCTACCTGGGGAGCAGCAAGACCCACCCCGTTGGCGTCGTGCATGGTTTCAATCATGTCTTCTACGAGACTCCTGATTTCATCTGTGACTTCTTTGACCTCTCTGCAACGTTTACGCAGAACTGGGTCTCCAAACTGGGTGATTGAGAGAATCATGGCTGAAGCGGATCTACAAAGTCGACAGGTTGAGGGCGACGAATGCGGGCGGGAACGTCCTTGATGTCATACTGTGCTGCCGTCAGGGCGTCCAGCACCATGAAAAGCTGTGAAAGAGTCGCTGCCTGATCTGCCGCAAGCTCCAGCTTCCGAAGAGGGTTTTCCTCACGAAACACAATTAGCGCATCGGAAAGAAGATCAGGACTAGCAAGCTCATAGTTATCAAGGGTAATTGTTCCCCCTGCTCCAACCGCGAGCACTGCCCTGCGCTCCACCACCTCGGAGGTTGCCATTTCCTTCACCACTGGAAGAGTCACCTTCACCACTGGTCTTGGTTCGGGAAGCGCCGCAGAAATCTTTTCCTCCTCCGGAACACCCCGGGTTACAATGAAGAAGATAAGCAGGATGGTCAGAATATCAATGAGGGGAACGATCGGAACCCGCTCCTTTCTTCGCCCTGGCTGGTAAAATTTCATTATCTATCCGAGTCTGGAAATTGAGAGAGTGTCTGGCGACTGTCCATTTTCCCATCACGCCCTGCCGGTAAATCACGAGCACCTATAATCCCCCCTAGCAGCACCTCCAAGCGGGCTGCCATTGTCTCAATTTTTCTCGTGAAATAACTGTGGGCCACCACTGAGGGAACCGCGACCACCATCCCCGCGATTGTGGTTCCCAAGGCCCGCGCTATCCCAGCGCCAATCTTGGCGTTGTTGGCACCGGAAGTGAGATCCTCGGTATTTCCAAAAATGAGAACTAACCCGCTGGCCGTTCCCAGCAGGCCTAACAAGGGAGCAACAGTAATAACCACGTCAAGAATTGGTAACCCCGCATTCATCCGGACAACCTCCTCTCTTGCACTCGCCTGCACCGCCTCCTTGGCTTCCCCAATGGGAAGACCCTCATTCCTCATAGCGACATCGCACAGACGCGCCAGAGAAGAATCTCCCTCTCTGAACTCAGCTCGCAACCTTTCACCACGGTCACTTTCGTAGTGCGTCTCGATCAACTCGATTTCGCCCGCTAAACGCCCGGGCACCACCGAGGCCTTTGTGAGGGTGATCATTTTATATACAATCACCATGAGCGCCAGCACCGAGCAGAACACGATCAAGAGCATGAAAAACCCCCCATCTGCAAAGAACTTCCATGTTTTCTGAAGAGCTTCTGGGGCAACTCCCGATACTGAAAATTGAGTAAACGCAGGCAACATCTCAAAAGTGAAAGTTAATATGAAATTCCAGAGGCTCTCCCTCAAGTTCCTCAACAACCTCTTCCGGCATACTGGGCAACTGCGGCTGTTGGACTGCCCTCATGGTGAAACCCTTCTGCATCGCGCTCGCTTGAAATACGTCAAGGTAACGTAGACCAGAAACCCGCCCCGCCTTATCCACATAGAACCGCAGGGTTAGAATTCCCGGGAGAACATGATCCCTGTGCATGACACAACGCCTCTGCCACTCCGTTTCAATGATCCGGTTCACCTGTGCCTTGTATTTTCCAAGAGCCGTCGCCTCTACCTTCAGGGAGCTCTGACCTCGGCGACTGATCGTCCCCTCCATCCTTGTCTTGCGAGACTCCGTATTGAATCCCTCCTGCCCTTCACTATCCTTTAGCCGCTCCTCAGATGTCTCTCTCAACCCTTCCTCTCCACCTTCATCGGCATCGCCGGTCTCCAGCCGCTCTGGATCATTCTTATCCACCTGTTGCCGCAACCCGGATGTCTCTTCCACGGGGATCTCAACTACGTCGCGCTCTCCGGGAGGCGTGGGCGTAATATTTGCCGGGGTTGGGCTCTTGGTCTTTCCAACAGCAGATCCTGAGAGTTTCTCCGGGGGATCTCCGCCACCAGCCTGACCTTCGTTCTCTCCCGGTGAGAAATCGGAGTCGGTGAGAATTCTTTCGTTTCTTTCAGCTTCTCTCCCTCTCTGAGTCGGAACTGCCGGTCCATCTACCCGGGAAGGAGCGAGCTCGCTGCCCTCCTCGGTATTACGTTCGCCAATCAGAACCGCACCCTCGACACTCCGTTCACTCTCCTGTTCCCGAGATGTCTCCACGAAGCTCTTTGCCTCAGCTTCAACCAACTCCGGCAGAGATGCTTCCTCAGCCGCTCGATCAAAATTTTCTGGGCTTACACTTGTCTGCTCCAGAGCCTCACGCATCGCCATCAACTCAAGCGCGTCCAGCTCGACGAGAACCTCCCTCCCCTTATCCGCAGGAGTATTACTGATGATCTCATCATCCTTCTCCTCCGTGAGAATATTTATTACGGCGCCCCCCACCATCGCGCCAAATGCCATCAAATGCAAAATCACCGCAGCGACCACCGCTATGGCGACACTCTTTTCTCTCGCTGGCCTGGGAGCGAACACGACGGGGTAATTCTCGCCCGAGTTCTCTCCTCTGGCAACTACCGAACCGCTTTCCATGCCCTCCAACAGGAAATAAATCCGCTGGAAAAATCTTCAGGGCGCTTTGAAAGCCAAGCACAAACCTCCCCGGGAGGCATCCATATGCCAGCCTCAACCTCGGAACAAGGGAAGCGAATAGGGTCCGTTTGACGAGCTTCGAAAAGATGCACAAACTCCCATCCTGTCTCTTTGGTGGGCGGCAAAATCGCCACGCGATTCAATTGCCCCATGTCTTCTCCGATATTCTGCTGACCAGCCTCTTCTTCGAGCTCTCTAGCTGCGCAAGATTCATAATTCTCACCGGAATTGAGGTGCCCGCTAACACTCGAGCCCCAGACCCCGGGTTGAGCATCTTTCAGCCTCGATCTTTTCTGAAGAAATACTTCCCCACGCTTATTCAGAATGAAGACATGAACGGCACGATGAATCAGGTTTTTCTCATGAACTACCGACCGTTCTTCCTGACCGACTACCTGATCTTGCCCATCGACAACGTCAAACAACTCGTCATCCCGCTGTGGGATTTTGCTCAGAGGATGAGGGTCGTAGCACCTGCAAAGCTCTACCCACTGAGCGAGATCCAACTCCTCTGCCCGAGCAGTCTCTGCAACACCAAGATTAGCAGCTACCTTCGACCATTCTGGCTCCGATGGCAGAGCCTTTCGAAGTTGCTTACGCCTTTGGGAAAATCCCCGGCGGATCAGCTCGTCAAAAAAGCGAGCGTCATAGACCGGGAACTCGTCGCTCCGCGGGCTGACCTCGACTACCGTTGAGTCAATAGCCGGACGCGGATAAAATACACTAGGGCCGATCGTCTTTATTGGATTACTCACCCATTCGCTCTGCATCCTAAGCGAAAGCACGCCATATTGCTTTGTTCGCGGCTTCGCCACGATCCGATCGATCACCTCTCGCTGGAGCATGAGGACCGCTCGACAGATTGGAGATGGCCGCTCAAGAAAGTTTCTCAGAATTGCACCGCCTGCGGAATAGGGCAGGTTCCCAACGAGCTTTACAGGCCGCTCCTTGAATAAGGGACGCAGGTCAAACCGGGCCCCATCTGCATGCACTACCTCAACGGCTTCGTCTTTGGCAAACCGGTGTTTCAGCCAATCCGCAAGCCTTCGGTCAAACTCGATAAGAAGTAATCGGCGCACCCTGCCCACAAGAGCCTCGCTCAACGAGCCCGTGCCCGGCCCTACTTCCACCACGAAATCGTCTGGAGCCGGGTCCAGCTGATCCACAATCCACCGGGCCGTATTCGGGTCGGTAAGGAAATTCTGGCCCAGTTTCTTGGAAGGAACTACCCTCGCCTGCTGAAGGGCCTCCCTGACATCATTCCCGGTCACAGGGAAATCATGAAGGAACCCTTCCGATGGGGCAAGAAACGAGAGCCTGGAGATCAAGCACTCGCCACCTGCCACTCTCTTGGCTAAGTTAAACCCTACCGTGACTGCGGCCACCTACCTTACCCTTCTCCGGACCCTTCTGGTTCCAGTCTTTGCGGTTCCTGCAGTCTCCTACGGAATGAGCGTAAAATCAGGCAACCCCAACGAGGCCCTCCACTGGTGGGCTGTGGGGATATTCTTTGTCGCCGCGATGACCGATTACGCCGATGGAGTTATTGCTCGCCGCTACAACCAGCGAACCCGCCTCGGCGCATTCCTTGACCCGTTCGCAGATAAGCTCCTCATTCTCACCGCGATAACGATCCTCTTCCTGCTCCCGTGGGGTGAAAACTGGAAGATCCCTGCCTGGTTCGTTGGGCTTGTCTTTCTCCGGGATGCCGTTGTATGGGGCGGAATAGCAATTCTGCGCTATCTAAACCGTTCCGTTGAGATAAAACCGCATTGGACAGGAAAAGCCTGCACGGCTTCAATTATGTTCACCGTCTCATGGACAGGACTGAAAATCATTCCCATCAATCCAATTTATCCTGTCATCGTAACCTCGGTCTTTATCGTTCTGGCTACCCATCAGAGCATTCTTCAAGGAGTGCAGATACTCCATCAGGAACAATCTCGTCCATAAAATAACAGGACTATGAAACCCAGCATTCGGAAGCCCGTGGTCGCACTCGTTGGACGTCCTAACGTAGGCAAGTCTGCCTTGTTC